>JANYBL010000037.1 GCA_025360815.1 Burkholderiales bacterium
AGGCGCACAGCTGTGCGCCTTTTTTATTTTTGTAAACCAATCTGCTACCTACTTTCAGCTTCTTGCTAAGTGCACCTGCAAGAAAATAGAAAACAGAGCAGTGAAGCCAGCGCTATTTATCTAGCTTGGTCAGGATCGCCGGGTTCGCCAATGTTCCCGAGACGATGATGGAGTAGGAACCGCCTCCAGTCAGGTCCTTGGTGTCGCTAATCACGGCGGTTGCAGCGGTATCGCGGCTAACGCTAACAGTTGTACCAAGTCCGCCTGTTGTCTCGAAATAAGCAGAGGCCGCGCGCGTTGCCGTGAGTCCGGTAAGCGGCTTGTTGCCAATCGACAAAGCAAGGTTTGGAATCGTTGTTGCATTTACGAGGCGCACGCGGATATTGGTGCCTTTTGGTGGGAAAATCTTGTCTGAAATCGAAAATGCGCTGATGCTGTTGTCGGCAGGATTGATCGAGAGGAATGTTGAATAGTCCGTCGCACCATCAAAAGTCGTGTTGAGCGTGTAGGTATTAGTAGACGGTGGATTGCCTGCATCGCTATAAACGATTGTTTTTGCGCCACTTGACGTTTTCTCGAAATTTGACGCCGTGCCGTAAGTCACGTTCGTAAACAACAATGCGCCATTCACATTGACGTTTGTCGACGCAACGGTCGATTGCGAGTTCACCGAGCGGATCCGCGATATCGTGCTATTTATAAACTCAGGCGTTCCAGTGTCGTCATTTTGTTTGAGCCAGAACGCGCTTGGCAATTCACCCGAACCGGCATTGAACAATCCGAGGTTATAAACCTGCTGCGCGTCGAGTTGACGCGCTGGCACGCGCAGCACAATGTCTTTTGTGCCTGGCGAGGTAAGTATCACTTGGTAGGAGCCGATGGCAACATCGTAAATGCCGGTGCCCGTTGCAATCGTTGGTGATACGGTGTTGTAGTCGACTGCCGAGCCGACAACATAGACATCAAACGTGCCCAGGCCAACCATGTAATTCGCAACGCGAACGCGTGCATTGGTACTAGCGACATTAGACTGATCATTGTTTAGAAACGCCGCCGAGGTGGTTGTTGCACCGCCAAACACCACCAGCAATTGCTTCTGTTGCGACACAACGGATAGCGAAAATGCAGTTGGCGTTGTTGTGATTACACCGCCCGCATTTGAAATCTGGAAGCTCTGCGCTCCGCTAGTGATGTCCGTATATCCACTGGTCGCTTTATAGGCGATGCCGGACTGAAAGTTGGTTGCAGTGGTTGCGCCGTTGATAAACGCGCTGATGCTGATCGCTCCCGCTTCAGGCGCAATATTCAGGATCCGCACGCTGGACACAGTACTCTGCGAAGAATTTTTGCCGCAACCCGACAAACCGATCGCCGCGATCGCCGCGACGGCGGCAGCAGTCGCCAGTTTAGTGAAAACGGTTGCCAAGCTTCCGCGTTGATTTAAAACTTTCATTTGTTGCTCCATCTGCTGTAGTTGTTTAGAAAACTTTGAGTAAGATCGCGACGCGAAGTGCGCGTCCAACGATTGGCTGGCAATTCTATTTGAAACGATTCTTTAGACCCAACACTTTAGCAGAAACGCGCCCGTCAAGAGGTATCGGCCATAAATCGAGATGTAACAAAAAACATTGCGTCAGCTCATTCAGGGCTAGGTCTCCCATCTGATGACGCTTTGCAACCCGACGACGTGAACGGATTCATTACGGTTGAAATAGCGCGGCCCCGCAACACCAACATAGTTCAAAGCTGCCCGGATTGCCTTCTTGGCAATGCAGACAACGCTGTTCGGCAGCCTCGCTCGCCGGGCGCTGGTAATCCGCGACGACCGAACGAGCATGTTGCTCTTGATGGAGCTGCACAATCCAGACCTGCGGGTAGGCGGCCGACATCGGCAATTCACCCAAGGCGCTCATGCCATTGGCATTGAAAATATGCGCTGGAATACCAGCCTGGGCGAGTAAATCGCGGACGAGATGGGCGTCGGGCAGATTAGAGGCGGTGTAAATGCATTTCATTGACGATTTTTCCGCAAGGCTCGGCAGGGTTGGGCGTCACAAGAGCTAAAAGATTGAACGATCCAAAAGATTGAAAGAGCTAAAAAATTGAAGGAGCTAAAAGGTTGAAATAGCAAAAAAATAAAAGAGTTTGAAATAGGGGGGCAAAAAACAAAAGGGCTGCGAAATAATCGCAGCCCTTTAGCCATACAAAAACTTCTGCTGCAAGCTAGTTAAAACGCAAATGACACATTCGCGGTCACGCCGTCTTGCTTGACGTTATCACGTCCAAATACGCTGGAATAAACGACAGCCAAGCCAATTTGATCTGTGATGTTGCCACGAATACCAATCGTGCCGGTACTCCATGTTTTCGATGGCACATAGCCGGGAATGTCGTAGCTGATGTTTTGCGTGACGGTGACCGGCGATGCCGTGACGAAACGTGGATCGCGCTTGGTTTCCTGATCGTAGGAAATACGGGCAAACGGTGTCCAGCTACCCAGTTTGAAGCTGGCGCGCGCGCCGACACTGGTGACGTTGGAATTACGATCTTGGCCGCTAATTTTAAGGCGTGTTGATTGTTCAAGCGGGTTGCTGTTGTTTTCGACAAACTCATTGACGGTTACGTTTTGATTGGTGATGCCAACGAATGGTCCAACCGTTAAGCCGCCCAGCGCAAAGTCATAGCCGATGGTTACGTTTGAAGAAGCATTGTCACCTTTGGTGCTGGCGGTGTTGGTGCGGGTGGTGATTCCGAGCTTGATATTACGCTGAACATCATTAAACTGAATGTTAGCAATCGTAGCTGAAAAATTACCGTAAAAACCAGTATCTCCGCTCTTGAGCGAGCCAAACACCGAACCAGCAGTCTCGCTGGTGCTGAACTTGCCGAAGCCGTTCATGGTGGCATCAGCCGTAGATTTGCCGACCGCCACACCGACAGTGAAGCTCTCGGAGGCGCGGAAGGTTAAGCCGACGGTGGCCGTGCGGTTTTTAGAATCCGTTTGCGGGCTCAATGCGTTATTTGCAATATTGAATTTGCCACCGTCGCCTGCTGCAAACGCCGTGACTTTGCCAATGGCTGCACGCTGACCCGCAATGACGCCCTCATCCAAGGTGCGGATATGGGCAGCACGTGACGCGAGAGGGACTTCCGCCATGGTGGAATAGGCGTTCGGCCCGTCGATCAGCGACCTGACAAAATCAGCCGTAATCGCATGTGCCGCTGCTGATGGATGAACCGCGTCGGCGTAAAGATAACTGGTCGCGCTGCCAGGAACTGAATTGCCTGCGTAGCAGGTCAGCGAGGAGGCTGATCCCGTTGGCAAACAGGCAGTCAAAGTGGTGTTGGTGAAGCCGAAGGCGGCCGCATTGGCGGTCACTTCTTTGAGTAACGTGAACGTATCAACTGGGATCACGCGTAAGCCGCTCGCCGCAATGGTGTTGAACAAATTAATGTTAAAGCCAGCAGATAACTGTGTCCCTGCGGCTGTTTGCGCGGCTGGCGCGCCGAGCGCCGCCGAGAATCCGGGCGTAGCGCCGATATCAGGCAAACCAAAAACGAGAATGTATTTGGCGCCAGCGGCTTGCAAGCGACCAATCTGCTGCACTTCGGAAAGCGCTAAGTTAGAGAGGAAAGTTGTCGGATTTACGGTACCGCCAGCAATCGCGGGTAAGGTTTGGAAAATATCGTTAGCCCCAGCCCATACCGAATAGAGCGCGTTGGGATTGGCCGAACCGCCCGTTGATGTCAAATATTCGGTAATTTGGGTTTGAACAGAGCGGTTAGCATTGCCGCCCGGCGGCGTAGAATTTATGGATGTCGTGGCCACACGGGCGCCGCCCTGCGCGTAGTTTTGTCCGCCTGCGTTGGATGGATTCGGGTTGCCGCCGTATTGTGTGGCGATGATCTCCGCCCAGACGGGGCCAGGATTGGTCGTGAAGCGGCCCACTGTCGGTACGAGTGCTGCGGGTACACCAAGAGCACCTAAGAAGGGGCGGAAATAACCAGCATCCGACAAGCTGTCACCGAAGACGTAAACGCCTTGGAATTGCACCGCGTTGGCCGACGTGGTGGCGAGCGACGCGCCAAGCGCCAGTGTGGAAGCAACTAGAGCTGGAATAAGACGTTTTTTGACAGACATGACATTCTCCTCACGAGATTAAATTATTGCTATTGATTGCTATTTTATGGCTATGGATGGCTAAAAATTGCTACAGATTTTGTTGCTACAGATTTGTTGATATGAATGGATAACGCTGGCTTCAGATCATTAAGGAGCATTAAGAATTTTCAGGGTGCTAAGTAAGGGTGCTAATTAAAGGTGCTAATTAAAGGTGCTAAGTAAGGCCATTACGTAAGGGTACTAAGGGTTTTAAGAACCGCTGACGAATCAAAAAACACATTTGCAAAGATACTACCGGCAACTAGCTACGGACAACAACCAATCCTTGCGACGCAAAACCAACCCTGAAACAAACCGCCAACGCTTTATTAACCCAATAATCATGTCACAAATGAGACGTTGACTCAATGAATCAGCTGTTTTTGGTGCCCTTGATGTGCGTAAAAACAACGAAATATTCTCTCCACAATGTCTCAGCAACGCCTCGGCACGGTTCGGCAATAAGGAGGTTAAAAACGTTGAACTCAAGGCGGGGCAACAATCTTGACGTGAAAATAACTGAAACACCGCGCCAGTGCTAGAGTTTATATTTTTTATTCAGGAATCACTAATAAACACGCCGCACTAATTGCGCCTCATGCAGCAGTGTTGTCGCCAATTCTTCGATGCTTTTTGTCGTTGAATTCAGATGCGCAATGCCCGCTTGCTGCATCAGGGCTTCAGCGGCCTTTACCTCCCATTTGCAGTTCTCGATTGAGGCATATTTGCTATCGGGCTTGCGCTCTTGGCGAATTTGCGAAAGACGATCCGGCACAATCGTCAAGCCGTAAACTTTGTTGCGTAAAGGCAACAGCGCGGGCGGCAATTTCATCCGCTCCAAATCCTCCGGAATGAGCGGGTAGTTCGCCGCCTTCACACCAAATTGCAACGCCAAATAGAGGCAGGTTGGCGTTTTCCCCGAGCGCGATACGCCGACCAAAATAATATCGGCCTGCTCCAAATTGCGATTGGTCATACCGTCATCATGGGCCAAGGTGTAGTTCACGGCTTCGATACGATGGTTGTAATCCTTAAAATTGCCCGCCGAATGGCTGCGGCCAATTGCGTGGGCGGATTTGGTGCCAAGCTCTTCTTCCAGCGGCACGATGAAACGATCCACCACATCCAACACCATGCAATTCGCTTTATTGATTTCTGCGCGCAAATCCGATTTCATCAGCGACGTGAACACGAGTGGACGCATGCCCGATTCCACATTGGCACGTTCAATGTCCAGCAACACTTCACGCACTTTTTCGATATTGTCTACGAACGGCAACGTGACGCGGTGAAATTCAATATCATCGAATTGGGTCAGCAGCGAGTTGCCCAGCATTTCAACCGTAATTCCGGTGCGGTCAGAAATAAAAAATGCGGTTCGGCGGTTTGGCATGCGGCTTCCCTTTGGGTTTCTGTGTGGCTTCTTGGCGGTATTCGGGTGGATTTCGTTTCCGCCTCTATTATTGCGCCGCAGCAAAATCAGCAGTGCGGATTGAAGCGAGGCTATAATTATGGCTGAAATACCGCTTTTCTCCTGGTTTGTTGCGGTCGTCACCCTCGACGCCTGCGATTCACCCGACTAATTCACTAATTCGCATCATGTTCTGCCGCGCTCGCTACGGTTAACTTCTAAAAACTTACCGGATACGCCATGTCATCGACAGCCCCTGTTTCAGCTCCTGCCTCCCCCTCTACACTTCCCCTCGTTCTTCCGCTTTCCAAACTTCGTATGGACGACGTCGCAACCGTTGGCGGAAAAAACTCGTCACTCGGTGAATTGATTAGCCAGTTGTCTAGTGCGGGTGTCCGTGTGCCTGGCGGTTTTGCGACGACGGCTGAAGCGTTCCGCAATTTCTTAACGCACAATAATCTCACCGAAAAAATTAACGCCGCACTCATTCATTTGAACGTGGACGATATTGAGGCGCTCAATAAGACCGGTGCGATGGTGCGCGAATGGGTGATAAAGGCACCGCTGCAACCCGCACTCGACGCCGAGATCCGGGCAGCTTATGCAGAATTAACCGAGGACAATGCCGAAGCCAGTTGGGCGGTGCGCTCATCGGCTACAGCGGAGGATTTGCCGGATGCCTCATTCGCCGGGCAACAAGAAACTTTTTTAAATATCCGCGGTATCGATAACATCTTGGAAGCCATCAAACACGTCTTCGCCTCACTCTACAATGATCGGGCCATCTCGTATCGCGTCCATAAAGATTTTGCGCACGCTGAGGTGGCCTTGAGTGCCGGTGTGCAACGGATGGTGCGCTCCGATTCAGGTGCGGCGGGGGTGTTGTTTTCATTGGATACCGAATCCGGCTTCCGTGATGTGGTGTTTATTACCTCAAGCTACGGCTTGGGCGAAATGGTTGTGCAGGGCGCCGTGAACCCCGATGAATTTTATGTCGGCAAACGCTGTTTGAGTGAGGGTAGACCCGCCGTGCTGCGCCGCAGCCTCGGCACCAAAGCCGAAAAGATGATTTTCGCCGACGCACAATCGGCGGGCAAATCCGTCATCGTCAAACCCGTTGATCAAATTGAGCGCGACAAGTTTTCGCTAAACGACGCTGAGGTTGAAGAGCTGGCCAAATACGCAGTGGCGATTGAAAAGCACTATGGCCGTCCGATGGATATCGAGTGGGGAAGGGACGGCAACGACGGCAAGCTCTACATACTGCAAGCACGCCCTGAAACCGTAAAATCCCAGGAAACGCGAACCGATGTGCTGACCCGATATCGCATCAAAGCCGGCGGTGAAAAAATTGCCGAAGGCCGGGCCATTGGCGGCAAAGTCGGCGTTGGTCCGGCGCGGGTGATTAAGGATGTTTCCGAAATTCATTTGTTCCGCGAAGGCGATGTGATCGTCACTGATATGACCGACCCGAACTGGGAACCAGTCATGAAAAAAGCAGGGGCAATTATCACCAATCGCGGTGGCCGCACCTGCCATGCGGCGATCATCGCCCGTGAACTCGGTGTACCGGCCATCGTCGGCTGTGAAGATGCGACGCATGTGATTAAAGACGGTGAATTGGTTACCGCCAGTTGTTGCGAGGGCGATACCGGCCATATTTATCGCGGTGCCGTGCCGTTTGAGGTGATCGAAGTCTCGCTTGATAAAATGCCGCAAATTCCGGTCAAAATCGCGATGAACGTCGGCAATCCGGAACTCGCATTCGACTTCGCGCAACTGCCCAATGATGGTGTTGGTTTGGCCCGACTAGAATTCATTATTTCCAACACGATCGGGATCCATCCCAAAGCTTGTTTGGAATTCGCAAAGCTGCCCCCAGAATTGCAAGTGCAAGTCGAGAAGCAAGCGCGTGGCTATGCGAATCCGGTCGATTTTTACGTGAAAAAAATGGTCGAAGGCGTGGCAACGATTGCAGCCGCTTTCTACCCGAAAAAAGTTATTGTGCGTTTGTCAGATTTCAAATCCAACGAATATCGTAACTTAATCGGTGGCCCCCGTTATGAGCCAACCGAAGAAAACCCGATGCTCGGGTTCCGCGGCGCTTCCCGTTACATCGCCCACAGCTTTCGCGATTGCTTCAAGCTCGAATGCGAAGCCATGCGCTCTGTGCGCGACAGCATGGGCTTAACGAATGTAGAGCTGATGGTACCGTTCGTTCGCACCCTCAAAGAGGCTGATCAGGTGTTGGCGATCATGAAAGAGTTTGGCTTGGAACGAGGTAAGAATGGCTTAAAAATTGTCATGATGTGCGAAATCCCATCGAACGCGATTTTGGCTGATCAATTTCTCGAGCGCTTTGACGGCTTTTCGATCGGCTCAAACGATATGACGCAAATGACGTTAGCACTTGATCGTGATTCGGGCTTGGTGATGGATGCGTTTGATGAGCGCGATCCTGCTGTGAAGCAAATGCTGCATTTAGCGATTCAAGCTTGTCGCCGCGCGAATAAATATGTCGGTATCTGCGGGCAAGGTCCGTCGGACTATCCAGATCTGGCCGAATGGCTGATGAAAGAAGGCATTGAATCGATGTCGCTGAATCCCGACACCGTCGTGGAGACGTGGCTCCATTTGGCAAAGGTACAGTAATGCCGGAACGTAGCTTGCGGTGGCAATTTGCACGGTTTGATGATTTGCCTATTCGCGATTGGTACGCTGTTTCTAAACTTCGGATCGATGTGTTTGTGATGGAGCAAAACTGTCCGTTCCAGGATAACGATGGGGCAGATTTTTTTGCTTGGCATTTGCTGGGATGGCATGTTGAGGGCGCCACGACAACACTTGCAGCCTATTGCAGACTGGTCGATCCCGGCATTAAGTATCCCGAGCCATCCATTGGTCGCGTCGTTACCGCGCAAGCATTTCGCCGACGCGGTTGCGGCAAAGTGTTGATGCGTGAAGCGCTGGCACGACACGACGCTTTGTATCAAGGCCAAATGAATAGAATTGGCGCGCAACAGCGGCTCGAAAAATTTTACAACGGGCTTGGGTTCGAAACCTCGTCTGCGATGTATATCGAAGATGGCATTCCCCATGTGGAGATGGTGCGCGGTGCCGAGGCAAAAATTCAATTGCCTGAAGCAAGCTAATGCTGGAAAAGCCAAGTCGGATGATCCTCGTCAGCGGATTTACGCCTTTCAACGGCGAAAAAATAAACCCTTCTTGGCAAATCGTCAAAGCGCTACCAGATGTGATCTCAGGCTTTCGCGTGAAAAAGCTGCGCGTGCCAACAGCGTTTGGTGAATCCATCAAAGCTGTTACCAACGCCATTGACAAACACCACCCACAAATCGTGCTGTGCCTCGGCCAGGCCGGCGGGCGCACCCACATGAGCGTGGAGCGTGTGGCGATCAATATTGACGATGCCGGCATCGCCGATAACCAAGGCGCATGGCCGATTGATCAGGCCATTGTTCAGGGCGCGCCCGCCGCGTATTTTTGCACCCTGCCGATCAAAGCAATGGTGGAAGCGATGCGACAAAAAGGTGTGCCTGCCGAGGTCTCCAACACAGCAGGCACCTTTGTTTGCAACCATTTGCTTTATGGAGTTTTGCATCACATTGCTTTGTTGAAGCCTGCGCAAGGAAAGCAACCGGCTGCAGCGCGATATCCCATGCGCGCGGGTTTCATGCACGTGCCTTATGCAGATTCGCAGATCGTTGGCCGGGAACAATTATTTTCCCTGCCAATCGCTGAAATGGCCATCGCGACAAAAGCGGCGATAATGGCAGCCATCAAACACCGTGCCGACATCATTTCGCTTGGTGGCAAGCAGCATTAATTTCCCAGAATATTTTAGGAGCGACATCATGAGCAAAGCCAGCAATAACGGAAAAGGAAAAGTCTATGCCGACGCGAAATCGGCTTTGTCGGATGTTTTAAAAGACGACATCACCGTCGCTGCCGGCGGTTTTGGCCTGTGCGGGATTCCGGAAAATTTGATTCAGGCGCTGGTCGATTCTGGCGTCAAGGGCCTGACGATTGCTGGCAACAACGCGGGGGTGGATGATTTCGGCATGGGGCTGTTGCTCAAGACGCGCCAAGTCAAAAAAGTCATTGCGTCTTACGTCGGCGAAAACAAAGAATTCGAGCGCCAAGTGTTGGCCAACGAATTGGAATTGCAACTTGTGCCGCAAGGCACGCTCGCGGAAAAATTCCGCGCGGGTGGTGCCGGTATTCCCGGTTTTTACACCCGCACGGCGTATGGCACAAAATTAGCCGAAGGAAAACACACCCACAGCTTTGACGGCAAAGAATTTATTTTGGAAGAAGCGATTCAGGCTGATTTGTCAATTGTGAAAGCATGGAAGGGTGATAAAGCCGGTAACCTTGTTTATCGTAAGACCACGCGCAATTTCAATCCGATGATTGCAAGTTGCGGCAAAATGACGGTCGCTGAAGTCGAAGAATTGGTCGAAATCGGTGAGCTCGATCCCGATCAAATTCACACACCGGGCATTTTTGTGGATCGGATCATTCAAGGCGCAACGTATGAAAAGCGCATTGAGTTTCGCACGGTGCAAGGTGGTGCCGCGTCGAAAAAAGATTCACCGATCCGCGATCTCATGGCCAAGCGCGCCGCGCAAGAATTGCGCGATGGCTACTACGTGAATTTGGGCATCGGTATTCCGACGCTGGTGGCAAACCATATTCCCGAAGGCATGAGTGTGACGCTTCAATCAGAGAACGGTCTATTGGGAATAGGACCCTTTCCCGCTGAAGAAAATATCGATGCCGATTTGATTAACGCGGGTAAGCAAACCATCACCACCATTCCCGGCTCCAGTTTCTTCTCCAGCGCGGATTCATTCGGCATGATTCGCGGGGGGCATATCGATCTCTCGATTTTGGGTGGTTTGGAAGTAGCCGAAAATGGCGATCTCGCCAATTGGATGGTCCCCGGCAAGATGGTCAAAGGGCCAGGCGGCGCGATGGATTTGGTGTCAGGCGTTAGGCGTGTGGTGGTGTTGATGGAGCATACGTCGAAGGATGGTGCATCAAAAATTTTGAAAGAATGCTCGCTGCCGTTGACTGGCAAAGGGGTGACCAATTTAATTATCACCGATCTCTGCGTTTTTGAGGTCGAGCCAGGCAAAGGGTTGGTGTTGATAGAGTTACATCCGGGCGTCACTTTGGAGGATGTAAAAGCGAAAACGGCGGCGGCATTTCGGGTTGCGCTATAAAATGACTGGCACCTGAATTTTATAATAAACGCCAGTTTCGGCGGGGCTTTCGGAGCATAAATGCCTCAAAATGCCCGCCTAGACTAGAGATTTATAATTTTACGCTAAATAATCCATGCCAGATTCCACTCGCGCGGCCAATATTCCGCTTTGGAAACCAACCGACCAAGCCATTGCTGCCAGTCACATGACGGCGTTTGCCCGTGCCGTCCATTCGCGCTACAACGTGAATGTTGAAACCTATGCATTGCTGCATGATTGGTCGATCACGCATCTGGATGATTTTTGGAATGCGATCTGGGATTATTGCCGTGTGATCGGCAACAAAGGTGGGCGCACACTAATCCATGCCGAACAAATGCCGGGCGCAAAATTCTTTCCCGAAGCAACATTAAATTTTGCTGAGAATTTACTGCGCCAAAAAGACGATGCCGATGCGATTGTCTTTTGGGGCGAGAACAAAGTTAAGCGTGTTTTAAGTCACCGCGAGCTCTATGATCACGTCTCGCGCACCGCACAGGCCATGCGGGCGCAAGGTGTTGCGCCGGGAGATCGCATTGCCGGTTTCTTGCCGAATGTGCCCGAGGTCGTCGTTGCCGCACTCGCCGCGGCCAGCATTGGCGCCGTGTGGACATCATGCTCGTCTGACTTTGGCTTGCAGGGCGTGCTGGATCGTTTCGGCCAAGTCGAGCCGACGATTCTGTTTGCCGGGGATGGCTACTACGGCGCGGGCAAGGCGATGCTGACAATCGACATCGTGCGCGAAATGGCGGCGCAATTGCCGAGCGTAAAACGCGTGGTGGTTGTGCCCTATGTCGTCGAAAAGCCGGAAATTGAAAACATTCCAAACGCGATTTTATTTAATGATTGGCTCGCACCCTTTGCGGCCAAGGAGATCGGATTCGCGCAGCTGCCGTTCAACCATCCCCTTTATATTCTGTATTCGTCTGGCACCACCGGCGTGCCAAAATGCATTGTTCATGGCGCGGGCGGCACGCTGCTCATGCATTTAAAAGAGCATCAGTTGCAATGCGATGTGAAGCCCGGCGACCGTGTTTTTTATTACACAACATGCGGCTGGATGATGTGGAATTGGCTCGTCACCGCACTCGCATCCAACGCCACCTTGCTGCTCTATGATGGCTCACCGTTTGTGAATCGCGGCTCGATATTGTTTGATTTCGCCGACACTGAACGAATGACGCATTTCGGCGTGTCGGCGAAATTTTTGGATGCGCTGGCCAAGCTTCACCAATCGCCGATCAAAGCGAATCCGTTGGTCAATCTGCGGATGATGCTTTCAACTGGCTCACCGTTGTCACCCGAGGGCTTTGATTATGTCTACGCGCATATCAAGCGTGATTTATGCTTAGCGTCAATCAGCGGCGGCACCGATATCATTGCATTGTTTGCGGGTGGTGCGGCGACACTGCCGGTCTATCGCGGCGAACTGCAGTGTCGGCAGCTGGGTATGGCGGTTGAGGTTTTTAATGAGGCTGGGAAATCGGTACGGCAGGAAAAAGGCGAGCTTGTGTGCACCAAGCCATTCCCGACCATGCCGCTGTATTTTTGGAACGATCCCGACAACAAGCGGTATCGCAGTGCCTACTTCGAGCGCTTTCCGAATGTATGGCGCCACGGCGATTATTGCGAGATCACCGCACATGACGGCTTGGTTATCTATGGTCGTTCCGATGCGGTGTTAAATCCCGGCGGCGTACGGATCGGTACAGCAGAAATTTATCGGCAGGTTGAAGCGTTAGCCGAGATTGAGGAAGCGGTTGTTATCGGCCAAGACTGGCCGCCGGATCGGGCGGGCACAGTGCGGATTGTGCTGTTTGTGCGCTTGCGTGATGGTGAGGTGCTGACCGATGCGCTGATTAAGAAAATCAAAAAATACATCCGCGTGAACACGACGCCGCACCATGTGCCCGCCAAAATTTTACAAGTCGCCGATATTCCGCGCACCCGAAACGGCAAGATTGTTGAGCTGGCTGTGCGCAATATTGTTCACGGTGAACCGGTCAAAAACCGCGAAGCGCTGGCAAATCCGGAAGCGCTAAAGTTGTTTGAGCGTCGGGTGGAATTGCAGACCTGAGGTTGCTGAACGGTAGCCGATTTAGTCAGCCAAGCGCCAACGCCGAAATCCCCAGCACCATGCCGATCGCCGCGATGGTGCGCCGTGTGGTGTCACCTTCCTTTAAAATCTGCGTGCCGATAAGTGCGGCAAATAAAATCGAAAGCTCACGTGCGGGCGCGACGTAGCTGACGGGCGTGAACACCATCGCCGTCAACACCAAAATATAAGAGAGTGGACTCATGATGCCAATCGCCATCACCGCCTTGCGATGGTGCCGCCATGCGAGGCGCATCGCGCCAGGTTCGCGCCGATGCGCCAATGGCACCATTATCATGATGCGCACAACATTGGCGCCCCAATCAAAAATAATAGGCGGGATCAAAAACACGGCGACGGCTTGCTTATCCCAGACGGTGTAGCAGGCGATCATGCTGCCGCACAGCAGCGCGAAGCCCGCGCCAGACTTTGCATCACGGCTTAATAACTTCGCCGGATTGCCCGCCAGCAAAATCGCTGATATGACAACCAGTAATGCGCCACAGGCCGCAATCAGCGTCATCCGCTCATTAAAAAATAAAGTAGCGGCAATGATGGTTAGCAGTGGCCCAGTAGCACGTGCCAGTGGATAGACGACTGATAGATCACCACCACTATTCGCGCCACTGCCACTGCCACTGTCACTACCATTGGGATTCCCACGTTTGATGTTCCCCTGATAGGCGCGATCAAGCAACAAAAAATACGCCAGATGGATCAAGCCGCTACCTACCAGCATGCCGAAGATGGTGGGTGTAAAGATGAAGCCCTGCACGATTAAATGAACCGCAAACGGAGTGAGCAACAGAGTGGCCGTCACGGCAGAAAGCGCCAACACACCGATCCCACCGCCGCTTTTTTTAAGCAGAAAATTCCAAGTGGCATGGAGGAGTGCTGCGGTGATGACGAGCGCTAGCGCGAGATTATTCAAACAGAACGTTAGTAAGTAAAAATAGTAAAACTCGCCTATTGGCGGGTGTTTTAAGGCAACATTGGTTCAAAAGCCACGCCAGCGCTCGAGTGTTAATTTGAGTTTTAAATTCTGGATGAATAATTTATGGCCGCATCGCATGAATCAAATCCAGATAATCATCACGCTCTGGGCCGATGTAGCCGTGCCGAATCAAGCAATCGATCATCACCAGCGCCGCATCGACCGTAAACTGCGCGGGCGCTGCAAGCATGGTTAAAATTTCTTCCATCGCATAGCAATGAAATCCAGCTACCTCACCATCGTTATTTTTGGGTATGAAGTCGGCGGGCAGCATGACATCATGCACAAACATGATCTCTTGATGTAGCCCTTCCTCGACCAAATATTTGCAGCGAACAGCGCCGACTGCACGCGCAGTGTTAGCCATTTCGAGAACCAATCCAGCCTCTTCACCGGCCTCTTTAATCAGCGTCTGTTGTGGTGAATAACCACGCGCAATACGGCCCGCCGTCATATTGTCCAAGCGGCCGGGATCGATCGCCTTTCGCTCGTCGCGTTTTGCAACCCACATATGCATCATGCCGCCGCGCATCGTTAAACCGTTGAGATGCGAGGCGTACATTGTCAATCCAAAATAGCGCGAGGCGGCACGCTCGATATGAAATAACGGCTTTGCATAAAACGTCTCAGCCACTGTCACCGTCTCACTACGCCAGCCGCGGATCATGCCGCCGCTCGCCAACGCTTCCACCACTTCGTTGAGCGCCGCGCTGCGATGCTCGGCGGTTTCAAAATGTCCCAGCATCCCGACGCCGCGCGGACGTACCGTAAAGTGTTCGGGCCAGTTTTCCAAATGTTCCGCAAACGAGCGCTTTGTCCAGCCAACGAGTACGCCTTCGACCGTAAACGGGATGAGTGAATCGGCAGGATCAAACAACGACGCACCTTGTGCAAAGGCGCACAGATTTGACGATAAATTTGAGGTGAGCATGATATTTCCAGTTATGTTTTTACAGCCTTGCTCTGGCTGTTCTTGGTCATGATGTATTTTTTAAAGACGCCTGTGCGCTAACCTGTACTTTAATTGTATTGATTTGGTTATGCTCATTTAATCATGTTCCGGTAATTTTTGTTGCCGTTCAATTTGCGGGTGGGGCATGCGGAGATGCCAGCCTTGCTTGGCTTGCGAACGGGCATGAATTTATTTCATGCTGCCCAGATGGTTTTGTTTGTCTTGGTGTCCTCCATTGGTATAACGCATTGCACCTTCAGCGCGTTCAGCACGTTCAGCACGTGCGGCCATTAATTTTAGTTAAACGAAATGTATTGAGACCGGAATCCGTCTTACGTACGCCATCTCGCGTGGATGCTGCAGTAAACGCCAACGAATGAAAAATTTCTTGCACTCAGGTAGATTTTTCAGTGCCTAGGCTATAGCGCTTGTAACGATAATGAAAGCGAATGTACTCGCGGACTTGATCCGCTAAGCGAACGGATGGCATTATGGTCTGTGTGGTTTCATGGGCTTTATTGTAATCGTGTAAATAAACAGTCTGTACACCATCAGACAATATTGACCTCACACGGGAGCAGATCAATCGCCCCCTCCCTAAATGGCTCAAACAATAGGCTGGGCGGGCACTTTGCGTTTTTATGTTTGTGTCGGCATTTACGAAAGCCGCGTCGCACGATACGATGTGTTTGTAAAATGGTTAGATTGAATTGATCAACATATGATTTCACATGTTTCGTTATGTATCTCATTATTAGGTGTCTTTTTTATAGCCTCACAACAAGCCTCACACCATCTTTTCATAAAACAACCCAAGGAATTGCCATGAACAGGATTAAAAATATTGCCACTACCGCCACTACCGCCACTACCGCCACTACTGCCGCGACGCTGCTTGCTGTCGCTTCGCTTGGATTATCAGTTGCTGTACACGCCGAGACCGATCAAATGCCATCGGGCTTATGGCAGATCACGGTGAAGATGGAAATGCCCGGCATGCCACCTGAAATGGCCGCCAAAATGGGTAACCGCGTCATGACGCACTGCGTCAAACCGGGCGAGGCACGTAAATGGTCTGAGCAAAAAAATCAACCTGATCGTGGCCCACAAAAATGCGAAACCATCGACAAAAAGGTGGATGGCAATCAAATTTCATGGAAGCTGAAATGCGAAAACGGTACCACCGGTGATGGCACCGTCACGCATAACGGTAAAGATGCTTATACGATGGTCAATAATATCAACTCACCACGCGGTTCGGTCAAAATGGAAATGGCTGGAAAGAAGATTGCAGATACCTGCGAGGCGGGGAAGTAGGCGCGCACAAAACAGAGTATCGAACCTCACTCGGAATGTGCAAAGCGCATTCCGGGTTTGAGAATAAGGTTTGATGATTGAAGTTTCGTGTCGATTTGATCGTCGGACTAGTTATATCTATCGGCTCACCAACACGGTGCCAAACAAGGCAGGGATGCGCAATGTTATGCGCTCATTCGTGGCGCTCACGATCTCGCCAGTCAATGCATCGACATACTGCTGGGCGGCTTTAGGGGGCAATTGAATAGGGATTATCTTTTCTGTTTTGGCGTTGTTCATGGCGGTTATTGCCCATATTGTTTGGGATTTTGTAACGAGTTTTCGCGCTAAAACGATCACCTGCTCATCTGCTTGTAAAGGCGCTTCGATGGTGCCGTGCCGCAGTACCGCGTGATCGCGACGCATTTTGATGAGCTGCTTGAAATCGGCCAATAGCGCAGTGTCCGGTTTGCCGCCCAAGTCTGCCCAAGGATAGGTGGCACGGCTGTAGGGGTCTTCGCCACCCGTCACGCCGACCTCGTCGCCATAGTAAATCGCGGGTGCGCCAGGGTAAATCATCTGGAAAAACGTGGCCAAGCGAAGACGATTTTTGGCCTCGCGAATTTTATTTTCATCCATGTTTTCGTCGGTATAGCCAAGCACATACAAACTGCGGGCGACATCGTGCGAAGACAATAAATTCATGAGCGCATAAAGCGCCTGCGGCGGATAAACCTCGCGAATGAATTCCAAGTTTTGATACTGTAATAGTGCGTTGCCGCCTGCCGCAAAATCGAGCACGGTGTTGCGAAAAATATAGTTCATGGTTGAGTCAAACGCATTGCCGAGAAAGAATTTTGAGGCATCAAACCATGTTTCGGCAATCGTGATGGCATCAGGCTTGTGTTGTTTGATGGCCGCACGCCAAGGCTTCCAGAAATCATCAGGTATCCATGGTGCGACATCCATGCGCCACCCCGAAGCGCCGCGATCAAGCCAGAGCTTCATGACAGAATCGTTATCTTCAAAAGCAAATTTGCGAAACGCAGGCGATGCTTTGTTGAGCTCCGGTAAATCGGACACGCCGACCCAGCCTTTGAATTGTTTATCGGGATCCGTTTGCGTGGCATCAAAGCTAAACCATTCAGCGTAGGCGGATGCGGCGTTGATATGGTTGGCCTGGAATGCACCACCCATTTTATCTTGATGGTATTTGTTGAAGCGATCAAAGTAGATCGAATCACTGCCGACGTGGTTAAGCGATGTATCGGGAATGACACGAATGCCGCGTTTGGCGGCTTCCACAGTCAGGCGGCTGAAGTCATCGTTGGTACCAAACATGGGGTCGATGTTTTTAAAATCAGCTGTATCGTATTTATGGTTACTGGCGGCGGTAAATAATGGCATGGTGTAAATCGTATTGGCACCCAAATCGGCGATGTAATCGAGCTTCTCAATGATTCCCGAAATATCGCCACCAAAAAAATCGTTGTTGTAAACCGTATCGGAGCCGTCACCGGAATGTGGTTTATAAGGTTTATCGAGCCAGTTGTTGTGGAACTCCACGTCTTTGTCTTGATAAGTATTTAGACTAGGCTTGGGGTCGTTACGCTTATCGCCGTTGCGGAATCGCTCCGGAAAAATGGCGTAGTAAACGGCATCTTTGGCCCAGGCAGGTACGACAAAGTCGGCGGCATAAACGGTATGACGAAAGCGGCGAATGGATTTGGCATCGCCGGATTTTTCTTCAATAAGGCCAATGCCGTTAGTGCCTTTTTCACGCGTCCAATGAATCGCATTGCGGTTGTTTTGATATTGATAAGTTTTTCCGCCAATGACGACTTCAAAATAATAGCCATAAATGCTGACATCGCCGAATACGGTTTCCGCCTGCCAACGATCCAGTTTGTTCGGCGATGATTTTTGATCCTTTTTTTGCATGGGCACGCGTGCGACTTCGCGATATTCCAGCACCTCCTGATTGCCTTCAAGCCGACGCTTTTCAACGACAAATGTGGCGCTTTCCAAGCCGGCGAGTGCAGACAATCCAAACTGGACGCGCGTGCCCGCCACCACCGCGCCGAACGGTGCTTTGTCGGCAAGCTGGCGCGAATCATGCTGCACACTAAGCGCGATTGGATCGGTCACTAATTTTGCGGACGGATCGGCAAATGTTTTAGCACCGACGGTGATGACGGGCTTGCCATCGGTGAACGCCAAGCGAACGGTGTGATCGCCTTCAAATGCAAATTGCAAATTACTGACCCCGCCCGCATCACTCGCCTTGCCAATCGGCAGCGCTTGCGCACTGACGATATTTGATTTATTTCCCACGCCGCCAAATGTGTTTGGATTTGCCCATGCTGCATCGGCGATTTTGAATTCTTGTTTGGCATGGAGCTTGACGTTTAAATAGTAAGCATCGCAGCTATATTGGAACGCGTAATCATCAAGCGCCGTCCAGTTGTTCATGGTGCCGCGCAGGAATAATGTGGTGTCGCTGAGCGGCGGTGTTGGGCACACTTCAATCGTTAGCTGAGGAGATTGGCTGGCGTTGGATGCTTGGGTAGAGGGTGCAGTTTTATCAGGCATGGTAAAAATGAGGCGATGAACGCCTGCGAATGTGAAAGAAATACCGCTGCCGCGTGCCGATAAGCCAATGGCTGAAACCCCAGCAGCGGCGCGGTGTTTGACGGTTTCGCCCGATGAAGCGGCGGCGAGTTTGTCAGTGGTGGTGGCTGTGGTAGCGGTGACAGGGACAGAGAAAGCAATGTCAGGCGGCAATCCAAAATCGGCATCACTTGCCCAATCATCATCAGCGACTTTAAATTGATGTGTGCCTTCGAGCTTGGTGACCAATTCAAAGCGATTGCAGGCGTAGCTAAATCGTTTTGATTCATCAGCGCTCCAGGTATTAAAGCTGCCCCGCAGATAGAGCGCGCGTTTGCCGAACGGGTTGGCTGAACAATGCGGCATAGCTGACAATGTTGCTGTTGATGTTGCTATCGATGAAGAAAAATTTAAGGGCGTCGGTGAGGGCGTCGATGAGGGCGTAGGGGCAGGTGTCGGCGTAGGAAAGGATGCAGCAGACATTGGCGTATTAGCGCAGGATGAGAGCGTAGAAATAGCCAGCGCCAGACTAACTGCACTGGCAATCTTGGTTGCAATTCGCCGATCCCGGTACGCCAACATTACTGAACCCGTTTGTAAGCCGAGTAGCCGCCATCAGGATGAATCTCGGGCTGTAATACCAGAAAACCATGGGCTGGTACGACCACATTTAGCAAGGCGGCGGTGATTTTAACGGGGCTTGCGGGGGCTGCTGGGGTCATGGTGCCGGCTAAAGCGTTGGCTGCGGCGCTGGCTTTGCTGCTGTTGCTATCCGCCATTAAATTGATCATTAACCGGTTGTCCATCAGCTTTGAATTGGGCACCAGCACAATCTCGTTCACCTCTGTATTGGTTGGATTTGCGATCACGATCACGCTGTCTTCAACACGGTCAGTGTAGCGCTCGAATGCTAAAAGCTTGTTCGCGGTAATGGTGCGGAAATTACCCACTCGCAATGCACGATGTTTTTTGTGCAGGTTGATGAGCTGTTGGGTCCATCGCAATGTTGCGTTGGTTGGGTTTGCCAAATCCCAGCGCATCGGCGCACGCATTTCGGGATCATCCCCGCCGGTCATGCCGACTTCAGAGCCGTAGTACAAATTAGGCGAACCAGGCAGCGTAAATTGCAGCACCTGTGCGAGCTTGCGTTGCGCCTCATTGGGCACGACCGTCGCCAAGCGGAAGGTGTCATGATTATCCAGCATCGTCCATGATTTCAGCATGGGCTCGATACCAGCATCATCAATAATGCGGCTCACCATGCGCGTCGACGTTTGCGCATCTATTTTGCCCAATACGGTTTGCAAAATAATTTCACGCAGCGTGAAGTTCATCACCCCATCCACCGATGGAAACCATTCTTTGGGATAGTTGGCAATTTCGCCGACAATCAGCGAGCCGGGCTTTTGTTTGTGCGCGGCCTGGGTCAATTCACTCAAAAAGTTAAAACCAATATCGCGTGCCACGTCGAGCCGCCAGCCGTCCACGCCATCGCGCAAATAGCTTTGCACAACAGAATCACGCTTGGCGTAGATATAATTGCGAACGGCTTGATTCTCAAGATTAAGCTCGGGTAGGCTTTCGGCCATGTCCCATACCCTTGCACCGGTTTTAAATTGCGCGCCAAAAACAAACCAATCACGATACTTACTGTTGGCATTTTCTTTGGCTTCCTTGAAAATGTTGGCGTGATGACCCATGTGATTGAACACGCCGTCCAGCACCATTTTCATTCCCATGCCATGCACCGAAGCCGCCAGTTTTTTCACATCCTCACGGGTGCCGAATTCGGGCGAGACTTGCATATAATCAAGCGCGTCGTATTTGTGGTTGGTGTAGGCATGATGCACGGGGTTCAGATAAAGCACATCGGCATTCAGGCTCTTGATGTAATCCAGTTTGGTATTCAAGCTCTCCAAATCACCGCCCCAAAAATCAATTTCGTGGCTCCAGAGTTGCGCATCGAGCAAGTAGGTGCCACGCTGCGGGAGTTCGTCCCAACGGCGCAATATTTTTGGTGAGGGGTACAGTGATTTTTTGTCAGCCAATGTAGCTGATGGCGCAAATCGATCCACCAACACTTGATACACCACGGCGCCATTGCGCCAATCACGTTCGCGGGCTTCAAATTGGCCTGCCAAGGCGCGATCAAATTGGTTGGCGAATAGGGGGCTTTTTTGTTCTGGTGGTTGGTTGGTTGGGGGTTTGCCAGCTTGGGCATTCGTGTTGAGCGCGAGTAACGAAGCAGCGGCAATCACACCGTATATTATTGCTTTCGTCATATTAATTTCCGTTATATTAATTTTCACAGCATTAATTTCCACAACATTAACCTTTCACGCCACCTGCTGTTAGTCCGGAGACAATCCATTTTTGTGCAATTAAAAATACCATTGTGATTGGCAAGCCTGACAACACCGCCGCAGCAGCAAAATCGCCCCACAAATAACGCTGTTCCAATAAATAATATTTCGAGCCCACGGCCAAGGTGAGATTCGGCTCCTCGCGCAGTAATACCGATGCGACCGGATACTCCACAATCGTGCCAATGAAAGCCAGTACAAATACCACCATTAAAATCGGCACCGCCATCGGCAGTAATACATAACGGAACGTCTGCCATTGGGTTGCGCCATCGACCTTTGCGCACTCTTCGATCTCGACGGGGATGGTTTCAAAATAGCCGCGTATCGTCCAGATATGCATCGCCACCCCGCCCAAATAGGCGAGGATCACACCGGCGTGGGTCTCAATGCCGAGCCACGGTGCATAAGTGCCGATGGTGTCAAAAATGGCGTAAATAGCCACCAGCGCAAGGACTGCTGGAAACATTTGTAGCAGCAACATCGTATTTAAAATGGTCGATTTGAATTGGAACTTTAAGCGGGCAAATGCATAGGCTGCGGTAGTTGAAATGGCGACAATCAACAACGATGAGATGGTCGCAATCTTAATCGAGTTCCACAGCCATTTGAGCACCGGAAACGGCGGCTCCACCAAGCTGCCATCGGCCGCCTGATAGGAAATACCCAGCGCCAGTTTCCAATGCTCCAAACTGATCTCGGTCGGTATGAGCGTGCCGGTTGAAAAATTGCCGGGACGTAGCGAGATGGAAATCACCGCCAGTAACGGGAACAACGTAATTGCAATCAAAATCCACAAAAACGCATGCGCTGCAAGGACGCGCCAGCGTTGACTGTTGCCGGTGACTATTGCCATTTTTTCTCCTGCTTGTTTGCTTACCTGCTCGTTTATTTATTCTCTGCGTTGATTTTTGCAAATTTTAAATTCGCCATCGAAAGCGCCGCTACCATAAAGAAAATCACGGTTGAAATTGCGGCGGCCAAACCAAAGTTTTGCCCCGAATCCTGGAACGCAATGCGATACGTGTACGACACCAAAATATCAGTCGTGCCTGCTGGCAGTTTTGTATTCAGGTAATCAGGACGGCCATCGGTGAGCAGGGCGATTACGACAAAATTATTAAAATTAAACGCGAACACAGTGATGAGCAAGGGCGCGAGCGGTTTGATGATAAGTGGTGCGGTTATCTTGAAAAAATTCGTGAGCGGTGACGCACCGGCGATCGACGATGCCTCGTACAAATCGGCTGGAATGGCTTTAATCAAGCCGCTACACAAAATCATGATGTATGGATAACCCAGCCATACGTTCACTGTCAGAATCGCAATCTTGGCGAGCGTGGGGTCGGCGAACCAAGCGGGTTTGATGCCAAAAAGTGACTGGAGGATGGTGTTGATTTCACCAAAATTTTGGTTAAACAAGCCTTTGAAAACCAGAATGGAAATGAACGCGGGAACCGCATAAGGCAAAAATAATAAGGTCCGATATGCAGTGCGATAGGGCAGCGCTTCCCAATTGAGCAACACCGCCAGCGGCATCCCGAGTGCCAATGTGAACAACACAGTCAGCCCCGAAAACATGACAGTCCAAATAAAAATCGACAGAAACGGCCCGCGGAAATCTGGATCGGTGATCATTCTGGAATAGTTCGCAAAGCCAACACCCACTTTGAAGCCCGGCTGGATTGCAGCACCTTTGTCATTTTCAAAATTGCCAGTGTCACGGTTGGGCCTATAAGTTTCGCCAGATTCAATGAGGACCAGTGAGTCATTATTGCTGGTTTTCCAGACGGGATTTAACGGACCAAATTCACTCACGCCCGTATAGTTCAGCAGCGTCTGATTTGGCAGCTGTAGCTGTAGCTGCATCAAAATATTGCGGTGCTTTAGCACTTCAATCAATGGCAGCGGCGGGTTAAGCGCGAAGCTCGCCTGGTCTAGCGGCAGCATCGATGTCTTATTCGGTGGCTTTGCAGAAAGCAAGGCTAGCGATGGCGATGCATATTGTATTGTTGGACTGCTGGCAGCTGATGTTGATGCTGACGTCGGTGCAGGCGTTGGTGTGGGCGCTGGTGTCGCTGGTCTTGACGTCACCACGATCCGGAATTCATTGCCATCCGCGTGCAGCGTGTAATCCATGGTGCGGGCTTCATCGGGCGTGGTTTGCTCTAACAAATAAGTGCGAACCCGATCTTCGCTTAACAAATGCGCGGAAGAATAATTCGTAAAGCCGATCTGCGCTGTGTAGAGCATTGGAAAAGCCACAAACACGGCCATGCCGGCCAAGCCTGGGAACAGATAACGATACGACAATGCGCCTTTTGACAGGTACACATAAAAGCCAACCGCAAGCAAAAGCAGCACGCCCATCGCCCATGCGACTTGTCCCGTCGCATAAATATTGAAGACCAAATACAAGCACGCCATCGCAAGCGCAATCGTGATCGGCCAACGCAGCTTGGCTAAAAATTTGTTCAGGCCATGATGGATGACGAGTGAGCTCATTTTGCATTCATCCTTGCTGCTGCTCCGTTGAGCGCATCCTGCGGACTTTGCAATCCGTTGGTGATCGCTTCAAGGGCTGCATCCATGGCTGTCCAGAACCGGCTGGTTTCGGGAATGTTGGGAACCGGCTCGCCGCGTCGTGCATTCTCCATTGTCGCGCGGATGTTTGGGTCGGCGGCGAGTTCGGCATAGAACGCTTTGTTCGCGGGGACACCGAGCGGGACATCGGCGTTGATTGTTTTTAAATTTTCAGGGCGCAGCAAATAGTTTTCAATAAATTCGCGCGCAATATCCTTGACCTTGCTCGGCGCCGCAATCATGCAGCCAACCACGCCGACGAAGGGTTTGGCGGGTTTGCCATCAATACCCGGAATCGGTGCGACACCAAAATCGATTTTGCTTTTTGCCGCATTGTCCCAAGCCCAAGGCCCGGAAATCATCATGGCAATCTCGCCACGGTTAAAGCCCGCGTCCATATTGGCATAACGAGCGCCACGTGGCATTTGGCCGTTATCAATCAGCCCGCGCAAGACCTCACCTGCCCGAACCGCGCCGGGTGTATTGACGCCAATTAATTGCGAGTCAAGTTCGCCTTTCGCATCGCGGCCAAAGACATAGCCACCCGCGCCAGCCAGGATCGGCCAAGTGAAGAACGATTTGTTGTAATCCCACAAAATTGCTTTTTTGCCGTCCGCTTTGAGTTGGTTATCAATAGCGGCGATTTCGTCAAAGTTAGCGGGCGGCGTTTTCACCAACGCCTTGTTATAAATCAAACCAATCGCTTCAATCGCAATCGGGTAGCCCCAGACTTTGCCTTGGTAGGTAAAGGCTTTCCAGGCTGATGGCTCGATTTCATCGCGAATTTTCTGGCGCGGGCTTAACGCGGTAAGTAATCCCGCCTTCGCCCACTCGCCTGCCCGGTCATGTGCCCAGCAAAAAATATCGGGGCCTTTACCGGCACCTGCGGCTTGCTGGAATTTTTCAGGCGCGGCTTCCGGGTGTTGCACTTTCACTTCAACACCGGACACTTTGGTAAAAATATCACCGACTTTTTGTAAGCCGGTGTAGCCTTTGTCACCGTTGATCCAGATGAGGAGTTTGAGTGGTGCGGCTGAATCAGTCGCGGCTGGTCTGACTTGCGCATTGGCCACGCTAGCCAGGCATGCAACAGCTGCGGCAATGATGGTAAATGGCAGATGACGTGAAAGACTAATTGACAGAATACCGGTTGGAGTAAGTGAAAGACGGGCGCTCTTCATGATCGTCATCGCGCTATTTTGTTTGTCGCAACGTGCGCTTGAATGCATGACCTGCTGCGTCAAACAAATAGCAAAATTCAGTTGGTAATCCTAGCCTCAACACATCCCCCTGTTGCACTCGCGAACGTCCATCAAGCGAGCAGGTGAGCGCATCTTCGACCCCCGGAAAGGCCAAATATGCTTGAGTTGAACTGCCCAGTGACTCCACAAACGTGACGGCGGCCTCCACCTGGTTGCTATCGTCCGCTGCCAGCAATTCGTGATGAAAATGCTCCGGCCGAATGCCGAGCACGACCTTGTCACCCGCTTTGGCATTGGTCGCCGCCGCGTCAACATTGCAACGAATCTGTGCCCCGCTGGCTAGTTTGATCTGCGCGTGCGCCGCATCGCCCGACACAAATTCGGCATCAATAAAATTCATACGCGGTGAACCAATAAAACCGGCGACGAATTGATTGATCGGGTGTTCATACAGCTCAAGGGGCGTGCCAACCTGCTCAATCTTGCCCGCCGACAACACGACAATGCGATCGGCCAAGGTCATCGCCTCAACCTGATCGTGGGTCACATAGATCATCGTGGTTTTGAGTTCTTCATGCAGCTTGGCGAATTCATAGCGCATTCGGACGCGCAGCGCCGCGTCAAGATTCGAGAGCGGCTCGTCGAATAAAAATACCGCTGGTTTCCGTACAATAGCGCGGCCGATCGCCACGCGTTGGCGCTGCCCGCCGGATAAATCCTTGGGTTTGCGGTCCAGCAAATGATCGATGTTTAAAATCTTGGCAGCGCTGTGCACCGCGGTTTTGATTTCGGCATCGGACATATTGGCGAGCTTCAGTCCAAACGCCATATTGTCGAACAGGTTCATGTGCGGGTAGAGCGCATACGATTGGAACACCATTGCGATGCCGCGCTCGGCGGGAGGCACATTATTCACGGTCCGGCCGGCGATGGTCAGCGTGCCACCGGTAATATCTTCCAGGCCTGCAATCACGCGCAATAGCGTGGACTTACCGCAGCCGGAAGGGCCGACAAAGACCATAAATTCGCCATCACGCACCTCCAAATTGATGTCGCGCAGCACCTGCGTTTGGGCGAATGCCTTTTCAACATTCGTAAGCCGAACGTCCGCCATACTTTCTCCTCGTGACCACCGTTTATTGCGGTGATGTTGTTATTTTTGAGTTATTCCTAATGCGGTAATTCTTTTATTCATGCTGATTAGGATACTCTTTGGAATCTCTGAAAACAGCTAAATATGTAGAAAGAGTAACCTGTTTCTGCTTATTTTTCAACGCGGTAAAATTAGAATAAACGAAAAATTCGAATAATCTTCAATAAGTTATGTGAATTTTTACCTTTTCTGTAATCCAAAAATGTAGCTAAACTACATAAAATGCCAAACGTACCAAAACTGCGTTAAACTTTTAACTGGATTGCCGTAAATGCACCATCAATGCACTTTAAAGCCGTTGCTTTAAAGCTAAATTGCCTTAGAGCTAAATTGCCTTAGCGATAACTTGGAGTAACTTGGGGTAACTTGGCGCTCCACGCTCGTGCCGCTTTTGCTTTATCTGCCTTTCCTTGATCAATTTCTGACCAAGCTTGATTGAAGTTTAACGTTGCCCCTATTAACTTTCAAACGGACCATGATGAAAATCACATTGCCGATCACCTTTAGCCGCACAAAATCTGCCCAAACTGCACTTTCTGCCCAATCTGTGCCAGCCACGGCCGCTTCTGGTGCCGCCTTGGCTAAAACGCCTGATGCCATGCGCGAAGCTTTTCAAGCGGCGTTCGGACGGGAGATCGCGTCGGCTGCGCCAGCCGATGTCGCACCGACCCGCGATGCCGGCCTCCGTGCCGCCGCGATTGCCTGCCGCGAGGTGTTGGCTGCGCGCTGGGCCAGTACCCAGGCAGCAGACGCACGCTCGCAAGGCGGTTCGGGCTCGACGCAGCGCCGCGTGCATTATTTGTCGATGGAATTTTTGATGGGCCGCGCACTCGGCAACGCCCTGGCCGCGCTGGGTTTGGAGGGCGAGGTTCGGACGGCGATCGAAGCCAATGGTGAATCGCTCCCCGATATTTTGGAACGAGAAGCCGATGCGGCGCTTGGCAACGGCGGCTTGGGCCGCTTGGCTGCGTGCTTCTTAGATTCATTCGCGGAAGTCGGCTTGCCCTCGTTTGGCTATGGCCTGCGTTACCAATACGGTATGTTCGCGCAACGCATTCAAGACGGTCGTCAGGTAGAAGAACCGGATGACTGGCTGCGGGCCGGTAACCCGTGGGAAGTTCTGCGCCCGGAGACACGCTATTTGGTTAGCTTTGGCGGCCGCGTTGAAGTCGACGGCGGCATGCATCGTTGGGTGCCGGCGGAACGCCTGATTGCCCAGGCTTACGATTTTATTGTGCCCGCGCATCACAGCGAGCGCGTATCGACGCTGCGTCAGTGGCACGCCAGTGCCGAACGCACCATTGATTTCGCGGCGTTTTGTCGTGGTGATTTGATGGGTGCCGCAAGTCATCGGGTTGCCGCTGACGCGCTCAATTGGGTGCTTTATCCAGACGACAGCACGGCGGCTGGCCGCGAGCTGCGCTTAAAACAAGAAGCGTTTTTGGTCAGCGCATCACTGCAAGACGTCATCGCCCGCCATCTGCGGGAGCACGAGAATTTAGACAATTTGGGGAAGTCCAACGCGATCCATTTGAACGATACGCACCCCGCTTTGGCACCGGCCGAATTGATGCGCCTGTTGCTCGACGAACACGGCATGGGGTGGGATCAGGCATGGAAAATCACCCGACAAGCAGTTTCATATACCAACCACACCCTAATGCCCGAAGCGCTGGAGACGTGGCCGGTGAGCATGTTTGAGGCGCTGCTGCCGCGCCATCTTGATATCATTTATCAAATTAACAATTATTTTTTAGATACGGTCCGCGCCCGTTTCCCCGGCGACGAGGCAATGGTCGGACGGGTTTCGCTCATTGATGAAAGCAATGGTCGCCGCGTGCGAATGGCCGCGCTGGCGATTGTCGCTTCGCATAAAGTGAATGGCGTATCAGCGCTGCATTCTGAACTCATGGTGCAGACTATTTTTGCTGATTACGCCAAGCTTTATCCGGATCGGTTTCACAACGTGACCAACGGCGTAACCCCTCGCCGTTGGTTGGTGCAGGCCAATGTTGGGCTCTCTAATTTGCTCGACAGCCGCATTGGCGCTGGCTGGCGGCAAGATTTGATGCAACTTGAATCTTTAAAACCAATGGTTGGTGATGCTGAATTAGGCCGTGAGTTTTTAGCCACCAAACGCCAAAACAAAGAGCGCCTCGCTGCCGTGATTCGCCGTGATCTCGGCATTGTGATCAATTGCGATAGCTTGTTTGATGTGCAGATCAAGCGCATCCATGAATACAAGCGCCAGCTGTTAAATGTGCTGCACGTTATCGCGCGCTACCAAGCCATTATTGATAACCCGAACGCGAACTGGACGCCGCGCACCGTCATCATCGCGGGCAAAGCGGCATCAGCGTATCAAACCGCGAAACTGATTATTCAACTCACCCATGATGTGGCCCGCGTCATCAACAGCGACGCGCGCGTTGGCGATAAGTTAAAGCTGGTTTTCTTACCGAACTACGGCGTGAGCTTGGCCGAAACCATTATCCCGGCGGCGGATTTAAGCGAGCAAATTTCGACTGCAGGTACTGAAGCGTCGGGCACTGGTAATATGAAATTTGGCCTCAACGGCGCGCTCACCATCGGCACATGGGATGGCGCGAATATCGAAATGGCCGAAGCCATGGGCGAAGAAAATATGTTTGTTTTCGGCTTGCGCACCGAAGATGTGAAAAACATGAAAGAGCTAGGCTACGATCCCAAGTTGTTTGTTGAGCAAAACCGGCAATTAAAACGCGTCATTGATGCCATCGCTCAAGGTGATTTTTCACCCGGCGATAATCAACGCTACCGTCAGTTGACCGATAACCTGCTGCATCGCGATCAATATATGCTGATGGCCGATTTTGCCGATTACGTCGCCACGCAAACGAAGGTTGACGCACTGTTTGCGAATCCGACACAATGGGCGGAACGTGCATTGTTGAATGTGGCCAGCATGGGAAGCTTCTCGGCAGATCGGACGATACGCGAATATGTTGAAAAGGTTTGGTCGCCCGCTACGTTAAAGTAAACGCTAGTATCTGTGGGCATTCTGAGCCGAAAATGGCTGGAAATGCCCGACGGTGCTGGGATTAGAATTTTTCTGCTGTGGCGCTGCAGCCCAAATCCAGTGCTTCGGCTGAGAGAATGTCTGGTCAATCATGAGCTACCTGGAGGCGCTTCGCTTGTCCGGGCTGCGATTGCTGCAAATTGAAATACAGAATGTGGATGTAACAAATGAATAAGATTTTGCGCAGTGCGATATCGCATGACCAGTTGCTCGGTCGACTGGCCGTGGGATTCTTCTTGATCTTAAATTCCCTGAATTTAGCCCTTGCGATGTTCACAATGACTCCGCAGTGGCTTCTTTTTTTTGTTGACGAGCTTCGGTCCCTATTTGCTTATCTAAAGTTCGTAAGACACCAGAAATTAGATGCTTGGCAAGCAAAGCGATAAAGCCGATAAAGCCGATAAAGCCGATGTCGCCGATAAAGCCGATAAAGCCGATGTCGCCGATAAAGCCGATAAAGCCGATTTAGCCGATGAAGCCGATGAAGCCGATGTAGCCGATGTAGCCGCGGTGATCTTTGCAAAATAAAATATAAAAACCAAACACCTTTATCCATGCGCCACCTGAACTAGAAGTGCTTTGAAGAGCGCGCCAGCCCTAGGCCTCCGATTAGAAACTTACACCTTCCCAACATTGGTCAACATTGCAACGGCCACAAAAACACCATCCACCCATGCTTAACGAACCCGACGTAAAGGCACTCATCGAAGCACGCCACACCGACCCATTTTCGGTGCTTGGCCTGCACGCAGATGCGGATGGAAGGTTGTGGATACGCGCCTTCTTGTCCGGCGCAAAATCGGTCACGGTGCTTGATGCATCCTCTGGAAAGCCGCTTTTAGCCTTGTTGTTGAGGCATGTTGATGGATTATTTGAAATGCATATTCCGCGTCGGCGGGTGCGTTTCGATTACCGCCTTCGCGTGGTTTGGGCGGATGGATCCAGTGGTGTTTACGCGGATGCTTACAACTATGGCCCGCAACTAAGTGAGGATGATTTGCGCGCGTTGAACCACGGCACCCATCTGCGTCCATACCTAGTTCTCGGCGCCCATGCCAAACAATTTGATACTGTGCGCGGTGTTTGTTTTGCTGTCTGGGCACCGAACGCGAAGCGCGTTAGCGTGGTGGGCAACTTCAATAGTTGGGACGGCCGCCGCCACCCGATGCGGTTGCGTCACCAAGCAGGAATCTGGGAAATCTTTATTCCGCATGTGGCGGAGGGGGATTTTTATAAATTTGAAATTGTGGCAGCCAATGGCGATGTGCTGCCGCTCAAAGCCGATCCGTATGCGTTTGCTGCACAGCTGCGCCCTGAAACGGCGAGCCGCGTGGCGGCACTTCCGGATGCGAAATCGCTATCAAGCTATCGCCTCCAAGCCAATTCGCGGCACTCGCCGGTGTCGATTTACGAGGTGCATCTTGGCTCGTGGAAATACGGCACGCATGAACCGATTGCCGACAAATATCCCACTTGGGATGAACTCGCCGCATCGCTACCAGCCTATGCCGCTGATTTGGGTTTTACGCATATTGAACTCATGCCCGTGAGTGAGCATCCGTTTGATGGTTCTTGGGGCTATCAAACGCTAGGATTATTCGCGCTTAGTGCACGCTTCGGGACACCGGAAGGGTTTGCACGGTTTGTTGATGCATGCCATCAGCGCGGCCTCGGTGTGCTCATTGATTGGGTGCCCGCGCATTTTCCGTCAGATGCGCATGGGCTTGCGGTATTTGACGGCTCGGCGCTCTACGAATATGCCGATCCGCGCGAAGGCTTTCACCGCGATTGGAACACGCTGATCTACAATTTTGGCCGTACCGAGGTGCGCAACTTTCTCGCGGGCAATGCATTGTTTTGGATGGAGCGTTATGGCGTGGATGGGTTACGTGTCGATGCAGTGGCATCTATGTTGTACCGCGACTATTCACGCGATGCAGGCGAGTGGATTCCCAACGCAAACGGCGGGCGCGAGAATTTGGAGGCGATTTCGCTTTTTAAAAGCATTAATGAAATTGTCGGGAAGCATGCGGCTGGCGCGATCACGGTTGCCGAAGAATCGACTGCGTTTCCCGGCGTTTCAGCCCCCACATTTGCCGGCGGCTTGGGCTTTCACTACAAATGGAATATGGGTTGGATGAACGATACCTTGCGCTATATGAGCGAGGACCCGATCCATCGGAAGTTCCATCACGACAAAATGAGCTTCGGGTTGGTTTATGCATTCAGCGAAAATTTTGTGCTGCCGATTTCGCATGATGAAGTAGTGCATGGCAAAGGCTCGATGCTGCAAAAAATGCCCGGCGATGATTGGCAAAAATTCGCCAACCTCCGCGCCTACTATGGCTTTATGTGGGGACACCCCGGTAAAAAATTATTGTTCATGGGGCAAGAGTTTGCGCAGCCGTTCGAATGGAATCATGAGGCCGAGTTGCCGTGGAGTGTGCTCAATGATTCGCGCCATCGTGGCATCCAAAATTTGGTACGCGATTTGAATAAACTCTATCGTGAAAAGCCGGCACTACATCGCCTTGATTGTGACGCAGCGGGTTTTGAATGGTTGGTGTCGGACGACGCCACAACATCGGTGTTTGCGTCGCTGCGCAAGGACGAGCAGGGCAATCAAGTGATCGTCATCAGCAATTTCACGCCGGTGCCGCGCGAGAACTATCGGCTGGGCGTACCGGATGGTGTGGACGGCTGGGTAGAAGCATTGAATACCGATTCCGAACATTATGGCGGCAGCAATTTGGGCAATAGTGCACGTATATTGCAGGCTGAAGCCGCCGCCGTAAACGGGCGTTCGCGCTCCATCATCGTAAATCTGCCGCCATTGGCAACCTTATTTCTAGTGCCCGTCAAACTTTAACGATTGCCTTTATCGCCGGATCCATAAACAGAAATGAATTTCCAGCTACCTGAAAAAATATTAGAGGGCCATGCTGACCCGCTTGGCTCGACTGTGCGAGATGGCGGCCTTAAAGATGGCAGCGTTAAAGACGGCGGCGTTAATTTTGCGGTCTTTTCCGAGCACGCCAGCAAAATTGAGGTTTGTATTTTTGACGGCAGCGGCGTGCGCGAGTTGCGGCGTTACGCGCTGCATGGCCCGGTTGACAGCGTGTTTCATGGTTTCCTGCCGAATGTGGGCGTGGGACTTGTTTACGGCTTGCGTGCACATGGCGCTTATGCGCCAGAGCAGGGCGATCGCTTTAACGCGAATAAATTGTTGCTCGATCCTTACGCCAAAGAAATCGTCGGTAAATTTAGCTGGCGCGCGGAGCACCACGGTTATCAGCTTGGCCATCCGGATGGGCCACGTTCATTTGATCAGCGGGACAATGCGCTCTATGCGCTGAAAGCGCGGGTGTCCGGGGTGCGGGCGTCCGCAGCGCCGAAGGTTGATACGGTGGTTTCAACCCGCGCGGCGTTCCCTCGTGTCACCGCCAACGATATCGTGCTCTACGAAGTTCATGTCAAAGGCTTCAGCAAGCTGCACCCCGATATTCCGCCCGATTTGCGCGGAACCTATGCAGCACTCGCGCATCCGGCAGCGATCGCCCATTTCAAATCGCTAGGGGTGACGACATTGTCATTACTTCCGGTGCAATACGCAGTTGATGAACCGGCATTGGTAGATCGCGGCCAAACCAACTATTGGGGCTACAACACGCTCGGATTTTTTTGTCCCGATCCGCGCCTGAGTGGTCAGCCAGATGATCCGACTGCAGTCATCCACGAATTTCGCGAGATGGTGAATACGCTACACGAGCACGGCTTGGAAGTTGTGCTCGATGTCGTCTACAACCACACGCCGGAGGGCAATGAATTTGGCCCGACCTTGAGCTTTCGCGGCCTTGATAACCGCAGCTATTACCGCTTGCAGCGCGATGATTATTCGCGTTCCGAAAACCTCACCGGTTGCGGCAATACGCTCCACGCAGCACATCCGCGCGTGACACAATTCGTGTTGGATTCGCTGCGCTATTGGGTGGATATCATGGGCGTCGATGGCTTCCGATTTGATCTGGCGCCGATCTTGGGGCGCGCCGATTTTGGTTTCAAGTCGGATGCTGCATTTTTTACCGCACTTCGCCAAGACCCAGTATTGGCGCGGGTTCACATGATTGCCGAGCCGTGGGATGCGGGCCACAATGGCTATCAAGTAGGGCGATTTCCGGCACGGTTTTTGGAGTGGAATGACAAATTTCGCGATACCGTGCGCAGCTATTGGCTTAACCTTGGCACGAGCCGCGGCGAATTCGCGCGACGCTTTACAGCATCGAGTGATTTATTCCATCACGGCCAACGCCGTCCCACTGCATCAATCAATTTCATATCTGTCCATGATGGCTTTACGCTCCATGATGTGGTCAGCTACAGTTACAAGCACAATGAAGCAAACGGCGAAAGCAATCGCGATGGGCGCGATGGTGAAGCCTGTCGCAATTTTGGTATGGAGGGCGCAACGGACGATGCGGCGGTTAACCGGTTGCGCCATCGCGTGAAGCGTGCGCTGGTCGCCACGCTGCTGCTCGCCCAAGGCACACCGATGCTTTGCGCCGGAGATGAAATCGGCAATAGCCAGCAGGGCAACAACAATGCGTATTGCCAAGATAACCCGACAAGTTGGTTGAACTGGCCGACGGTTTCCGACGATGACTGGGCGTTCAAACATTTCGTCGCGGAAGTGATCGCGCTCCGAAAATCTGAACCGTCTCTCACCCATGATCGCTGGTTTGTGCCACATGCCGACTGCGAGGGTGAACGCAGTTTGGTTTGGTTCACGCCCGCGGGCTCGGTGATGCAGGTGCACGATTGGCACGATGGTGGGCAGCATGCGTTTGCCTGTCAGATTGATGCGTTTGCAAACGATAAACAAAGCGCAACATTGATGTTGCTGTTCAATCCGGACAGTGAACCACTTTCGTTTTCATTAGCGCGGCATGGGCAACCGGAAAGGCAACCCCATGATTGGTACATTGCCTTGGACAGTAGTGGCGAATGTTCACGCTCGAAAATACTAGCTGCCGCATCGCAACTGCTCATGCCCGCGCATTCGCTGGTGGTGCTGCGAAGTGCGACGCGTTGAGCAACAATTTTTAACCCCCCCCGTTTAACGATTTCTTAAGAATCAAATCATGATGAACCTAAATCAACGCACAGCAGGCATTTTGCTGCACATCACCTCGCTCCCCGGGCCGCACGGTATTGGCGACCTCGGCCCCGCCGCATATCAGTTCGTCGATTGGCTCGCTGCATCAGGTCAACGAATTTGGCAGCTGCTGCCCACCGCGCCGATTGGCCCGGCTGATTCACCGTACCAAAGCGTTTCCGCATTTGCGGGCAGCCCTCTGATGGTGGCGCTGGAGCCACTGATTGAGCGTGGTTGGATGTTGGCGCCGGTATTGCCAGATACCGAGAAGGCTGGGAGCGGTTTTGATCCGCATAAAGTTGATTACGCGCGGGTAGTGCCATGGCGGATTGCACAGTTACGCGAAGCTGCCGCTGGATTCGACCAGTGTGCCACACCACAAGCGCGCACCGCGTTTGCCGATTGGTGTACGTCCGAAAACTATTGGCTCGACGACTACACACTATTCATGGCGCTAGAAACCGCGCACAGCGGCAAATGCTGGTGGGATTGGGATGCCGGATTGCGAAAGCGCGAGCCAGCCGCGCTCGTGACGGCGCGCAAACAATATGCGAGCGAAATCGCGTTCTGGCAATTTGTGCAGTGGTGTTTTGATGTGCAGTTAGGAGAAATTAAAAAATACGCGAACGGTCGCGGCATCTCGATCATGGGTGATTTGCCAATCTTTATCGCGCATCACAGCGCCGATTGCTGGGCGCGTCCGGATTTGTATTTCTTAGACGATCAATTCCAACCGACCGTTATCGCGGGTGTGCCGCCCGATAGCATGGCGCCTGAGGGCCAGCGCTGGGGCAACCCGCTCTATCGGTGGGACAAGATGGCCGCTGAAAATTTCAAGTGGTGGACCCTGCGCATTAAGCGTGCACTACAGCAGGCTGATGTGTTCCGCATCGATCACTTTCGCGGGTTTGCGGGTTACTGGGAAATCCCCATTACGTGCCCGACAGCGGTCGAGGGCCGCTGGGTGCCGGGGCCGGGGAAAGCGCTGTTTGATGCCATCAAAAACGAACTGGGCAATCTGCCGATTATTGCCGAAGACTTGGGTCTCATCACCCCCGATGTTGTGGAACTCCGCCTAGGGTGCGGCTTTCCGGGCATGAAGATTTTGCAGTTTGCATTTGGTGGCGATGCCACGCAGGAATTTTTGCCTCACAACTACGATCGCAATACGGTTGTCTATACCGGCACGCATGACAACGATACCGTGCAAGGCTGGTGGGCGGCTGCTACCGAGCGTGAACGCGTATTTGCCGGTACGTATTTGGCAGCAGGGCCACATGATATTCAATGGGCGATGATCCGTGCAGCCTGCAATTCGGTCGCCAATATGGCTGTGTTTCCGATGCAAGATGTGCTGGGATTAGATGGCGCGCATCGAATGAATCTGCCCGGCACCATCGTTAACAACTGGACGTGGCGGTTCACGTGGGACATGGTAGGCGCGGAGCCGGGGCGTGTGCTGGGCATGCTAAGCGCCGCGAGCGGACGGGGATCGTTTGCCTTACTGAAATAATTTCGTTCCCATGATCGCGCATTGCCTTGAGCGTGCATCAATAGGATTGTCTTGTGTCGGCGGACCAAACGAGGTTCGCCTGCGCACCGCCCACGCATCAAACGGCGGCAATCGCAAAAATAGCAACCGCACTGCCGGTACTCTCGAGACTCTGGGTGCACTAGCCTCCGTTTTATTTCACTTGGCGCTGTGACGGGCTACTCTATGGCTGCTATTCTATGGCTCTGCTGATGGATGAGCCTGCCGGTTTTGGCTGCACTGCCCGCTGCACAGCGATCGTTACCTAGAACAACATCGCAACTTTTGCACAACAAGGAGACCCTCATGGAACCGAACCAATCTGCGAACCCGTTTCAAACGCCTGCAATACCGCCCGCTTCGGCAACCGAGACGGGCGCTGCGCTGGTCGACAACGGCCGTACCACCCCTGCTGGTAACGGCCTTAACTGGATCACCGCCGGTTGGAACATTTTCACGCAATCGGCTCTGGTGTGGATCGTTTGTATGGTGATTCTGCTGGTCATGTTTGTGGTGCTTAGTTTCGTGCCGTTTCTGGGCAATATGGTGCTTTATGTGGTGATGCCAATACTGACCGGCGGCCTGATGATGGGTTGCCAGGCGCAACACGAGGGGCGCCCACTTGAGATCGGCGATTTGTTCGCCGGTTTTCAAAAGCGAACCGTGCCGTTGATGCTGGTTGGCGTGATGTATCTGGTGGTTTCAGTGGTTTTATTGCTGCTTGCGGGCCTCGCCTTTTTTGTTATTGTCGGGTCAAGCGGGATTGTTGGGGCGTTCATGAGCGGCGATCAGACGGCGATCATGTCGTTGCTTGCGGGTTCGGTCTTTGGTGCGCTCGTCGTGGCGCTGCTGGTGCTGGCGGCTTATATTCCGATTGCGATGGCGTTTTGGTTTGCGCCGACCTTGGTGGCGCTGCACGATGTTGAACCAATGCAGGCTATCCGCATGAGCTTTTTCGCGTGCCTTAAAAATTTCATGCCGTTTTTGCTTTACGGCATCGTGTTTTTGCTCATTTTCTTCGTCGCGGCGCTGCCGTTGGGGCTCGGATTATTTGTCGCCTTTCCGCTCATGTATGCCTCCACTTACGCCGCCTATCGCGATATATTTCTGACCGACGCAGCGCAATGAGAACAACCTAAATTGCACGACAATCACGTCGTCGTTGGCATCATAAAACCTCAATCAAAGCTTAAAAAAACATGACCAGAAAATACTTTGGCACCGACGGTGTCCGTGGCCTTGTCGGGCAAATGCCCATCACGCCTGACTTCGTGTTGCGCCTCGGCAATGCAGCCGGACGGGTGTTGGCGAGCCATCGTCCGGCGGACGGGACGCACCCTGCGGTGTTGATCGGTAAAGACACTCGCATCTCGGGCTATATGCTCGAAAGTGCGCTCCAGGCGGGCTTGGCGGCGGCGGGTGTCGATGTATTGTTGGTGGGGCCAATGCCAACACCCGGCGTGGCCTATCTGACGCGGGCGCTGCGCTTGTCGGCCGGTGTAATGATTTCAGCTTCGCACAATCCTTACGACGATAACGGCATTAAGTTTTTCTCAGCTGACGGTCAGAAATTGCCCGATGAAGTGGAGCATGAGATCGAAGCAGAGTTAGACAAGCCGCTGCAATCGATGCCGTCCGCGTCGCTTGGTCGTGCGCGCCGGATTGAGGATGCGGCGGGGCGTTATATTGAGTTTTGCAAAAGCAAATTTCCGGTTGAGTTTGATCTTAAAGGATACAAAATCGTGCTCGATTGCGCCGAAGGCGCAGCCTACGATGTGGCACCCAAAGTGTTCCGAGAATTGGGCGCCGAAGTGATCGCGATTGCGAATCATCCCAATGGTATGAACATCAACGACCATTGCGGCGCAACCCACACCAAAGCGATGGTGGCGGCGGTACTTGAGCACAAAGCGCATTTTGGTTTGGCGCTTGACGGTGACGCTGATCGGCTGGTGATGTGCGATGCCGACGGCACCTTGTTTGACGGCGATCAGCTTATGTATGCGGTGGTCAAAGACCGCCAATCGCGCGGCGTATTGAAGGGCGGCGCGGTCGGCACGTTGATGACTAACTTCGCGCTCGAAAAACGCTTTGCCGAAATGAACATTCCCTTCGCCCGTGCCAAGGTGGGGGATCGTTATGTATTCGAGATGTTGAAAGAAAAAGGCTGGGAGGTCGGGGGCGAGAATTCAGGGCATTTGCTGTGCCTTGATAAACACACCACCGGTGACGGCATCATCTCGGCGCTGCAAGTACTGGCGGCGTTGCGCAGACCATCCGTATCCCTCAAAAATTTCACCTCAGAACTCACGCTCTATCCGCAGATTTTAGTGAACGTCCGTACCGCCACGAAGATTGATTTTGCGGGCAACGTTGGCGTCCAGCGTGCGGTCGCCGATGCTGAGGCCAAGCTCGCCGGCCAAGGCCGCGTACTATTGCGTGCATCGGGCACCGAGCCGGTGATTCGCGTGATGGTCGAAGGTGAAGATCATGCCTTGGTCAACGCATTGGCTAACACGGTTGCCGATACAGTACGGGCGGCGGCGTAAGGCGTAAATAATGAAAGTGGCCGCCTAGACCGGCTTCCAAGCGAATTTAGCTTGGAGATCCGCTCCCAGTCTAGGGTTGCGTATTTTTATTTCAGTCACAGGACAAGTTATCCCGCAATTTCTGCAATCTGTCGGTTGCCTATCGCCGCGTTAAGACAATCCCGTTACCGTGTCTTAGTCGCAAACGGCAAAAAAATGACAGATGCTAAATTTTAGGGGAAAACGTAATGGGTAAATTGACCAATAAAGCAAGCGCACAGAATTCAATAACGGCTGCTGCGGTTGCCAATAGTCCGACTCGCACCACAAACCACGCCCTCCGAAATGCCATCGCCGTTGGGGTAGCAGCCATTGCGATGGTGTCTTGCGGCACGACGATGGCCGAAAGCAACGACGGTTTTTCAACATCGAAGCGATTTATGGCCGGGATTGATGTCAATGCCAACCCGCGTGTGGCTGAAACAGGTTTACCGATGTATCCAGGCGCGATCATTGAGCGCGATGGCAGCAATAACAGCGATAGCAGCAATACCGGCGAGAAAGTGAGTGGCGTAAACCTTGATCTCTGGTTCGGCAAGTACGGCATGAAGTTGGTTGTCGTTAAACTCAAAACCGAGGACAGCGCCGACCAAGTAGCAGCGTTCTACCGTAAAGCGTTGGCCGAGCGCGGTGAAGTGCTCGATTGCAGTCGCGACGCTCGCGATGCACGCTATACCAGCCGTAAAGCAGAGCGCAAAGCCGAGAAAAATTCCAAGGCCGTCACGTGTAGTGAAATAAATATTAGCGATGTTGATGAAAAGAGGGGCGAAAAAAGCAGTCGTCGCCGCAGCGACGAAAAGCGCGATGACAGTCGTGACGCTGATGGCGACAACAATCATGACGTCGATGTTGATCGCAACGGAAAGGTTTTCAAAGCAGGCACTCGCCAGAAACAATATAGCGTGTCGGTTCAACCCAAGGGCAGCGGATCAACTTTCCAGCTACTGCATCTTGAAAAACGTGGCGGCGATGAGTGATTGAAACGCTGGCAACAAGTCGAAAGTCTGCGGTAAGCGAGTTGTTTTAGGCGACGACATTTAGCGATAAACTTAACGTCGCCGCCTAGTGACACTGCTTAACAGCACTGCTTAACAACACCTTTATTCGGACGGAACTAGTCCGGAATACTGTTTCGCGGTGGTCAGCTCGTTCAGTGGTGGTTCAGGAAAGTGGTGGTTCAGTAGAGTAGCACTCCACGATTAAGTCAGTAGTAAGTTAGCGCGCGCGCCTTGCCCCAAAACACGCGATAGGCATAGATGGTGTAGCCCAAAATAGCGGGGAGCACGACTACCGCGCCGACCAAAATAATCTTCAAACTTTCGGGTGCGCTGGCAGCCTGCCAAATATCGATTTTATCGACGACTAGATACGGAAAAAGGCTATACGCCAAACCGTAGAACGCGAGAATGAAAATCCCCACCGTGCAGGCAAACGGAACCCATGCGCCGTATTCATTGCCCTCTGAGAGTCGCTTGGGAAGTCGGCGCAATGCGCGGTCGATCACGAAAAATAAAACCGCCGTCGCCGCCGGAACTGGCATCAGCAAAAATAAATTCGGTAGCGCAAACCATTTTTCAAAAATCCGCGCACTCACCAAAGGTGTGACGATTGATATCGCCGCAATGCCGGCACCCGTGAACCACAAACTGCCTAGCGCCCAACGCACCGCCCGTTGCTGTAGCGCACCTTCGGTTTTCATGATGAGCCATCCCGCACCGAGAAGTGCGTAGCCCGCGCAAAGGCAGAGCCCGGTGATAATGGCAAAGCCATATTCCGCCCAACCATTTTTGAAGCCGGTGATGTATAGCCCCAACATCACGCCCTGCGAGAACGAGGCTAATACGGAACCGGCATAGAACGCGTTGTTCCATAAATGCTTATGCGCGGCACGTGCCTTGACCCGAAAATCAAACGCGACCCCGCGCAACATCAAACCCAGCAACATTAGCGCAACTGGCAGATAAAGCTCACCCAAAATTACCCCATGCGCCATCGGAAAGGCGACCAACAAAATACCCACGCCCAATACTAGCCATGTTTCATTCGCATCCCAAAACGGGCCGATCGATGAAATCATGATGTCTTTTTCAATATCAGCGTTGGTACTGTTTGCGCTGTTTGTTCCATCCGCACCATTGGCGCGACGTAACAAAATGCCCACACCCAAATCGTAGCCATCCAGCACGACGTAGGCGAGCATCGCCACGCCCATCAGCGCAAGAAACACCACAGGCAGCCAGCCGCCATTTTGCAGATTCGTTAACGGATCCATGATTTTTTCCTGTCCAGTGAGCGCTATTTTTTTGCCGGCTGAAAGTTGCCGTTTAAGGCCGGTGTGGGCATATGCGAGGCGCCCGAAGCGGCTGGATATTGCGCTTTGCGCGCCAAGTGAAATATAACGGTGACGTAGGCAACAGTCAGCGCGGCGTAGAGCAACAAATACATGATGAAAGTTGAAGCAATCATGGCGCTCGGAATAGCTGATGCGGCATCTACTGTTTTTAATACGCCATACACCAGATACGGTTGCCGCCCAATTTCCGTTACGTACCAGCCGGCCACCGTGGCAACCCAGCCTGCGAAGGTCATACCGACGAGGGCGCGCGCAAGCCACGGTGCAGGTGCACCGCGCTTGCGGATTTGCCAGACGCTAAACCATGAAACGGATAGCATCAGCATGCCGGTGCCAACCATGATGCGGAACGCCCAAAATAACGGCGCTACCGGCGGATGTTTGCCTTTAAATTCGTTGAGTCCCTTGACCTCGCCATCGAGTTCATGGGTTAGCACCAAACTCGTTAACTTCGGAATGCCAATCGCAAAATCATTGCTGCGCGTTTTTTCATTGGGAATCGCAAACAACAGCGAAGGTGCGCCCTTTTCGGTTTCCCAAAGTCCCTCCATCGCGGCCACTTTGGCGGGCTGATATTTGAGGGTGTTGAGGCCGTGTGCGTCCCCAGCCATTATTTGTAGCGGGATGAGCACCGCCGCCAATGTGATGCCGGTTTTCAATGCGGCCATGACGGATGGGTTGCGGTCATTTCGTTGCCACCGATAGGCCGAAATCCCCGCGATTAAAAACGAAACCGTCAAGCCCGATGCCAGCAACATGTGCGTCAGCCGATACGGAAATGAGGGGTTAAAAATGATCTGGAACCAATCAACGGCATGCGCTTTTCCAGCGATCATTTCAAAACCTGCCGGTGTGTGCATCCAAGAATTCAACGCGATGATCCAGAATGCCGAGAGCGTCGTGCCGCCCGCTACCAGCAGTGTGGCAATCGTGTGCGTGCGGTTGGAAACGCGGTTGGTGCCGAAGAGCATGATGCCTAAAAAACTGGCCTCCAGAAAAAATGCGGTCATCACTTCGTATGCCAGCAATGGACCCGCGATATTGCCGACTGTTTGCATATAGCCCGGCCAATTGGTGCCAAACTGAAAACTCATGGTGATGCCGCTGACCACGCCTAACGCGAAAGTAAGCGCAAAAATTTTCACCCAAAATTTATAGGCGTCCATCCACTTTGCATTATTGGTCGCATTGAATCGTAGTTTAAAAAATAACAATACCCAACCCATCGCAATCGAAATGGTGGGGAACAAAATATGAAAAGTAATGTTGGCGCCAAATTGGGCGCGGGCTAGAAGGATCGGATCCACGCTATTTCTTTCTGAAAAGTAATTTTTGCTGCCGGTTGTTGAAGAATGGCTGCCAGCTATTGGCCGCTCAGAGTTTTGGTCTTCTTCCCGCCTGTCACAATCTTTAACTTGTCTTTCATTTCCAACAATTTCGTTACCGTCGCCCCCATTCCCATGAGCTGCTTTAACGTTTCAGGCTCAAGCCGCTGTATATCGTTAAACCACATAGTCGCCATCTCGATCAAGTCGTGCATTTGCTTCATCCGCGCTTGAGCGTGGCGGTCCTCCTCAGTAGCGGTCGTTACTAACAGCGCGCCGCGCAGCATTGAAAGGGTCGGATCAATTTCGCGTTTGCGGCGTTCCTCGGCCAAGATACGAAAGATTGCCCAAATATCGTCAGGTGCTGAAAAATATTCACGGCGGTCATTTGGCAAGTGCTGCAATTTGGTGAGCCGCCATGACTCCAGCTCCTTCAAGCCCATGCTCACATTCGAGCGAGAGAAAGCGAGCGCTTCGGCGATTTCATCCGCGTTCAGCGGGCGCTGCGATACAAATAGCAGCGCATATATCTGCCCCACGGTGCGGTTAATGCCCCAGCGGCTGCCCATCTCACCGAAATGCAGAACGAAGTCTTGTGCGAGAGGCGTGAGGTTCATGAGGGTTAAGTCTTTGTTTTACGGTTCGTTTCGAAGGTTGTACTTGTGTCAGGAGATCGTTCGCCGTGGGCTGACAACCCGATAAATTCAACGCCACCTTTAATTATTGAATTTACAGTAATTACTGAAAATATAGCATAAATAGAATTTATTGCAAATAAAAATTGTGGCGTCTATACCGATCGTAGACCTATTGCGGGGGCCCCTAAACGAGAAAAATCGGGCTTGCCCCCTTTTAGAAATATAATGTTATAGGTTAAATGTTGCCGTAGATGTTGCTTCAACTGTGCTTTAGTGGGTGCTCAATCACGCTTTGTTTCGCTATTGCGGCGGCAAGCAAACTGGGCAAGCACACTGTTGTACGCTTTTTTATCCGCATTCCCCAAACTTATTTTGGAACTCATCTTCATGAAAATAGCTCATCAATCATATCTTTCCGGCCGACATAGCCAAGCCACGATCACTAAAATCGTTGCCGCAGTTGGCGTAACCTTTTTGGGCGCGACGGCTTTCAATAGCGTTCAGCTGTTCGCGCAAACTAACGATAACAAAGTAAGGCTCGAAGTCGCTAAAGAACAGAATCAAAAGCGGCCAGCCGACACGGCAGCACCTGCCAACGACAAAGAGACGGTACGCCAAGAAATCGCCAAGCCCTTGGAAGCAATACGCGAATTGATGAAAGAAAAGAAATACGCCGAGGCACTGGTTAAAGTGCGTGACGTCGAAGTCATCCCGAATAAAACGTCATATGAAATGTTTATCATCGACCAAATGCGCGGTGCAGCAGCGGCCGGTGCGGGCGACAACGGCTTAGCGGTGCGTTCTTTCGAAGCGGTGTTGGCAACCAACCGCCTGAAGGCTGATGCCGGCTTGCCAATCGTTGAAGCCATCGCTGGAACTTACTACCGCAGCAAGGACTACAAATCTGCGGTAGTGTGGGCGCGTCGCTTTTTTACGGATGGTGGCGTGAATCCGCTCATGCGTTTGATGTTGCAGCAGTCGCTGTATTTGAGTGAGGATTATGCGGGTGCGGCCAAAGATATTTCTGAGGATGTTGCAGCCCAGATTGCCGCCGGTAAAACGCCGAGCGAAGATATTTTGAAATTATTGGCAAGCTGCGCACTAAAACAAAAAGATAACCCAGCCTATGTTGTCGCGCTGGAAAAATTGGTGATTTATCACCCGAAGAAAGATTATTGGGCCGACTTTATTTATCGTTTTGAGTCCAAGCCAACTTTTTCGGATCGCTTGTCGCTTGATGTTTATCGCCTCAAGTTTCAGATGGATTTGATCGATGACTCAGCAGACTATATGCGCATGGCGTTATTGGCCAACCAGGCAGGCTTTCCAGTTGAAACCAAAGCCGTATTGGAACACGGCTACGCTCGCGATGTGTTGGGTAAAGGCGCGGATGCGCCCAACCAAAAGAAATTATTGGATGCGGTCAAAAAAGAATTGGCAGATGATGCTAAAAACAGCGCAAAAAACGAGGCTGAGGCAATGGCCGCAAAAGACGGAACCGCGCTGGTGGGCGTCGGTTTTAACAACGTGCTTGCAGGCCAAGCTGAAAAGGGCGCACAACAAATGGAGCAAGGCATTAAAAAAGGTGGCTTGAAGCGTCCCGAAGAAGTCACGCTACGTCTTGGTATCGCCTACACGTTAGCAGGGCAAAAAGATAAAGCAATTGATATCTTCAAGACCGTCAAAGGCGCTGATGGCGCAGGCGATTTGGCGATGCTTTGGAGCCTTTATGCGGGACAGGTGAAGAAACTAGAAAAGCAATAAATTTCAATATTCGATTGTTCGTTTCTGCTTTTATACAAAAAGCCAGCGGCGAATAAGAAATTTTTGCAACTTATCAATGATGACAGTTTTTTTTGCGGATTGAAGTAACTTAGCGAGGCAATATTTCGTCGTTAAATGTATAAATTTCAAAAAGCTAAAGATGCCTGAGCGGGGCCCGATTATCTGGAAGGGCAAGTTGATGCCACTTGATCAACTTGTCAGGAGCCACCATGAAACGCATTCCCCGTCGTACCTTCACAGCCGAGTTCAAGGCTGCAGCCATCAAGCTTGGAACAGAACAGAACAGAACAGAACAGAACAGAACAGAACAGAACAGAACAGAACAGAACAGAACAGAACAGAACAGAAACGCACGTATGCATGCCGAGGTCAGCCGAAAGCTCGACATCGCCAGGCTTACCGTGCATGGCAGGTTAGCGACGGTATGCAGACATCGATGAGTCGCCGTGGCAATTGTGGGGAGCGGGGAGCGGGTAGCGCGAAGCCTGCCCTTGGGGCATAACGCGCCGATGGAAAGTTTCTTTGGCACATTGAAGACCGAGCGCTTGTCTCGTTACCGTCTTGCGGCACGCGAAGACGCAAGGCGGGTGGTGTTTGAATATCGTGAAGTCTTTTATAACCGCATCAGGCTTCACGACAAGATCGGCAATCAGTCACCTGCTGATTGGGCAAAACCGTTCAACGAATCAGAGCGGCAATTGGCTGCATAATGCATTAACTTGCCAGCCCACTAAATCGGACCTCGCTCAAATAAAG
>JANYBL010000073.1 GCA_025360815.1 Burkholderiales bacterium
ATCGTTAGCTTCTACAATGGCGAAAGGCTGAATTCAGCACTGGGTAATCTGGCTCCTATTGCGTACGAACAGAAAATGACAGCGCTACAGACAGCGCTACAAAAAACCTATTGATGTGTCCGAAATTACTTGACCACCACAAGTGCCTGCGGAGTCGTCAACGCCGCTGCCGATGCAAACCATGTACCGGTCGCATACGCCGTACCCGCACCATAGGTGAGTACCGCCACCGCAATGGCGGCCACCGGTCTTCGCACCTCCGTCCAGAAGCTATATCCGGTGGGGTCGGTAAACGCCAACGGATTATTCAGCACATACGTGTACCGATTGAAGTTCTGTAGATTATACGGCTCTTGGATGATCGGGTCGGCTTGCAGGAATCTTCCAATCAGCGGGTCATCCCCCAAGGGGACTTCCTTCGGGGCATACTGCCGCCCGTTCATGTGGATCAAGCCGAGTTCGTCGAGATGCTGGTGACCCGTGTAGCCGCGCGGACTGGCGTAGCTGTCGAGCTCGATTAGGGCGAGGCTGTCGGTGAAGGTGTCGATGGGGGTGCTGTTCTTCCTTCGCATGCCCCAGGCGTCAAAGCCTAGTGGGGTGAAGTTGGCGGCGCTGGCGCTGGCGGCGTTGCCGTCAAATTCGGCTACCGGGCTGCCTAGGTGGTCTTTGTACCAGTACCTTGTGGTGTTGATGGCGTTGCCGTTGGCGGGGGTGTTGCTGGTGTCGATGCGCCGGGTTAGAACGCCTGCGGTGCCGTCGAGCCCGGGCAGGTAGTGGCGATATTCAATGCTGTTGTCAGGGTTGGTGACGCGCTCAAAGTAGCCTGCACCAATGGTGAGGGTGGTGGTGGTGGCGGGTGCGGCATCACTGGCGTTGCCGGTGACGTTGCTCTTGCTGATTTCTATGATGCGGGTCTTTGCAATGCGAAGACGGGAATGAGCAGGAATGGCTGAAACTCGGCTATTGACGCGGGGTTTCGGGTGTTTAATTTATTGCCACAGTATAATTCTGCAGACAATTTTCACACTACCACCAAATTTAGCACAGCGGAATGCAGTGTCAGATAAAGTGTTAACTATTACAACTCAACGGCGCGACCGCAGCAACAGAATTCATGAGGAAACTTCAAAGTCGAACCCCGTTTATGTCGGGTAAAACGACTATCCCCGTAGCAATAGTGAAATCTGGAGGAGTAGCAAACTCAATATTGTCTCCTTCCCTCAATTCCGCTGAATAAGCTCTACCGGTAGGAAGTTCGACGCGAACCAGATAGTCACCACCCGAGACAAATTCATGTCCGCCACTCAAATCCGTACACGCACATATCAACAGATTTTTTTCCATCGAAAATTAAGGCTAATATTTTTAGGCCCCTCCAAATGAAATTGCTTACCTTTGCGATTCTTTGCAACAAATTTTATTCGCGCAAAAAATTCAATGGGTGGGTTTTCTTTAAACCACTGATCTAATTCCATTAGACATTCACCTGATTTCAAAATACATGCTTAGGCGCTGACTTAATCGCATCAAACCACCAAAGCCTGCTCTCGTGCACTGTTAATGCACCACTCCGAAAAATAAATGGATCAACTGCTATATCAGCAAGTTCCTGCCACATGATCGTTCGAAGAGATTGAGATAGCAGATTTTCTGTCAATTCAACTAAATCAATAACTTAGGCTCATTTTTCGAGGGCTTTACGCCTTTACCAATAACGCACTTGTCTCAGACTCTAATGGCATGTCTCAGACTCTATTGTCTAGGATCACCCGCGTTCCAAGAACTTTTTTATCGATTAGCACTCTTATGTGCAGAGTGCTAAAATAATGACATTATCTTATTGAAATGCCAATAATGCGCCACATCTGAATTGCATAATTGGTTGGTATTTATGGAGGACGCTTCAATGACCACCGCAACAATGAATTTGCCAACGACGTTACCTATTTTGTCCGTTGGCAGCCTTGAAAACTATATTTCGGCCGTGAACCGCATTCCCTTGCTCACACCTGAGCGCGAGCACGCCTTGGGCGTTGCCCTCAAAGAGCGTGGCGATTTGACCGCCGCGTCGGAGATGGTGATGTCGCATTTGCGCTTGGTGGTTTCACTTGCCCGCAATTACGCGGGCTATGGCCTGCCGCAGGCGGATTTGATCCAAGAAGGCAATATCGGCCTGATGAAAGCCGTTAAGCGTTTTGATCCGGATCGCGGCGTGCGCCTGGTTTCATTTGCGGTGCATTGGATCAAAGCAGAAATGCACGAATTCATTCTCAAAAACTGGCGCATCGTCAAAGTCGCCACCACCAAAGCGCAGCGCAAATTGTTTTTCAATTTGCGTAGCATGAAGCCAAACTTTGGAGCGCTGTCACCTGCAGAAGTCAAAGAAGTGGCGCGGCAATTAAATGTCAAAGAAACCGATGTTTCCGAGATGGAACAAAGGCTATCTGGGCAAGAAGTATCGCTCGAGCCGATGAACGACGACGACGAAAACTGGGTCAGCCCGATTGCCTATTTACAAGATGCCAGCGTCGATCCCATTGACCGTTTGGCAGGCATGCAAACCGACGCTGCTGCCACCAACGGCCTCAAAGCCGCATTGGATAGCCTGGATGAGCGCAGCCGCCGTATTGTCGAGACCCGTTGGCTCAATGAAGAAGGCGTAGAAAGCAAAACCCTACACGATCTGGCCGATGAATTTGGCGTATCCGCCGAGCGTATTCGCCAGATTGAAGTTAAAGCCATGCAGAAGATGAAAACATCACTAGTCGGGTATCAGGCAACACGGTAATGTTTTAACTTTTATTTAATAAAACACGCAACAAAAAGGCATCCTCGGATGCCTTTTTGTTGTTGCTTGTTATTGGATACATCATCTAAACACAAGAACTGGCGCGGCGTTTGGCGCCATTATGGCTCAAGATAGTCGCCGGCAATGGAGTTTTAAAATTAAGCTGTTGTACGCAAGTTTGACCGAACGATTGTCGCTGCCAGATTAAACATAAACTCATGCACTTTTACAGCCCTACTGCTGCAGTATCGCTACCGTATTAGCAGGCGCGGCCCCGGCATTAATGACCGTCGGGGCTATGCCGTTGGCATTCATTTGCCAAATCACGAGATTGCCATCTGGGCGCTTCCACACAATGTCGGCGATGCCATCGCCATTGAAGTCACCGGTGGCGAAGAACGTCCATGTTGGGTCTACCGTGCCGACATTAATGGTTGTTTGCGTGACGACTAAAGTGCTTGAAGTACATGGCGCGGCGATGTCATCCGGGTTTCCGGTGAATGGCGGTAGCGTAAGCCCCGTGCCATCCAATGC
>JANYBL010000103.1 GCA_025360815.1 Burkholderiales bacterium
GGTTTGATTTACGTGTGGCCCAGTGTCGAGCGACCGCCACAAGATGTTAACGACGAGGTGAGGCTGCTCGCGCCATTTGACCCCATCGTGTGGGATCGTCGCCGCTTCGAGCATTTATGGGGTTGGGCATACCGCTTTGAGGCCTACACGCCTTATGCCAAACGCAAGCTCGGCTACTACGCGTTGCCGATGCTCTGGCGGGAGAGCGTGATTGGCTGGGCAAACATGGCGATCAATAATGGCGAGCTTGATGTTGATATTGGCTATGCGAATACAAATGGTGCTAATGGTAAAAAAGGGCCGAACACAAGGACTGGCGCGGCGTTTGAGACATTTTTTGAGGCGGCGCTGGAGGGGGAGGTTGAACGCGTTCGATTATTTCTGCGAGTGAAATAATCTTAGCAATAATGACCCCATTTTTTGAATGTGGCGAAAAGAGCGATGAGAAAAAGATGCTATGAAGGTAGGCCCTAGGCTGCCCAATAGAATTCTGCTAGCCATGAGCGTTTGTCACAGTTTGAATTTAGTTTTAAGGCCGTTTGTTGACGGGCTTCTTGAGCCATAGCTGCGCTAAATGCCTCGCTAGTACTAACTTTCAAGTTATCGCAGCTGTATCCTAAGGGCAAATAAGTCTTTCAAAAGCTCCTCACGGTTCAAACGCCACGGGTAGCCGTGATTGCGCACTGTGCCATTTTCTTTCTCGGACATGGTGAACTCAAAAACTAGATCTCTGTTCTCAACAAGTCCTACGAAGTTAACTATCGTAGGACGCTCGCAGTAGATAAGTTCGCTATAGCGAAAGTGAGTAGTGTCAGCATTTTTACGAACATCTGCTTTCACAAAAATAGCGCGACTATGCTTCATGGCCAAACTTTTCTCTAATGAGTGGTATGTCCAGTGCCCCAAAAGGCTTTCGCATTTTTGCAAATTAATTCTTTGTTCATCGGCACGGATATTGAGCAACAATTCTAAATTGTTAGAAGTTGTCGTCAATTGCGAAAAACAAGCATACCTCCCTTCTCCGGACATTTGCCCAATCTGCCGAATGCGTTCCTTCGCTTTCATTTTAATTTCCCAAGTTGGTCCTTTCTGAAATAAGTTAATCTTTCCTCCGGCGCCTCCGCCACCTTGTTTCTGTTTGCATTTGACTTCAATGCCTTTGTAGTCAGCTTCTTGTCTATTATTTTCTTCAATACCAATCAATTTTTCAAAGGTGTAACCAATCCCAGTGTCGCCAGTTCTAAGGGACTCAATCCAGCCCATTTCCTTCACACCGTCGAATAATTTGACCAACTCGAGCAACGATTCGTCGTACGAAAATACTTGGCTTTCAACATCACGAATAACAAAACTTCCCGCATTTTTTTCTGCATCACGCCCAAAAATTTGCTCGCAAGCAAAGTCGTAGCGCTCATCGCTGGAATTGATACAGTCAATGTAATAGCCGACTGACCCATCAAAATGTTTAACTTTAAGAAAAATGCCAACAATCGGTGCGCGTGATCGGTCGTTGAAGGCTGTATTTAATTTGGTAATTCGGCGCTCCGGATAACGTTGGTAATACTTATAAGCCACTTCAATTTGTTGACGTTTAAAAAGATCGCAAGCGATAAACAGCCGCGTGGCATTTTCTTCAGGGTCTAAAATTTTAAGATCTGGGAAAAATTTATAGGCTTCGCTCGGTATCAATACGCCATGTCTTCCTGAATCATCGTTGGGCGTTAAAAATTTTGCAAAAATGGTCGCCGATTTTAGCCGCTGGTCAAATTGCCTGCACGAGCTAGTGCAGTAATCGAGCAAAGTTAACTTACTCATTAACAAGTATCTTCATTCTTAATATGCTTGTGAATACTCAGTTGCATCTATTCAGCCGCCGCGAGGTAAAGCAAATCTGGTTGATTTTGTGGCGCTACGATAAATTGCGACATTAACCGCGCAACTTCACTAATGACCGGGACAGCTACACAATTGCCAAACTGCCTATAAGCACGAGTATCAGAAACCGGAATACGAAACGTGTCTGGAAAACCCATCAATCGCGCACATTCTCTCGGCGTCAGACGGCGCGGATTTTTGCGCGATTGTTTGATGAGAATCTCGGAGCCATCCTTGTAATATCGTGCGGATAGAGTGCGCGATATATCTTCGCCAGTTACTAAACCGAATCCAAAGCCATTGCCTTTGGCGCGGTGTTTTGCTGCGTAGTTCTGAAGGTATGCCCATAATTTATCGGACAAAGTAAATTTATCAATCACCTTTTTCGTATGGTGATTAAAAAATCGATCCTCATCCCACCAAAGCGAAGGTTCCGTGCCGTCTGTTTTGTGCAAGATAGTCGAAAGTTTAATTGCACCCTTCTCGGGAAGCTGCAATGGCGCCCAGTTAAAGCCTACCGGCTCGCGAAATCCGACAATCATGATGCGTTCTCGATGCTGCGGCACAAAGTGCGCAGCATCGATCACTTTCCAGTCAAGGTGATAGCCGAGCTGCTCCTTTAAGGTACGTTTGATAATGTCGAATGTCCGCCCCTTGTCGTGGGACATCAAATTTTTTACGTTCTCAAGTAAAAATGCACGAGGTTGTTTAGCTTTGATAATGCGAGCGACGTCAAAAAATAATGTGCCTTGAGTCTCATCTTCGAAGCCATGCTTTCGGCCCAATGCATTTTTCTTTGATACGCCCGCAATAGAAAATGGCTGGCATGGAAAGCCCGCTAACAACACATCGTGGCTTGGAATATCAGAGGCCATTACGCCAGTGATGTCACCCGCGATTTGATGTGAAGCTGTAAAATTCGCGGCATAAGTTTTTTGCGCATAACTATCCCATTCGCTCGTAAAAACACACTGCCCGCCAATAGCCTCGAATGCTGTGCGGATGCCGCCAATGCCTGCAAAAAGATCAATGAACGAAAAGTTAGCCTGTGCAAAATCATCAGGCAGTAGGGGCAACAGTAGCTGCTTGAGCGCCGGCACAATGTATGACGGAGGTTCGCTTTCGCGTGCTTCCCAACGCCGAACAGTACGGCTATCAACTGCTAGAAGTCGTGCCAGATCCGCTTGCGAATGTATCTTGCGGGCTGCCCTCAAGTAATCCATTACAACTTCTTGAGATGCAGCGGTATGTAAGACAGTCGTCATCGGCTAACTTTCAATTCTGGGAACAAAACCGGACATTACGCCCGATTAAATTCCTAGTCAATATGTTACTAGCAATAATAGGGTCGTTGCTTTCTGCTTCCCTAACTCGTTTTTTTATGCAATTTTGGGTTAGATCTGTCGCTACCGCCCCCAGATTTAGAAAATAGCGGGGGTAAATTGAAAAGAATCGAATCAGGCTTTGCCTCTTAACTAATCTTTCTATTCTAATTCCTTCTGCTAGCAGATGAATCACCGCTGTCGCTGGGTTTAATCGTCATCGCGCCTCAGCCGGAAAACTAAACGCGTAAGCGCTATTTGTTTCAACGAAACTTCGACTTATACAATCAGCTATTGGCGCTGCTTTCGGCGCACTTTCGCGCCAAACTGCCCGCCAATACTCGTGTTTCCGAATTTTCCATGTCGTAATGCGGATTGTGCTTCAGCGTGAGCTGCAATATGTCACCAGGCAAACAAAAGCCCGCTGATCACCGCAACCGACATGCCGATTGCCAAGCTCACCGCCGCGCGCGATAGCTGTTGCAACGCACCGGCGACATGGCGGGCGAATTTCTCAGCGTTGGCGGATTCTTCATTGGTGTCACCTGAACTTTTCGCGCTACCCCGTTGGTTAATGCCAACATCCGAGGCCGGACCTGCGCCCGAGCCCGAGCCCGAGCCCGAGCCGAAGCCAGCCCGCGCGAGCGTGCGAAGTGCAAGGAGCGCCTCGGTGAGCGAAATCGCAAGCACCACACCCGATGCGCTCATCGCCCAATGGGCATATTGAATCGCACCAGATCCGCTACTCGGAAACGCCCGCCCGACTGTCACCACGCCGATGATCGCCACCAGCGAAGTAGACGCCACCACGCTAGCAGCCATCAGCGCATTGCGCACCGTCTGCACCAGCAGAATTTCGTAACCGCTTTGCTGCTCGATAGAGCGTAACCAACTCAAAATACTCTGTGGCGTCATTTGGTTTCTCCTTGGGCGACTGAAATTTAGTCGCTACACTTTAGCGCTGGTTGACATTCCCGCAACCCACATTCCGGCGATGAGTGCCGGTATGAAATAGAGCATGTCGGCGGCACCCGCGCCGATGCTCGCAAGAGCCGGGCCGGGGCAGTAGCCGGCTAATCCCCAGCCGATGCCGAACATCGCGGCACCGATCATCAGCGGCCGATCAATCGCGGTGGCGGTCGGCCATGAAAATTTTTCGGCAAATAGCGGCCGCAGGCGGCGTTTAACAAGCGCAAAACCAATCGCCGTCACGGTAACGGCGCCGCCGAGTACAAACATCAAACGCGCATCCCATTTGCCCGCTGAAATCGCGGCGAGATCCAGAAAATTAAGCACGTTCGCCGGGTTACTCATGCCCGAAACCACCAAACCAGCGCCGAATAAAAAGCCAATCAATAGTGAAATAAATAATTTCATTTTCAGACCTCAATTAAAAACATGGCGCATTAGAAACACCGTCACAAATGCAGTGCCCATAAAAATCGCCACCGCTGCAGCCGAGCGCACCGAACGACGACCGAGGCCGCATACGCCGTGTCCGCTAGTGCAGCCGCTGCCGAACACGCTGCCGAAGCCCACCTGCAGCCCGGCTACTACCAGCATCGCGGGCGATATGGCTGGTGAAATCGGGGACGGTGTGCCGGATGCGAATGACTTCAGTAAAAAGCCAGCAAGCACTAAGCCCGCCACAAACGCGACCCGCCAGCCGCCGCCAGCAAAACCAGCCCGGCTCAATAAGGCCGAGGCAATACCGCTGATGCCTGCAATGCGCCCAAAAAACCACATCAGCAGTACGGCTGAGAGCCCGATCAGGATGCCGCCACCGGCCGCTGCGATAAACGGCGTGCTGTCGAAGTTATGCGGTGGTGATAAAAAAGATGATAAAAATTGTAGGTGTTGCATGCAATGATCCCTTGAAAATTGATACTCCCACCAGTATATTGGTGATATTCATTTATTTTCAAGGACGACACTTTGAGCAAAATCAATAACGCTGAACAAAAACGCGCTTTAATGATGAGATTAAAGCGCGTTGAAGGCCAGCTGCGCGGTATTCAGCGCCTGATCGAAACCGATGCTGATTGCGAAAAAATCGCCCAGCAATTAAGCGCGAGCCGCAAGGCGCTGGATAAGACGTTTTTCACAATGGTCGGCTGCTTGCTAGCGCAAGCAGACGGCAGCAATAAAATCAAGACCAAATCTAATGCCAGCACCGGGCGCGGCGAATATATCGCACAGATGCTGACCAAGTTTGCTTAATTTCAAGCGAAGTTGAAAATGAACAATGAGATGAACAACAACATGAGCAACAACGTGAACAATGAGATGAACAAAGAAATGAACAGCGCAAAAAACGTCATTCAATTGTTTGATCAAAACTCCAGCACCTTCACTTATATTTTGTTCGATGAGTCGAGTCGCGAAGCGGCGATTATCGATCCGGTTGATCAGCATATCGAGCGTGATCTGGCGGCGCTCGATGGGCAGAAACTTAAGCTCAAATGGGTTATTGAAACGCATGCCCATGCTGATCACCTGACGTCCGCCGGGGCGCTCGCGCAACGAACCGGGGCGCGTACTGCTGTGCCGGCGCAATGTGGAATTGGCGGCGCAGATACAATGCTGAACGACGGCACCACCATGGCGCTCGGGGCTGACAAGATTGCTGCCATTCACACCCCTGGCCACACCGCCGGTAGCATGTGCTTTATCTGGCGCGATGCCCTGTTTACGGGCGATACATTATTGATCGGCGGTTGCGGTCGCACTGATTTTCAGTCTGGCAACGCGGGCGCCATGTACGATGCTATTACCCAAAAATTATTTTCCCTGCCCGATGCAACAAGGGTGCTGCCCGCGCATGACTATAAGGGCCGTCTCGAAAGCACCATCGGTGAGGAAAAGCGCAGCAACCCGCGACTAGCGGGTAAATCAAGAGACGAATTTATTCAAATCATGAACGAACTGAATCTGCCCCCGCCCAAGCTAATTGATATCGCTTTGCCTGCTAACCAACGGCTAGGCGCGTCGGCAGATGGTTTGCCCGAATGCAATGTGCAGCCCGCAGCCGACTATGCGGGCAATTTGCCGATCGCACTTGCGCACGATTGGTGGCAACGCGGCGCGGCTGTGATTGTTGATGTGCGTACCCAAGCCGAACGCGATTGGGTTGGCATGGTGCCGGGCACGGTTTCGGTGCCTTGGAAAAAATACCCCGGCATGGCGGTTAATCCTGATTTTGATGCAACGCTCAAAGCGCAAATTGCCAACAATAAACCCGTGTTGTTTTTGTGTCGGTCTGGCGTGCGCTCAATTGATGCCGCGCGCCGCGCACAATCGCTAGGCTATACGGCCTATAACATTCTCGAAGGCTTCGAGGGTGATCCCGATGCCGCACGACATCGCAGCACCCATAACGGTTGGCGACATGCGGGGTATGCCTGGGTGCAGGACTAGCGCCCGGTAAGCGCAGAACGAGTGCCTGATGGGCACCAGATAAAAGTCGCGTTGTGCTGAAGCGCTGCCGTTGTAAGTCTGCGCTTGTCATTGCTATGACCAAAGGTGACTCAAGCGCTCCTAAGTTGGCTTCCTGCCCCATTTTTGAAAATATCAAAATTGACAGCTTTGATGCTGCGGCAGCCGCGTTGATCGTGGCGATGGATTCAAGCTTCGCGAATCCGCCTGCTCAGATTAAAGTAGCCATGACCGAAAGCACCAGTGCGCCCTTGGCAACAACAAAACGGGTTGCCATCACGAATGTTAGGACATAGCATCAAGCATCGGTCGACGGTGAAAAGACCAACACCAGTGCATTGTTTGCCGCCTAGTCTGAAGCTCACGAAAGTGCCGCTGGAACCTCAGCCAGCGGGGAAACCTCAATGGAGGCGCGCGCTGGCGTGTTTTTGTGATGGCCAGAAGATCGGCAAGTGACATGAGCCAACCGCGTTGCTGCTCTGAGTACGTTTCATGCGGCGCCTGTGGCAACACGAGTTGCAATCTGGAGTTGCCCCATTTAATCCAAATTAAAACGGAATCGAGCTCATTTATGTCGCGACTAACCACTTTTGCTTTTTTGCTAATCGCCAGCGTCAGCGCGCTGCCCATGCCTGCAGTGGCTCAGGGCGGTGTGATCGATAGCGTGTTGCTTCGGTGGCGCGAGCCGCTCGCCAAGTGCCAACGGAACGAGTTGGACGGCGCGATACCAACCGATATCCATGCGATGGCGCATGTCGCTATGTTCGAAGCCGTTAATGCCGTAGCGGGAAAGTATCAGCCCTATATAGCAAAGATCGCGGCCGCACCCGGTAGTTCCGAGACAGCAGCGGCGGCGCAAGCGGCGCACGATGTGATCGCAATGACTTGCGCAGACCAGAAGAGTGCAGCGGACACGCTGCTCGCGTCTTCGCTGGCGCTGGTGACCGACAGCGCGGCGCGCGATAGTGGTGTTGCGGTTGGCCAGAAGGCCGCCACTGCAATCATCGCAGCGCGAAGCAAGTCTGGATCAGTCGGGTTCGACGGTTTTTTCCCGGCTGCAACAGCCGGCGTTTATGTGCCAACGGTTCGGCAGGTCGGCATCTTGATTTCGCGGATGACGCCATGGGTCATGCGGAAGCAGAGCGAGCTTCGGCCGCCCGCACCGCCGTCGCTGAGCAGCGAGATCTGGAGCCGCGATTATGAAGAGATCCGACGTATGGGTGCGAAGACGGGTTCGGCTCGCACCGAGGCGCAGACAGACATTGCTAAATTTTGGGCCTCGCGCGACGTGCGCATCGTCCTTCGCCAGTTGGTCGGCCAGCCCGGCCGTAGTTTAGTTGATGACGCGCGCTTTTTAGCGCTCGCCGAGATGGCATGGGCCGATTCATATATATCGATGATGGATGGCAAGTACGCTTGGAACTTCTGGCGGCCGGTCACCGCAATCCGCGGCGGCACAATGGACGGCAACGACCGGACAATTCCTGATGCCGATTGGACGCCGCTGACACCAACGCCGATGCACCCCGAGTATCCATGCGGCCACTGCCTTTCAGCGGCGGCGGTTGGTAGCGTGATCCAAGCAGAATTCGGCAGCCGCATGCCAACGATTGTGCTCGACATGGAAGGCGCGCTGCTTCGCCGCTATCCGACGGCCGATTCGTATATCGATGAGGTGTCGGAATCGCGGATGCTCACCGGCGTGCATTATCGTTTCTCGCTGGATGTCGGCAAGTCGATGGGCCATGCGCTAGGGAAGCTAGCCGTGGAGCGTTATTTCAGGCCGGTCGGCAAGTAGATTCGCGGGCGCTGGACCTATAGATACGAATTTGACCTTGGCGCTGGTGGCTTGTGGAAGGCCAGCGTAAATTGGTCATCTCAGTGGGCAGCGTCCGATGATGCTACGGCAACGAAAATAAACTGAGCAACGCTCGAATCAATTTTTAGTTGGGCCCTTGGGGCGCCCCGATGAAAATAATTCGAGGCGGTAACGTTGAAGCCGTTAACCCGCCGCTTTTTGGGAAGGTTGTTTACTCTCCTCCTGAACCAACCATTCCCGAACCGACTTCGCAATCCCGTCTTTATTGAGGCCGCAATCCGCCAGCAACACCGCCGGATCGCCGTGTTCTACAAAATGATCGGGCAAGCCCAGTTGCAGCACCGGCATATGCAAGCCTTGCGCCTGAAGTGACTCCAGCACGGCACTGCCCGCACCGCCCATGATGGCGTTTTCTTCTACCGTGACCAAATAATCGTGCGTGGTGGCGAGTTTGAAAATGAGGTCGGCATCGATTGGTTTGACGAAGCGCATATTGGCCACGCTTGCGTTTAATTCTTCGGCTGCATCGGCGGCGGGTTTGACCATCGAGCCGAACGCGAGAATGGCGACGCGGTTTTTCTTCAGCGTTGCTTTGATGTTAACTTCATGGCCTTTGATCTCACGAATGACCACACCTTTACCCATTGGCAGCGCTACCATCACTTTTTGCAATGCCACGCCCGGCCCCGCGCCTCGCGGGTAGCGCACGGCGGTGGGCGAATCGGTCATGAATGCGGTGTAGAGCATTTGGCGGCATTCGTCTTCATTGGATGGCGCCATCACCGTCATATTCGGGATACAGCGCAAGTATGAAATATCGAACGCGCCGTGATGCGTGGGGCCATCCGCACCGACCAAGCCGCCGCGATCCAGCGCGAAGACGACCGGCAAATTTTGAATGCAGACGTCGTGAATCAATTGATCGTAGCCGCGTTGCAAGAACGTGGAATAGATCGCCAGCACGGGCTTGATGCCATCCGCCGCCAAGCCGGCCGCGAAGGTCACTGCGTGTTGTTCGGCAATCGCAACATCGAAATATTGGTCCTTGTATTCTTGCGAAAACCGCACCATACCGGAGCCTTCACGCATCGCGGGCGTGATGCCGACCATGCGTTTGTCGATGGCTGCCATGTCGCATAGCCAGTCGCCAAAAATTTGCGTGTAGGTGGGTTTCGGTTTCGCGTCCGGCGCGGGTGCAGTTTTGACAAAACCAATCTTCGGATCAAAGCGACCAGCGGCGGCGTGGTACTGGATGGGGTCATCTTCGGCAAGCTTGTAGCCTTGGCCTTTTTTGGTGACCACATGCAAAAACTGCGGCCCGCCGAGTTTTTTGATGTTGCCGAGCGTTTCGACCAACACGTCCACATTGTGGCCATCAACCGGGCCGACGTAGTTAAAGCCGAATTCCTCAAACATGGTCGAGGGCGAGATCATGCCCTTCGCGTGTTCTTCAACACGTTTGGCGATTTCTTTAAATGTTGGCGTGGCGGATAAAATCCGCTCGGCCGTTTTCTTCGTGTTCGCGTAAAACCGGCCAGACATGAGCTTGGCAAAATAGTTATTGAGCGCACCGATGGATTCTGAAATCGACATATCGTTGTCGTTCAAAATCACAATCACATCCTCGCGCCCCACGTTATTCATGGCTTCAAACGCCATGCCGCCAGTGATCGCGCCATCGCCAATAATGGCGACCGATTTGCGATTGCTACCGGACAAACGCGAGGCAACTGCCATGCCGAGTGCGGCGGAAATCGAGGTGGATGAATGTGCTGTGCCAAAGGTGTCGTATGGACTTTCCTCGCGACGCGGAAAACCCGCAATGCCGCCTTTTTGGCGCAGCTTGGGCATGCCCGCTTTGCGACCCGTTAAAATTTTATGGCCATAAGTTTGGTGGCCGACGTCCCATACCAAGCGATCTTCCGGTGTGTTGAATACGTAATGCAGCGCAATCGTGAGCTCCACCGTGCCGAGGTTCGACGAGAAATGCCCGCCTGTTGTGGCCACTGATTCGACGATGTAATTGCGCAGTTCGGTGGCGAGCGCGGGCAAATCGCGGCGGTCGAGTTTCCGTAAGTCTGCCGGATCGTTGATTGGATCGAGAAGCGGATAATTGGAGAGTGTTGTAGTGATCATAATGTTGGTTGAGTGCTGCGTGAGGCTGTGCAAAAATTCTTGCGCCCACGCTTTAATGTTCTCGTCGTACGATAAATTCGGCTAGTTGTCTTAAACGATCCGCCCGCTGGTCGAAGTTTTTGAGTGCACCGAGCGCGTCGTTTAAAAGTTCATTGGCAAACTGTTTGGCGGGATTTAAACCCATCAAACTCACATAAGTCGGCTTGTTTGCGTTTTGGTCTTTGCCGACTGTCTTCCCTAATTTCTCAGTATTAGACTCGCAATCGAGCACGTCGTCCACTACCTGAAAAGCCAAGCCGATACATTTTGCGTAACGGTCAAGGCTCGCAAGCGTTTCAGGTTCGACGTCCTTTCCACTGTTTGTAACACCGTTTGTGGCATCGTTCGTCCCACTACCCTTGCCACACCTTGCACCCAACATTACCGCCGCGCGGATCAGCGCACCGGTTTTTTGCATATGCATGAATTCGAGCTCTGGAAGCGTAATGGACTGCGCCAAACCAACATTCGCCAAATCGATGGCCTGGCCACCCGCCATCCCGTGTGATCCACAAGCCCGGATGAAAAGCTGGAGCATTTCAAGCTGGACATCCGCTAAATCGGCCAATTTATGAGTGCTCACTAGCTCAAAAGCCAAGGCCTGTAGGGCGTCTCCAGCCAATAGCGCTGTGGCCTCATCAAATTCAATATGGCACGTTGGCCGTCCGCGACGCAGCACATCATCGTCCATGCAGGGCAAATCATCGTGAATCAGTGAATAAGCATGGATCATTTCGACTGCTGAAGAGACAATTTTGACGCGTTCAATATCGGCATTGGTCACCAACCCTGCTGCAAATGCCAACATCGGACGTACCCGTTTACCGCCGCCCAGTGTGGAATAGCGCATCGCATCGTGCAGGCGCTGCGGGTTGGACCCGGCCGGTGGTAAAAGCTCAGCGAGGGTTTGTTCGGTTAAGCCCGCCACATGGCGTGCCCATTCTTGAAAATCAGACATGTAGGGGTTTCATCGGGTTGGTTGCTTTCTGCGCAGCGTGTGACTAGGCTTTTAATTCTTTTAGCCCGTCGCCCTCAAGCACTTGAACGCGCTGCTGCGCGTCGGCCAAGACCCGTTCGCAGTATTTGAGGAGTTCCGCGCCCCGTTGGTAGGCGGCCAATGATTCTTCGAGGGCTAAATCGCCGACCTCCATTTTTTCGACAAGCGCGTCCAGTTCGGCCATGGCGGCTTCGAAATTTTTGGGTTCTTTATGCTCAGACGGGGCTTTTGCCATTGGGGGCTGTTTTCAGTCAAAAATGCAATAGAGAATGATAGCGTAATCGGGCCCCTACAGTCTATGCGCCCGCCAGTGCGTCACTTGATGCCGACATAGGGCAAGAACGCGGTGAATTTAAGTGAAATACCTTGCCTTTTCACCCCCCGTGGGGCAGAATCCTTGCTCCATTTCGGGTGTCGATGCGAAACAAAAACGAGCATAAAGTTGGTGCACGGATTCGTTAAAACATAACCGCATTTGACACATTTTTACGGGACGGAGACAGCAGAGTTAAAAGCTAGTTTTCTCGATCGCCCAGGTGTTGTTTTTACTTTGGTGTCTCGACGTTTTGTGTTTTGTTGCGTTTCTAGCAACCTAAAAATGGTCGGGAAATTGGAGGTAAGGACTATGTCCAAACTGCTAGGGCCTCGGGAACTCCAACCCGTCGCAACCCAGCTCCCCGTGAGCTGGTATTTTGATAACGCCATTTACCAACGCGAGCTTGAGGTTTTCTTCAAGCGAGGGCCCGGCTACGTCGGCCATTCGTTGATGGTGCCTAATCAGAATGATTACCGCGTGCTGGAAATGACCGACGGCGCTTGGTCGCTCGTCAATAATGCATCAGGAATCGATCTCGTATCGAACGTCTGTCGCCACCGCCAAGCGGTGATGCTTAAAGGCGCTGGCACGCTGCCGAGCGGCAATATTGTCTGCCCGCTGCACCGCTGGACATACGACGGCGCGGGCCAATTGCTGGGTGCGCCGCATTTCGCCGAGCAGCCGTGCCTCAATTTACCGCAAAAAAAATTGCAACAATGGAATGGCATGTTGTTCCAAGGCCAGCGGGATATCGCCGGTGACTTGGCGAAACTCGGTTGTGCCGAAGATTTGGACTTTTCGCACTACGTGCTAAATAAAGTCGAAGTTACCGAATACAACTTCAACTGGAAAACCTTCATTGAGGTCTATCTGGAGGATTACCATGTCGGGCCGTTTCACCCTGGCTTAGGGCAGTTTGTCGATTGCGAAAATCTCGAATGGGAATTCGGCGACTGGTATAGCGTGCAAACCGTCGGTGTGCACAAGGGGCTGCAAAAACCCGGCTCGGCGGCTTACAAAGCGTGGCATGAGTCGGTGATGAATTTTCGCGGCGGCGAAGTGCCCAAGCAGGGCGCGATTTGGCTGACTTACTACCCGAATATTATGGTCGAGTGGTATCCACACGTATTGGTGATTTCAACGATAATGCCGCGCGGCCCTGAGGCTTGTACCAATATTGTCGAATTTTATTACCCGGAAGAAATCCAACATTTCGAGCCCGAATTCATCATTGCCAACCAAAAAGCGTATGACGAAACGGCAGTCGAAGACGAGGAAATATGCCAGCGCATGAACGACGGCCGCAAGTTGTTGTGGCGTGAGGGGCGCGACGAGCAAGGGCCGTATCAAAGCCCGATGGAAGATGGATTGGTGCATTTTCATGAGTTTGTTCGGCGCGAGATGGATGGCGTCGACGGCTTGGTCGGCATTGAGAATCCAGCGCGCGCAAAAGGCCCGATGATTCGATGAGCTGTAGCCCGGCATGACCTCCTCATGGATGCTCGTGGCCGGAGCGCTGTTCGCGCTAATGGGCGTGTTTGCCAAATTATTGGCACCGTATTTTAGCGGCAGTGAGCTCTCGTTTTACCGCTCGCTCGTGGCGTTTTTGGTGATTGGCGCATTTGTATTATTCAAACGCCAATCAGTTGCCACGCCGCACTGGCGCGGTCATATTTGGCGCGGCGTAACGGGCACGATTTCACTCATTGGCTATTTTTATGCGATGACCAAATTGCCGCTCGCGACCGCCATTACCCTCAACTATACGTCGCCGATTTTTTTGACAATTCTTTCCACTATTTTGTTGAAAGAAAAATTTCGTTCATCGCTGGTCGCCGCGATTGCGCTCGGTTTTGTCGGCGTGGCGTTGCTGCTGCGCCCTGTTTTTGAAAGCGAGCAGTCGTACGCCGGTTCTATTGGTTTGGCATCGGGTTTTTTTGCGGCCTGCGCCTACGTGAACGTTAAAAAATTAGGCGAGGCCGGTGAGCCGGAATGGCGTGTGGTGTTTTATTTCGCGGTCATTGGCAGTATCGGTTCGGCGATTTTTCAGGCGCTCACCGCGCACAGTTTTCACCCGATAACACTCTCGAACGCCGCGCCAATACTGGGCCTTGGGCTTGCTGCTACCGTCGCGCAGCTCGCCATGACGCGTGCGTATCACAGTGGTAATACGCTTGTTGTCGGGGCGTTTGCATATTCCACCGTCATCTTTGCGGCCCTTGCGGGCATCGTCTTTTTTGATGAGTTTTTGCCGCCGATTGCGTGGCTCGGCATGGTGATTATTGTCGTGAGTGGCGCAATGGCCAAGCAAATTGCCTCGCGTGCTGATAAAAAGCTGGCGTCGGTCGCCACTGAGGATGTTTAGCGGGATAATGTTTTTTTACGTCTGCAAGGCAAGGTCATGAATATGCTCGTTTCTACTGCTGAATTGGCTCTTCATCTCAACGATCCTAACTGGGTGATCTTTGATTGTCGCCACGATTTAGTCGATCTGGCCAAGGGCGAGCGCGTATACCGAGAAGGCCATATCCCGAATGCACATTTTGCCAACCTCGAAATTGATTTATCCGGCGAAAAAAACGGCAAAAATGGTCGTCATCCGTTGCCATCTCAATCAGCGTTTACCGCCTTTTTGGCGCGGCACGGTGTAACCGACACGTCAACGATTGTTGCCTACGATGATGCAGGCGGCCCTTACGCGGCGCGGCTCTGGTGGTTGGCCCGTTGGGTTGGCTTAACCAATATTGTGTTGCTCGACGGCGGGCTGCCAAAATGGATTGCCGACGGCCACGCATTGTCACGAGATGTCCCGGTGCCCAAGCCTGCGGCGTTGCGAGCTTATGCCAACATCAATGCGGATGCGCTCATGCTAGTCAGCGCGGATGACGTAAAGGCACGATTGAACGATGACGCGGCCATGACCCTAATCGACGCCCGCGCGGCGGAGCGATATCGCGGTGATGTAGAGCCGATTGATCCGGTTGCTGGGCATATTCCGGGCGCACACAATCGTTTTTTCAAAGACAATTTAAATCCAGATTTAACGCTACGTTCAGCTGCTGAATTGAAGGCAGCGTTTACCGCGCTTTCTTCTAACCCACCCACTCAATTTGTTCACCAATGTGGCTCCGGCGTGACTGCCTGTGCAAATTTGTTCGCGATGGAATATGCAGGGCTTAGCGGCTCAAAGCTCTATGCGGGCTCGTGGAGTGAGTGGGTGAGTGATCCAACGCGACCAGTAGCCAAGGGACAACGCCAAGGTGCTGCGCGATAGGCGCGATAGCCAGTTTTTGTAAACGATCGAGTGTTATTTGTATTGATAAAACCACGAGGAGAACCGATGAAAAATGTTCAAAAAATAGCAGCCGCTTTTGCAGCACTCAGTACGGCCCTGGCGCTCGTTTCTGCCGCGCACGCCCAATTCCTCACGCCCACCAGCAATTTGGTGATCGAGGGTGTCCCGTCGATTCCATCAGACCTCGCTAAAAAAGTGGCGGCTTATACCGAGTTCAAGGCCTCATCGGTGGTGGCATGGCATCCGACGGACGGCAGTGTGCTGATTCGCAGTCGTCTGGGCAATGTCGCGCAATTGCAGTTGGTAAAATCGTCGGGTGCCAAGCCAGAACCGCTGACTGATTTTCCCGACGCGGTAACGGGGGGAACATTCCAGCCAAAAAACGGCGACTATTTGTTGTTTGAAAAAGCCAGCGGTGGCGACGAGGTTTTCCGCATCTATCGTTTGGATTTGAAGAGTGCAGGCAACGACGCCAGCAAAAAAGTAACCGCCATCTCACCAGAAGGTGAACGCGCCGCTGCACCATCATGGAACCGGGCGGGCGATCAGGTTGTTTTTACCACCGTCACCGTCGATAAAAATAATCGTGCCGATAGAGCGGCCGGTGCCGAACGCGTTGCCACCACCAAGCTTTATTTTCTTGATCCGATGAAGCCTGAAACCGCAAAAGTGCTCGCCACGTTTGAAGGTGGGCGCGTTTCCAATTTTCGCTTTAGCCGTGATGACAAAAATCTTGCGTACTTGGAATATGTTTCGGCCAATGAATCTCATTTGTGGATGATGAATATTGCGACCGGCAAAAAAACCCGTATCACTGCTGAAACCAAAGCCGGCGAACCTACTGTCGCTTACAGCAGCGCCCGTTTTGCCCGCGACGGTAAACGCATTTACACCACATCGAATCGTGACAGTGAGTTCAGCCGGTTGGTTACGATAGATTTGGCAACCGGTAAAGAAACGCCGTTGACCACCGATTCAAAGTATGACGTGGATGAATTTGCGATATCCAACCATGCCAATCGTATCGCTTTCACCACCAATGAAGATGGCTCATCAGTCTTGCGTTTTCTTGATTTAACAACTGGAAAGGAATTGCCACGCCCGGCATTGTTAGCCGGAGAAATTTCTGGCTTGCGTTGGAAATCAGGCGGCAATGAAGACAGCGATAGTGAGGAAGACGACAAAAAAAATGACTCAACGGCAGGGAAAGAACAGCCGCAGTTGGCGTTTAATTTAGCGTCAGCCCGCTCGCCCGGCGAAGTTTATACCTTCAATCTAGGCACTGTAAAAATGACGCGCTGGACCAATGGCGCGGTGCCGGGTTTAAACCCCCTCGATTTTGTTGATCCGAAATTGGTGCGTTGGAAATCGTTTGACGGCTTAACGATTTCGGGATTTTTGTATCAACCCAACGCGAAAAAATTTACCGGCAAACGACCCGTGATTATCAATATTCATGGCGGGCCGGAGGGCCAAGCACGCCCCGGATTTATCGCCCGCAATAACTTCATGGTCAATGAAATGGGCTTAGCCATTATTTACCCAAATGTGCGTGGCTCGTCGGGATTCGGCAAAACATTTTTAGCCATGGACAACGGCATGAACCGCGAAGATTCCGTCAAGGACATCGGCGCGCTGTTTGAGTGGATCAAGGCCCAGCCTGATCTGGACGCCAGCAAAGTATTGGTCATGGGCGGCAGTTACGGCGGCTACATGACATTGGCTGTTTCAACCAATTATGCGGATCATATTGTCGGCTCGATTGATATCGTCGGCATCTCAAACTTTGTCACGTTCCTGACCAACACCGAGAGCTACCGCCGCGATCTGCGTCGGGTGGAATATGGTGACGAACGTATTCCGGACATGCGCAAATTTTTAGAAGCTATCTCGCCGCTCACCAATGCAGAAAAAATTAAGAAGCCGCTATTTGTCGTGCAAGGTAAAAACGATCCGCGTGTGCCGTACACCGAGGCGCTTCAAATTGTTGAGAAAGTTAAAAAACAGAATGTGCCGGTGTGGTTTTTGATGGCAAATGATGAGGGGCACGGATTCGCGAAGAAATCGAATCAGGATTATTTATTTTATGCGCAGATTCAGTTTATGGAGAAGGTGTTGTTGAATTACTAAATGATGGGCTTTTAACATTTTGTGGCTCGTAGAAAATAAAATGGCTATCCTCGGATAGCCATTTTATTTTTAATGCGGTATTTATATACTGCTTTATGTTGCCTAGTCTAGATTAGTTGCCAAGAATTTTTCTGCGCGGTTGTAAAAATCAAGTCTATTTTCGTCTTTGTTAAAACCGTGCCCTTCGCCAAGATAAACCTTCCAATCTACACTCTTACCATTCGCGCGAAGTGCATCACGCATTTTTTCGCCTTGTATAAGGGGTACACGCCTGTCGTCAGAACCCATAGAAAGCATGATGGGCGCCTTAATACGTGAGGCAAGATAGTTTGGGGAAGCATCTTTTAGCTTTTGTTTTTCAGTCTTTAAATCGCCAACCCACTTTTTAAAGTAAGGGTCGTCAGCGCCGCCAAAGCGGTCGCTGTAATCGGCGTAGTTAATGGTGATGTAAGTTTCGAGATCAACTAGCGCGACTGTTGCTACGCCACATTTGAACATATCAGGCTCTTTAGCTAGGCCCATTAGAGTAGCGTATCCCCCGTAGCTGGCGCCAAAAAGGCATACTTTGTTTTTATCTGCCATACCTTCTTTGATCAAATACTGTACGCCATCGGTTATGTCATCCTGCATTGAAAGGCCATATTGTCGCTGACCTGCATTGAGCAACTTACGTCCAAAGCCGTTCGATGCTCTCGGCTCAGGTTCAAGAACCAAATAACCACGCGAAGCCAAAAATTGAGCTTCAGGTCGACTGCCCCACTCAACGCCGCTATATCCTCTAACCCATGGACCGCCATGAATGTTAACAACTAGCGGCAGATTTTTACCATTGCTGCCAACCGGGATTGTGACCCAGGCCGGTATTTCCATGCCGTCACGCGCTGTGTATTTGATAAATTTCCGCTCACTCATCAGCGCTGCATTTAACCAAGGTTGTGTTTTAACAATGGGCTCAAGCCCCGGATTCTCGGCATCATAAAAAATGTACTCGCCAGGATCGCGCGGAGAATAAGAATAAACAAGCATTTTTTTGCGTTGGTCACCACCAAACGAAATGCTGTTTATTTTTCCTTTTAGCGTTGCGTCTAATTGTTTTTGCAATGCTTCAAGTGCGGGATCAAACCATTTAACGCTAGGCATTTCTGCACTGTAAGCAATTCCCAATAGCTTCTTATCCTCGCGGTTGAGTATTAGTCCGCCATTAACATCGATGAGGGGATGCTCGAAAACTAGATCGCCGAGTTTTTTAGTCGTGATGTCGTATTTGTAGATCGCAGACTTGTCGCGGCCAACATTCGACGCAACATAAATGGTTTTGTTGTCAAAATCAAACGAAATCGGGACGATTAATTCGTCACCTTGCGAGCCAGTGCCAATTTTCTCCCATTTGCTGCTTGCATCGGATTTAATCCAAATGCTTTGGCTGAAGCCGCCTACTTCGGTACGCGTCGCAACGCGCGGCACACCATTCCAGTCGACGACCCAACTATTGACTTCGCCAGGACTGTCGAAAGTTAACAGTTTGAACCGCGCAGTTTTAGTATCGAGCTTGTACACATCTAAATTATCGCGCGTGCGCTCATTCATAGTCACAATGATTTCGGGGCTATCATCAAAGCTACGCTGAATCATATCCATTGATACGGTGCGCTTATTAATTACTGTAAGGTCGCGTACTTCAGTACCGTCCCAGTTGATGGCATATTGCCCACGGTAGTTTGCAGCGCCGGAAACCTCGCGCCCGTCTGCTACTCGCAGCAGTAATCGCTCATTGTTGATCCATTGAAAATTAGCCACATCTCTGGAGTCGAACGATGTAATAAGGTTACGAGTGCGTTTGGCTAAATCGATTACAACCAAATTGTCGCGGCCCTTAAAAGGCACGATTGCGGCTAATCGGTTGCCTTTGGGTGACAATATCATTCCAGCAAATTCGGGGCGTTTGAAAAAAGTTTCTACAGGAATTTGACGTGCTTTTAGCCGCACTTCTTCAACGGTAATTTGTCCTATTTTTTCTTGGGCAAAAGCGCTTACTGTAATGCCCGTCGCTAACACACTAGCGAACAAGGTAAGCCCAGCCGTCGCGATTTTATGTCGCATAAGCATATTGAATCCTTTGATAAAGTTTTCAGAATAAAAGTGACACGATAGTCACTGATTTGTAACAGGGCATAGTCTAGGCGCGGGCACTTAGTTTGGCAAGCGCATGGGACGACTGTCTTATTAAAAAGTTGCTGCAGAC
>JANYBL010000127.1 GCA_025360815.1 Burkholderiales bacterium
CACCATGGCCAATAGCGTGAGGGTGTTGATGCTGAAATTAAAGATATACATCAGCGTGAATGCGCCGATTAACGAAACCGGAATTGTGACTAGCGGGATAATCGTGGCACGTAAATTCCGCAAGAATAAAAATATGACGATGGCCACTAAAATGACCGCTTCCCAGATCGTGCCGAACACGGCTTTGATCGCTTGCTCGATGAATACGGCCGTGTCATAAACGACAGTGAGCTCCATCCCCGGCGGCAATGTTTTTTGCATTTCCGCAGCCTCTTTGCGAACCGCAATCGATAGCTCAAGCGGGTTGGCGGTGGCTTGCTTGATAATCGCCAACGTGGCGGCATTGCGCCCTAAAAACCGTGCGACGATCCGTTCATCACTGGCCGCGATTTCGACTCGTGCCACATCTTTAATCCGCACCGGATAGCCGCCCGCATCGCGAATCACGACATCGCCAAATTGTTCCGGCGTTTGCAAATCAGTCTGCGCAAGAACCGAGAATTCGCGTGATTGGCTTTCAATCCTGCCAGCCGGCACTTCGATGTTTTGGCGGCGTAGCGCATCTTCAACATCGGCGGGACCGAGCTTGTAAGCAGCCAGTTTATTACGGTCTAACCAGATGCGCATTGAGACTTTACGCTCGCCAAATATGCGCACATCTGCTGCGCCGGGCAGCGTGGAAAAGCGCGGTTTTATGTAACGGTTCGCGTAATCTGATACTTCCAGTGGCGTATGTTTGCTGCTGTTGAAGGCTACGAACATGACAGGGTCGGCGTCGGCTTCAACCTTGGCGATGATTGAATCTTCAGCCGCGTCAGGCAATCGGCCGCGTACGCGTGCAACCTTATCGCGCACATCGGCGGCGGCGGAATCAGGATCGCGGGTGAGTTTAAATTTGACGTTAATCTGGCTCCGCTCGGCGCGCGAGCTCGATGTCATGACATCAACGCCTTCAATGCCCGAGAGTGAATCTTCCAAGACTTTCGTGATCGTCGATTCAATCACCTCGGCGCTGGCGCCTTTGTAAGCGGTTTCAATACTGACGACGGGCTCATCAATTTTTGGATACTCTCTAACCGAGAGTCGGCTATACGAAATGAACCCCAGCAGCAAGACCGATAAACTAAGCACCGTTGCGAAGACGGGGCGTTTGATACAGATTTCAGGCAGCGTCATGATTTGGCTCCCGAGGTAGGCGCTGCGGGTACGGTCGAGCCCGGTGCGGTAACTGTTGCGCCGGGGGCTGCCGGGCTTGGGGCAGCAGTAGCATTGCCGTTTGAGCGCGTGGCGCTCGGTGCATCCACGATTTTAACTTGTGCACCGTCTTTGAGTTTCAGTTGTCCTGCGGTCACCACAATCTCGCCTGCTTTCAGCCCTTGCGATATTTCGACTTGTCCCTCTTTGCGTTGGCCGATTTCAACCTTCAGGCGCTGCGCACGGCCGTCAACCACTTTGTATAAATATTGATCGTCGCCAACGGGAAAAAGCGTTTGTTCGGGCACTGTCAACGAATCTTGGCTTTCCCCGAACAATAAACGCACACGCGCAAACATGCCTGGGCGGAGCCGCGCTTCGCCATTCTTCACAATCGCGCGAATCACAATCGCGCGGCCATTGGCATCAACCAGCGGGTTAATCGCGAAAACACGCCCATCAAAAATTTTATTCGGAAATGCATCTAGTCCAATTTGTAAAGCTTGCCCGACCGCCACTTGTTTTAAGAAAAGTTCGGGCACTTTGAAATCTACTTTGAGCGGATCAACCCCTTCCAGATTCACCATGTCCTGGCCGTCCTTAACATAATCGCCAAGGCTGACGAGCCGCAAGCCAACAATGCCCGAAAACGGTGCTTTGACCTCGAGTTTGGTGAGCTTGGCAGCGGCGAGGTCGTAGGCAGCTTGCGCAACGCGGGCATTGTTGTCCGCCTCGTCTTTGGCTTGGCTCGAAATGAAACCCTTTTTCTGAAGATCGATCGTGCGTTCTAGTTTTGATTTGCTGAGACTTAGGTTGGCATCGGCTTGTGCAAGTTCGGCACGTTGTACCGAGGCATCCAATCTAACCAACGGTGCACCCTTAGTGACACGTGCGCCTTCCGTAAACAAAATTTCGGCAACGCGGCCAGAAACTTCCGGACGAATCACCACGGATTCGTCGGATCGCAATGAACCAACAGCGGTGATGCTTTGAGCGAGTTTGCTAGATTGTACTTTTATCACTTCAACGGCGATGCCTGTGCCGCCCGGTGCACCTTTCGCGGCCCCGGAAACCCCGCCAGCGCTTGTGCTTGAGGCATTCTGTGGAGGCTTTGTATCCGCTGAATCCGCCTGTTTTTTGCCCAGCCAAAACGCGCCGCCGACAATGGCCACTGCAGCGACAGTACTACCAATCCAAGTAAGTGTTTTTTTCATTTGATTCGTGTTCTCAATTTTCGGGACGAGTCGGTATTGACTAACGGGTCAACAAGGTGCTAATTATCGCTCGTTTACGGCAATTTTGTTGGCAAAGGACACGTGAGCGCGGTCAAGAAAGCGAAAAGCAGGGATGAAACGCGGAAAAATGGCGGATGTGATGGCCGCAATGACCGAAATAAATTCGCGTAGGTGCGATGACGATGAGGTAAAAATCGCAGCGCTAACGAGCGCCAAACCGATGTTTAAGCCATTCCAAAAGACGGCATTTGAGCTGGTATTTGAGCCAGCATTTGAGCTGACGCCAAAGCCAGCATCTTCGCCAGAATCTAAGCCGGTATATCAGGCATCAGTTGGTTTTCGAGATAGGAAATTTGATCTTTTAACTGTAGCTTGCGCTTTTTAAGCCGCTGCAGCTGAAGCTGATCGTGTACCGGCATAGTTGTCAACGATTCGATGGCAGCGTCCAAATCACGGTGTTCAAGCTTTAGCTCGATAAGACGTTGCTCGATTGCGGCGGTGGCATCATTTGCAGCAGTTGGCATAATGAAAAACGATAGGATAAAAACGTGAAAAATGATACGCAACTAACTTGCGATGGGGAAAGCCAACTGACTATGCCGCGACGATGAACCTTAAACGCTGTTGAATATACCGTGTTGCTCTAATGATTGCACGCAGAACGGAAGCGGGTTTGCAATTTGACGGCAAGCCTGCGGCGAGCCGATTGCCGGTACGGATAACGAAAATGTCGCCCCGGAAAACAATCCCCAAATTTGCTGCAAATTGATGACAGTTGATTTTACTCAATAATGAGAGTGTAATAGCTCGCTGTGGTGATGTTGTGGCTTGGACACATTTCTAACGCCATGTTGGTAGCGACATTTGAGGCTGCGTCAGCGCTAGACAATGCACCGAAAAAAATAAAAATATTGATAAATCAATCGTCTATACGATAAATACAGTTCTGGGCAACCAGAACTGTTCAAATTGGGGATCCGTGGCATGCAACTGCGACGAAATGATTTTGATGTCACCAACCGGGTGCAAACAACTGATCCCCTGGCGGTTCAACGCGAGATCAACCGCTTGTTTCGTTTGCTCTACCCAGGGGCTGCCCACAGCGCGATGGACAAAGGGTTTGCCGATATTATCTTGCTCTACATGGGCGAATACCCCGGCTATTTGGCCTGCGACACTTCGTATCACGATCTCCAGCATGTGATGGACGTCACCTTGGCGATGTCGCGGCTAATGGATGGCTATGAGCGTTCGCGCCGCGACTCGGCAGCGCTTGGTGTGCGCTTGTTTCAACTCGGCATTATCGCCGCGCTTTTTCACGATATGGGCTATCTGCGCCAAACCAGTGAGTCCAACGTCCGCAATGGCGCGGTTTACACCATCAACCATGTTTCGCGGGGCGCTGCTTTTCTGCTCGGTTATTTGCCCAAGATTGGCATGGCCGATCACGCCGAGGCCGGTGCTGAGCTTCTGCACTACACCGGGTTCGAAAAGCGCGTCGGCGATATTTTGATTCAAGAGCCGCTTCTGCGCTTGCTCGGCAGCCTGCTTGGCTCCGCTGACATCGTTGCGCAAATGGCCGATCGTTGTTATCTCGAAAAATGTCGCGACCGTCTCTATGATGAATTTGTAACCGGCGGTATTGCAGTCAAAAACACGGGCAAAGGCGAAGAAATTATTTTCGCCTCGGGCGATGATTTGGTGAAAAAAACCCCTGCGTTTTTTGAAACCGCCGTCAACCGGCTTGAGTACGATTTGGGCGGCGCTTACAACTATGCGGCCACACATTTTGGCGGCTTTAATTTGTACCTTCACGCCGCGACCAAAAACATTCATTTCGCTAAGCAAGTCGGAAACGGCCAATACGAACTGCGCCGCACCCCGCCCATCACGTTGCCGGAAACGAATACGTTGCAGTAATTTTTTGGCCTGCAACTGCAATATTGTCTATCGCAAGTGATGAAAAAGTTGATGCCGTGTGTGCAACGATTAGCGGCGTAGTCAATTAAATTGGTGCGATATTCTTAGGATCGTATTCATGATGTCTCTCCGCTCAAATCTTTTTTCGCGCTTCCGGAATTTGGTGTCAACTAAAATTGACCTTGCCCCTGTTCAACGTATCCCTTAACCGGGCAAGTTATGCGGCCAGTTTTGCCTGATCCGCATGCCCTGCAGCTTCAAATTGTATCGGACTGACGTAATTCAACGTTGAGTGCTGTCGTTGCTCGTTATAGAAGTGCAGCCAGTCCATCACCGCATGGATCGCCTGCTGGCGCGTCGCAAACTTCACCCCTTCACCCCTTCGCTCCTTCACTTATGCACGCGCGCCGCCTTCAATCTCGACCACAGACTTTCGGTCGGCGCATTGTCCCAACAATCGCCACGGCGACGCATCGGCGATACCATTCCATAAGCCTTCAACGTGTCCTGAAACGCCTCCCCGCAATACTGGCTGCCTCGATCCGTATGCACGATCAGCCCCTTCGCTGGCCGCCGCCGAAATGAGATTGGTGCCTGCGTGAAACTGATGAAGTTGAAAGGCTGGAAAGCCTTTGCGGCCCATGGGCCAATGAGTTTTCGTCGCGCATTGTTCCAGGCTGCAGTGCTAGAGGGATTTTCCCTAGAGAAAATTCAGGGATACCAGCCAACCGCAGATGAATTAGATGCGCTACAGGCAATTAAGCCAAAGGCCTTCACGAGCGATGTTGCGCCTGGAATCGTGTTGGCTTCTGGGTCATCCAAAGGCCGTGATGAATCATCAGATGCAAGACTTAAGCCTATTCGGCCGCGAATTCGCTGAACTGCTGAAAAAAATTTATCTGACAGTTTTCCGATTGCTGGATGAGACAGGCAGTTCGCCAGGAATTTCTCGCAAGCGCAAGTCTCGCAAGTGATTTAGCAACTCGTGTTGATACAACACAGATTGCTCAAAGGCGAGAAGCCAATCACGCGACCCGCGTTTGTAGTTCGGAGATTTCGCCGCGATAACAGCGGCGGTGGAAGGCTCAGTGCCGACTTTCTTCTTTGACACCGTGCCACCGGCCAAGAAGTCTGCAAGATCATGCATGCTTACGCCGACTTTTTCCAACCTTTACGACTGGCAGTGGAAAACTTCCAGCCGCGCGCATATTTGCCTGAGCTTGCGCAAGCTTGTTTATGATCGGCGCGAGTTCTTTTGGCGAGAGCAAATATTTACCATCGCCGAATTGTTTTCGCAGGTCGCTAAGAATAGATTCGCTGCGTAATTTGGTGGTGAACATGGAATCGCAAAATTTGTTGGCGCCCCCGACACGAATCGAACGTGTGACCCCCTTCTTAGGAGGAAGGTGCTCTATCCACTGAGCTACGGGGGCAGAACCAGCATTTTAACTCTAATGTAGCTCGCATTCATACGGTCGCCCTTTGATCATCGCGGCACGCTCTGTAACGCCCCTTCCTTGAATGAAAGGACGTCGCGAATTGACTCAAGAACTTTGTGATACACAATTGCCTTTTTGCCAGCTATCTCGCTATCCACGTAGAGATTGGCCTTTGCCTACGAATCAAGGGGCCGTGGGTTCGAATCCTGCCGGGCGCGCCAGTAATTCAAGGGCTTATCGAGAGATAGGCCCTTTTTCTTAGGGCGACTGTGGGGCTCTCTAAGCGATGTGAGATTAGCGCACCAAGGGGAATTGCTCAACCCTCTTTTGAAGCCGCGGCGTCAAGCAAAATGATTACCGAACACTTCGGCTGCTTCTGCGTAGACACGCTATTTTTAAACTGCAACCTCAACATCCGAAGCAACGACGACTGACTTGCTCCGCTCACCTAGATGAACGGCTAGTGTTAATACTTCGTGGGTGTTGCTGAAGGAATCGAATCGAAACAGGTGATCTGCGCCAAGATCATCAGCTAAGACGCACACTCCATCGCCAAGCGGTCCTCTGGTTTTATGGGCACAGTACGATTGCATTGCGGAAATCAACGCTTCACTACTGAGTGTGCCGAACGTGTTGAGTGCCGCCTTTGAGCGGATCAGATACCTAATCGGTTCTTTTTCCGGGGCGAGATGTAGGTATTGAGGATGAGGGCCGATTATGCCCAATAGTACTTGGTCGCATGACTCCACAATTCGCCAAACTGTACTGGTAAGTGAGTTACCCATTTGACTAGATATCTTTCTGGCGGCCGTCATTGAGAGTTCAAATGAACTCACGACTTCAAGAAATGTTTTGCGCGGGAAAAGCAATTCACCTCCGCCATAATTTGCCTCAGCCTCCAATTGAATATTGCAGCCTTTGCTCAAAGTGCCAATGTGATCCCCATACATCAGCGAATCGTGCCAAGGAAGTACACTATGAATAATTTCGTGCGACTCGTTCCACCTATGTTTTGATTTATGCAAACTCGCATCGAGCATAATTCTGCGTCGGTCAGGCAAAAATAATGCCTTTAGCGACATCTTGGTCACTACATCCTTGAGCAGAGCTGGGTTTTCCAAAACTCTTTGCCCACCCACGTAAAATTTGTGAATGACTTCACTTAAATAGCTGTCATTTTCAGATGAGTAATATTTCAAATCTAGACGAAGTAATTCTCGAACTTCACTCAAGTCAATAACCGAGTTTTGATAGTCGATGTCTCGATGGATTTTCGAAACGATCTTATCGATCGAACTCTTAGTGCCATCAGAAAGAAAAAAATTCTTCTCCATTAATCTTATTCTTTCGCAAGCAATCGAATAAAGTCTTTAAGCACATTTCGCTCGTGACTAGAAAGGTGATCTGTCCCTTTCGAACTCGCCGCAAATCTAACGGCTTCTCCATATAGGTCGGAGTCATTCGCTGCAGTAAGCCCCGCCAGCTTGTTCAATGCGATCACAGGCAAATCAAGCACTTTTGCCAAGTTGAAAATCTGGCGAGGCTCAAATTCAATGTGCTCTATCTTTCTAGATTCAATTCCTAAGAAGTTTTTCCCGTTTGCTTCCAAGAGGGATAAATCGCCGACATCCACTTCAGCATCCGTCGCTAATTTGTCAATTGATAGGCCTTTTTCAACTCGTTGTTGATGCACTAGCGTGCCCAAGGCAACTAGCAAATACTGTGAGACAAACGGCGATTTCACGAACTCTGCCATCCTGCTAGCAAGTCCATCGAGGCTCAGAGCGCCTGCAGTAAAGCAAGCCCCATCCTCCAGCGCATCACATTTCTGCAGCCAGCTACTAGGAAAATCAAAATCTACTTTTTCTAACGTCATACTAAAAACGCCTTTGCTTGATTCGGGGACATGGTGAAATAGTGCAAGTCATCGTATGCTGGATCCGGGCCATGGTCGGTCATCCCGCATTTCGCTGAGTACCAAGAATCGGCTTGCGGGTGTGAATGGAGCGCTATTGCGCCCTTATGGCCCTCTTGCTTACTAACAAGAATCGCGGCCCTCAACAGAATGGAACCAACCCGGCTGTAACGTGGATTGACCACTACTTCGCGGGCATTCCAATGTGCGACTGCTAAATAGTGAATGTAGGACGTTGGCTGGCCCTGTGCCTTTCCAGGCATTAACATCGCCGATCCGGCCTCTTGCTTTTGAAGCCACATTAGGCCCTGCATGGTGCCATCCAGCTCGACGCCCATGAACTCCATCAGCAGTCCAATCGATGCTTGCGCGTGAATTGCTTTGGCTTCCCAATTCCAATGTAAGTGTGCATTTTTGATGTCGTGAGGCACATGTAAGCCGTGTCTATTCTCAGCATCCATCTCTGCTCGTCCCAGCCAAATGCTCCATTCGCCCTGTGCAATGCGAATTGTCGGAAGGTCGACATCACGCACTACGTGTGCATTGACGGCCTTACCTCCATCATGCCTGTCTTTGATTTCTACCGTATAGCGCGTACTCATAAGAATTTTATCTCCGCCTTTTCTTTCTTTAGTGAGTCCTCAACAAATACTTTCTCACCAAGCTTTACTCTAGCTTCAATGTACTGGTAGAGGCGAAGTGCTTGTTTCATGACCTGTGTTTTCGAGAGTTCTTTTTCTCGGCAGAGGGACTCAAGCGCGGACATTTCTGCCTCGGTAAGGTTGAGTGTCATCGTTCGTTTATGCATCGGGTTAGCTCCTATTTCTGTAGAAAGTATACAGAATAGTGTGTAAATTGCAATAATAAATACTTGCAAAACAATTAAAAAGTAGCTAATATTTCCATTATTCAATCACCCCAAAGGAGAAATCATGGAAAAGTTGAGCGAAAAAAAGGCTGAACATCACAATATTCACATTACGATCGAAGATACGCCGTTCGTACTTCATAAAGAGAGAGTTTCTGGCGCTGAGCTGCGCGGGCTACCCACACCTCATGTGGCGGAAAATCGTGATCTTTGGCTAGAAGTTCCGGGCCCGCATGACGACATATTGGTGAAACCCACCGACGAATTGGAGCTAAAAAGCGGCATGCATTTTTATACTGCCCCAAGCAAGATCAATCCCGGCTAAGGAGAGCGTTTATGGATTTACCAGCTAAAGACCGTGAATATTTATCCTCCCGCGAATTTGATTGGGAGCTGTTAAATGACGGCGCAGGAAATGTTGGCGTGTTGATAAAAAATTTTGATGTTAGTGGCGGAGGGTTTAGTCCAGCCAATACAAATTTGATGATTCGACTGCCAGCCAGCTACAACATGACTCCACTTGATATGTGGTATTGCGACCCACCGATTCGCAACGCAGTGACTGGCGCATACGCGCAAGCGTCAGAAGTTGTTGAGGCACATTTTGGACGGCAGTGGCAACGATTTTCAAGGCATCTCGATCCTGCCGGATGGAGGCCAGGGCTTGATGGTTTGCGCACGTTCATGGCACTGGTACAACGTGAACTACAAAGTAAGGCATCGTGAAAAAAAACACACTTACTTTTCTCGAGAGCTCATATCAAAAGATGAGGGCTCTTGTTTTCAGCGTACCGCAGTTAGAGGGAGCAGCCTTCTTGCTCTGCAATACGAGTGAAACTGAGATCGAGCTACGCTTGCTCGTTACTGAGGTGATTGCTGTGCAATTGCATCAATACCTGGAAAGACGGGCGGATTTCTTATCGTTGAGTTC
>JANYBL010000118.1 GCA_025360815.1 Burkholderiales bacterium
CCGTTGCTGTTCTGCGTAACCCATGCAGTATCCTCCAAAATCTCGCTTCTTAACTGAGCGAGGGTTTTATCTTAAATGTTACCTTCGTGTCGCCTTACCAACAAGGAAAGGCAGTATATATCGTAATTGTCTGACGTGCAGCAACCCTGCGAAACCGGCATCAAAAACAACGCACAATCGAGAAGCACCGACAAATATAATTATTCTATTTCACCCCAAGATCAATCACTGTAAACGAAACGTTACTGTATAAGCAATAGTAATGCCACGCCGTCCGCCGGGTTTTTGTTTACCAAGCTCCGCCCGTATCCGGTCGCGTGGCATCGAACGTGTGTCGAAACGTGCACGCTTAGGGGGTCCATGAAAATCAATCGAGCGCCGAAATGATGCGCCCTTCTTGGCGCTGACTGCGCGGGCAGTTTACGCATGTCTTTTCAAAGTAAGTGGACGTAAGCGGGCTTAAATCTGCGTTGATGCGCTTTAATTTCAGCCTGCAAAGTGACGGCCACAAAAAAGAAAGGAGCCTTGCGGCTCCTTTCTTTCGCTGCAACAACTATTAATGATCTACACAATTAGAACTTGTATTCGACCGTGAATCTCATTGAAACAGGTGCTGTGTAGCTGATAACGCGACCATAGGTGTTAGATATTGGGAACGGTGCAGCTGTGTTCGCAACATCATGAACTTCATCGATGGTTTGTGCAGTCTGCTTGTTGAACAGGTTGAAGATATCCATTCTGAACGTCAGGCCTTTTGCAAACGCTGGGGTGTAAGCCACGTTCGCATCGACGTTAACATCCCATGGTAGGTTTCCGGCGGTGCCACGTGGTGAAAACTGACCATTACAGACGTGGAAAGCGGAACCATATCCCAAATCATAGTAATTTTTCAACTCCGCAACGGACGGGTCATAATTACCAAGACAGTTCTTTGGGCGACCCGATGCCGCAAGGAAGTTACTGCCCACTGTCCACTCTGGTGCGAACTGCCAGTAACCGAACGCCTTAATCTGATGCGTACGATCACCCGGCAAGCGACCATTTGCACCGACCATCAGCCCCGGGAAGTCCCAAGTTTGCGTAGCGGCAACGTCAGTTTGCGCAACGTCGGACAAGGTTTGACCTTCAGTATTACCCTTGCTGCGCGATAATGTGTAATTGAAGCGTCCATACCAGCCATCACGGAATGGGTGCTCAACAAACAAATCAAGTGCTGAATAAGTACGCTTTGGCTTTTCTGGGAAGCCAATATCACCAGCTGTCAAGTTCACGTCTCTGTAACCGCCGGGCAGACCGGAATAATTAACTCTAAATCGGTTAGTGATACCGGGGTTAAACGACGCGCAACCAAATCCTGCCCAGTTATCGGTGTTGATGTTATTTTTGGCAGCGTAGTTATCAAACGGTGTTTGATCACAGAAATCATCAATCGTCTGTTTTAAGGTGCGGTATGTTCCTTTAACACCAAAATTGAGGCTTGGGCTAAATGCCCTCTCAAAGCCAAGCGTAATTTCATCTTGATAAGACGGCTTCAAATCCTGCGATGAGACTTCTTGCGCAACCTTGGCTTGACCATATTCGTTGTTTGACGAGAATGGCGCCACACCGCCAAAGTTCACGCGACCCAGTGGCAGGCCGGTTGCTTGATCAATACCCGTGTACGAAAAGAATTGACGGGTAAAAGTTGAACGGCTGGCACCGCGAACCGCGATATGCGTTGGAATCTGAATCGAATAACGTCCGGCACTTCCAAATACCTTCATGGATGCATCGCCATTCATGTCCCAAGCTGCACTTAAGCGTGGATTGTACTGCTGCTTAATTTTCAGGAAAACTTCACCGTCACCGTTCAAGTTTTCATATTGCTCGGCGCGCAAACCGCCCGTGATCAACAGGTTCTTGGTGATTTGCCAACGGTCTTCAATGTACTGTGCTTTTTGGTTCGAATCGGCGTTGGTAACGTCCGTGAAAATCTGTTCACGGCCATAATAACCTTGCGTACCGAGACCGCCGGCTGATGCAGGGGAGAATCGTCCGAAGCCCGTGTTGATCAATGCGTTAGGATTAGCATTAAAGCGGAATGAAATCAGCGAACCACCTGCAAGGAAATCGCCGGCGTTTTTAGACTTCAGCTTGTTGTCATCAATACCCGCACGAATGGTGTGGTTACCCAATGCGTACTCAATATCAAAGCGACCCGACGTGACTTTGTCCTCGGCGCCGATCGGCAGAATGTTGCCAGTGAGCGGTTGAACCTGCGGATAATTAATACCAGGAGCCCGTGCCGTCGGTGTCAAAAATGATAGCTGTGGCAGTATCGAGTTAAGGTTATAACCCGCAAATTGGTTGATGTGCTTAGCGAGACTTTGACCATACAGTGCCGTGACTGTCAGGTTTTCAAAGAAGTTACCGGTGTATTTAAAAATCTGCGCATCAGCACCATTCGACGTAACGTTATCAATGTTTTGGTAATTTGCATCGACGACAGCAACCGTGCCTACCGCACGAGTGTTGTAATCATAACCATAGAGCTTTTGGTGGGCCATCGGCTTATCACCGATCAGCGTCACCTCAAACCGATTGCTATCGTTAATATTCCAATCCAACTTACCGTAGTAGCGATTTGTAAGGTTCACAGTATCTGCATAGCCGTTGGTGCTGTTACCGGCGGTTCCAGCAGCAGTTGAATTAACCACGTTGTTTGTATTCGTACGTGTTTGTTCAAACGACAAAAAGCCAAACAGTTTGTCTTGAATTAACGCGCCACCGACATAAGCGCCCACTTTTGTTTGATCACGGGAATTGTCGCTTGCACGACGAAACAATGTCCCGTCAGTGGTATTGGCAGTGCCGGTTGGATAGTAAATATCTTTTGATTTGCCGCGCAGGGAATTGGGCTCGTAAGTATACGTTGCGCCTGCTTCAAACGTGTTGGTACCGCTCTTACCCGTAATGTTCACCACACCACCGATCGAACGGCCAAATTCAGCACCGAAGCCACCAACCAAGATTTGCGCTTGGGCAATCGCGCCGAAAGGCAGTTCAGATGATCCAAGTTGGCTCAACGCATTGGTGACCGGGAAACCGTTGATATAAAACGCGTTCTCAGATGGCGCGCCACCGGCGAAAACAGCACCACCGGCGTAGCGGGAATCAGCTTTTGTCGTGTTTGGTGCTAACTGAATAATCGCGGCCAAGTTTGGCGCAATAGGTAACTTGCCGAGTTCTTGTGATGTAAACGTGGTGCCGTTGGTCGCATTCGAAACGTCGATTCGTGTGCGCTTAGCGGTGACCGTGACGATTTCGACTGATTGTGCACCCGTGAAATTGACTTCCGAGCCCTGACCAGCGAGCAATTCAGCTTTCTGCTTGTCAATAACAGCACCACCCTTCAGCAGCTGAATCACATAGTTGCCTGGTGGGAGCGCGGTGATTTGGAAACGGCCCGCGGCATCTGGTGTTGCGGTTCTGCGCGCGCCGGTGCCGGCGTTTTCAGCAACCACTGAAATGCCTGCTGGTGCAGCAACTGTACCGAACAACGTTGCGGTGGTGTTGGACTGCGCAAAGACAGATGGCGTGACAGCGACCATCAGTGCGGTTGCACCCAAGCTGATCGATAGCGCCTGGACGACTGCCAGTGGTAGTTGCTTCATTTTCATTTTCATCATGTTGACCCCTATCTGCATTGTTGAAGATATTGAAACTAATGGTGTTGTGCTACCTGCATGCGCAATGGAAAGTACTAATTGGATTGACCTAGGTTTCTGGTAACGAACGAAACAACACATGCGGAACATTGCCAAATAATGCGCATTGCTACGGTTTACTTCCATATTGCACAGTAACGAAAGAATACGCCCAAAATGTAATTTTCAGCTTTGATTACATTTATTTGTCATCACTTTGTTGCGAATTTGCAACATTGGAGCGTGTTGCAACTATTCTCGGGGGCCAATGGGAAATTCATCGGTGTCGACATGGGAAATCGCCAAGCTAACCGCGCTAATCAAAAAGGGCGCAAGAACGCCTCACATCAACTTAAATTTCGAATATCGATTGCAACTATTTTGCAAAACAGCAAAAAAATAGAGCCCGAAGGCTCTATTTTTAAGTGCTGCTTGCGAACACATTCACAACCTTTAAAGCGTTAGGCCTTAGTAGAATGTGTAACGTGCGCCGGCAATAAAATACATTCCCGTTGGCTGATACCAAGCGGTATTGAACGGCCGTGCAATTGGGTCCGCAGATGGCTTGGTGTTACCGACGTTACGAACGGTAAGGTTCAAACGAAGGTTTTTGATGCCGCGATACTCTGTACCTAAGTCAAAGGTAATATATTCTTTGACTGTACAGAAGCCAACATAGGTACCGTTAGGATCGCCACAATTAGGTGTCGCTGCACCATTTGGGTTGCTATATGGCTTAAATGAGCCTAGATAATTCATTGTGCCAGTTGAAACCCAGTTACCCAATTCCCAAGTTGTTGTGAAGCGTGATCTAAAGTCTGGTGCATTGCGGAAGTTGTTGTAGCTCACTACCGGTGCATTTGGCGCACCTGAACCACGCTGCTCCAGATACTGAGTGGCGTTGAGCAGGAAATCAAAGCGTCCCCATTCTGCTGCATTGATCTTATAACGAGCGTCGACGTCGAAACCTTTAACGCGGGTCTCGCCAAGATTGTTGAAGCCTGTGCTGACGTACAAGATTGCGCCCGGGTCGTTCGGAACCGTCGCATTGGTGTTAGTCGGATCGCGAATAATACGGCCGGCGTAGCGCGGATCAGACGAGCCTTCGTTATTCAAAATTTCAGTTAATGACAAGAATGAAATTTCGTTACGGCGTGCAATTGAGAAATAATCAACGCTGATGCTGGCATCTTTCGATGGCTCAAACACGAAGCCCGCTGTGTAGGTGTCAGCCTTTTCGGGCTTAACCAATGGATTCGCCACAATCAAACCAGGGATGGAGATCGCACAGCCAACTGTATAAGTTGGGCGCAAACAACGCCTTGGATCATCAACTCCGTTGAAGAAGCCGGAGGTTGTCGATTTTGTGATTTCCGTCAATGCCGGCGCTCTGAAGCCTTTGGCAAAGCTGGTGCGCACTTTGAAGGTTGGCAATGCGGCCCAAGAAGCCGCCAATTTTGGGGTGAAAGAATTGCCGTAATCCGAGTAGCGATCATAACGCGCGGCTGCCTGAACTTCAACGTCTTTAAGGACCGGCATTACCAGCTCGGCGAACAACGTTGATACGTCGCGTGAGCCGTCAGCAGCAGCAACGCCGCGGCCAAAGATGCCGCCAACCAACTTCAGCGGGTCAGGTGTTACTTTGCGGTCTTCGCGACGGAATTCCGCGCCGACTGCCAATGACGCTGCGCCGCCTGCCATGGTGCCAATTTCGCCTGAACCCTTCAAATCGAAGATCGTAAAGGACGATTTTGCAACATCATGCGCATTGACACGCAAATCAGACGGTTTGATGGTGCCTGATTCAGGGTTGGCAAAGTTATAGCCGCCGCCGGTAATGCCGGCAACCAACGCAGCGTAGTTGATTGAGTTGTAATTGTACGCATCAATATTATTTAGGCTATATAGGACGCCGCCAGAAATATCAAAGGTACCCAATACGGAATTAAAACCAGCGACGACCCTTGTGGTGTCGCTCTTAACTTCATTGTCTTGATTGCCAACAGCCGTCAAACGTCCACGAAACAATGTTGGAACATTGTATGGATTGTTAGGGTGGCCAACCGGCAATGTAGTGGGCGGCAGGTTCAATTTACCCGTGGATGGATTAAATGTGGAACCGGTACCCGAGCCGATGGCTAGCGGGAATCCCAAAAAGTAGGTTTTGTTATTTACAAAGCTACCCTCGGCATAAACTTGGGTAGTCGATGAAACATCATAAGTTCCGCGAACAAAAATACTGTTCCGCTCGGATTTCGGCAAAATTTCAGCGCGTGATGTATTGTCATAAACGCAGGCAGTCCCAGTAGCCGTGCCAGTAATATTAAAGCCATTGTAGATATTGGACACAACGTTTGTTGCGGGACAAGCTGCACCGGCAGAGGAAATCCTCGCACCGGTACCATTGTTGAGGTACGTTAAAAATGGCGAAAACGCAGAGTTCACCAGCAATGTCCCATACGCGTCGCGAATTTTGGAATCCATCAAGTAGTCAACAACAGCTAGCGCTTTAACTGATTTTTGACGGTATAGCTCTACGTTCCCGAATACGTTGAATTTATCTTTCGCAACATCACCGGCACCAAACGCCAGATTAACGGTGTCGTTACCAAATTGATTGTTTTTGTTGGCCGCGGTTGTAACGCCGAGTTGTAGACCTTTAAAGTCTTTGCGCAAAATAATATTGATGACGCCGGCAATCGCTTCTGAACCATAAATAGCTGAAGCGCCGTCTTTCAAGATCTCAATGCGCTCAATCGCGTCCAACGGGATTGCGTTCAAGTTAACCGCACCAGACTGACCAAAGTTTGGATCAGCAAGACCGTACGGCGCAACGCGACGACCGTTCAACAACACCAGCGTGGCTGCAGTACCCAAGCCGCGCAGCGAGGC
>JANYBL010000014.1 GCA_025360815.1 Burkholderiales bacterium
CCGACCAAGCCGGAAACGCCAACTACACAGCAGCACCGCAAGTAACGGCGACCATCACCATCTCCGTACCCGCCAAGGTCTACTACATCCATGCCGATCATTTGGGCACGCCCCGCGTCATCACCGCCAGTGACACCAACACCAAGGTGTGGGAGTGGAAGAACGACGAGCCGTTTGGGAACAACATCCCCAACGAAAACCCGTCAGGCCAAGGCAACTTTAGCTACAACCTCCGGTTTCCGGGGCAGGTTGCCGACCAAGAGACGCAAACACACTACAACTATTATCGCGACTATGATCCCACCACCGGACGGTATGTGCAGAGTGATCCGATTGGCCTACAAGGCGGGTTGAATACTTTCTCCTATGTGAAAGGGAGCCCGCTCACTTACATTGATCTAAATGGACTGGAAACCGGGTTTCCAGGTATGCCGTGGCCAGGTATAAATCCGTTTGCGAACTTCCCTAAGTCTTGTAGCTGCCCAGTTCCGCCGGCTATGCCGGTGCCTGCAGCTTCGTGTCCAGCCAACAGCGAGGTGGACAAGAACATCAAAGAAGCCAAAGAGCGTTACAACCCATTCTGGTTTTATAACCAGGTTCGCAACAAAGGGCCGTGGGACTACAAGCAGCAAGATAAAAAATTTCAGGACTTCGGAAATTTCAACTATGGGGCCACTGGCGCTGCTTTGGGATTCCCAGACGCGGTGCTTTACCGCATGGCTGGCTGGGCTCAGCAACAAGCTGGCACATCAAAACTGGAGTGGGACAAGCCTTTGGGAAATGCGCCCTATGGCGATGATCCGGAAGATCAAATACAGATCGCGAAGGGCATTCAATACTTTCGTTGCGGGTGTAATAAGAAATGAGAGGACTCGCGGCATTGGCGTTTTGTACGCTGATTATTATTTTGTTATCAGGCTGCGCACCCCAGCGCACGGAAACTCTGCGTGTCTCGAATCGAAGCAATGCAATCGATGCTGTACTCGCGATCAGAGAAACCGATGCGACGGTAGGAACACCCACAGAAGTATTTCTGGTGTCCAAGGGAACCACAGCCCTCGATACCCCTGTGTTTAGAGCCGATAGAGTTGATGGTATCAAGCTAGAGTGGGTTGACGAATCGCAACTGACAATCCATGCAAACGTCGCGCGGGTATTTCATCATTTACCAACTATAGAAGTGGTGAAACCTACTGATCGTAAGAAGGTGACGGTAAATATTCATCTAGATATTAAAAGGAAGGAATGAGAAGTCTGAGGGCTCGCATTAATCACCTGCGCCACACAAACGATCACCGGGTTTCACCCGCGACGATCAGCTTCGCCCCCGCACCAAACAACACCTTGAATCAAAGGGGTCAGCGTGATTTGTTTTTGCCAGCAAGCAACAAGTCATTGGGTCTTTAAATGTAGCAAACCAGAACAAGCCCTACGATCTGTGGGCGTTTCCAAGCAATTTCGCCTCAAACGCCGCATGGATGGTAGGGTTTACTTATTTATCGGCGGCATCAAATGCTGGGGCAGCACTAACCAGCTTGGCCAACTCGGCAACGGCAACTTTGAGCCCAGCTACACACCGTCCTATGGACAACGGGGTCAGGTATCCCATCTTGCAGCGACAACGCAGTGCGGACCTGGAGCACAGGGCTCGGTCTCGGTCTCGACAATTGCTGCACGACATCATTAAGCACGTTTAAATCAGATATTCCCCTCGATAAACCGCTGATGCAGACGCATTGAGCGAGGTCCGATTTAGTGGCCGGGCAAGTTAATGCATGATGCAGCCAATTGCCGCTCTGATTCGTTGAACGGTTTTGCCCAATCAGCGGGTGACTGATTGCCGATCTTGTCGTGACGCCTGATGCGGTTATAAAAGACTTCACGATATTCAAACACCACCCGCCTTGCGTCTTCGCGTGCCGCAAGACGGTAACGAGGCAAGCGCTCGGTCTTCAATGTGCCAAAGAAACTTTCCATCGGCGCGTTATGCCCCAAGGGCATCTGTGACGACAATAGAAGCCGTACTTATCTAACGGTAAGCCGTCCTAGACGCACCTTTGAACCGCCTTGGGAGTCCCTCGAAATCTCGTATACCCCTTGTGGCAAGAACAGTGCAGCTTGCGTTTGCGCCTCATCCAACAGCACCTGATCTGCTGCCACATCGCCGCCAATTACTGGCAACGCGTGCGCACGAAGCAAAGTACGCTGTGGTTGCGCCTCAATAGTTACCGTTACAGGTTTTCTGTCGCCCCCCAGAGCAAGCCAGTGTCCTCGTCCAAGCAATTCATCCGAGCGTCCATGAAACACCGTCATATCAAAACCAAGCGAAGACAGCCATCCACCTCCTTTTTGTCGAAAGACCGTAGATTGATTCTGGCGCAGGGATGCCTCCAGCGCCTGATAAATTGGCGTATCGAATTTTTTCTCACTTGCTGGCGTGCCGGCCCCTTGCTCAATTGACAGCACATCAGCGCCAAGTTCGTCCATAAGAAGGCGAGCAAGCATTTTGAGACCTCGCTCTTGTGGAATTTTCGCGCCGTGACTGCCACCTACAACAAGTAACACGCGAGCAGCAGGATTTTCCTTGAGTATCTGAATGATGTTTTTTGCTTGAGCCACTTCTCTCCCACTGCGCTCTTCCAATAGGTCTCCGACGACATCTTGATCTTTGCGTTGTTCGTAGTCAAAGATGGTGTAACCATTCGCGATCGAACGACGTATGAATTCTGACATCACCGGATCCAAAGTATAAAACCCAGAGGATATTTTCGGCCCACTGGTCATCACCTTTGTCCCCGCTTCAGGAACGAGCGCTTCAATCCCCACATGCGTGAAGCCCGTCCTCCTTAGCGCTTTGCCAACGGAGTAGATAAAAGCACGCTGCCGTTGGCTATCGTGCGTCTCATTGACAATCACTACCTTATGCAATCGTGCTGCTGAAACAATTTCTTCGACGGCATCGACTGGCGTCAACACATCGATATCAATGCTCTTGTCTGGTTCGCTTCCACGCCGCCCTTGATCGGCAAGCTTTCTTGTAATCAAATCACGTCCGACGAAAACGCTGAATTGAGTTGCAAACGCACTCATGTTTTGTTGTTGCTCTGAGAGACGTTCGGCCACGAGGAAGGCTTTAAGCGGCTGATCTTCTTTCACCAATGCGTCTTGCGCTGTCGTGAAGTCTTCTTTCTTCGATGAAGGCGAAAGCGATGATGGTGTCGTGACCGCCACTGATGACGATTGACATCCGGCTAACGCTAGTACCACCGCGATGATTAGCAAGCTGCAATTCCGGTCATGCTTTTTGAGCTTTAATTTCATGTCTCTAACGATCTGAAGTAGAGTATTAACTATACTATTTTAATCTTGTGCAAGACCAATGACTTCCTAATTGAGGTGGTTCGTATGGAGATCTACACAGCTATGAAACTACAAAAAATGATGTCGACGAGTATTACGCTCATAGCGGCTGCACGAAAAGAAATATACCTTCCGAGTAAGCAGCGAAACGAGCGGAAGACAACACGTTTGAAAATTGCAGTGCGGACACCACAATGGACTATTCTATTAATCGTGTGCACGTTGTCGATGAGCGGTTGCCAAACCCGGCTGACTGCAAAATCTCCCAAAGCGCAATCTGCCTCCGTCCAATGCTCGCTCGTGCAAGACATCGTAACCATTCCACATACCTCGCAATTGCTTTTCACCGACAACGTCGGCGATCGCATAATGCTGGTATCGATACTGAGCAATACAGCCTCGGTTATTTCTCTAGATGGGACTTCTGATGGCGTTGCAGTTACTAGCGACGGACGTACTGCCTTCGTAGCTACTAATTCCCGCGACGATGCCTTCATTTCTGTTTTGCACATTCCAGATGGAGCAATCGGGGCGAAGATTTTGTTACCGGCGCGCGCAGTAGGCGGTATTACTGCAAAGGGGGATGGCAGTGCCATTTTCGTTCTGGCCGCCACACCACAGCTCACGCTCTTGAAAGTGAACCCTTCCACTGCAGAAGTTATTTCATCCACAACGATTGAAGGAAGCACCAAGTACTCCCCGCTAAGGAAACCAGTTTTTCTCTCGCTTGATGAAGGAACTGTTTTCATACTTGACGCATGGCGAGCCAATGGAGGGTCTGTACTTCTTGCTTTCGATACCGCGACCATGCAGATGACCCGCGAGATTGACCTTGGCAGGAACGTTTGCGACATCGCGATGAGTGCTGACAAGCGTGTTGTCGCGTTTAGCAAGAACATTCGTGACCAACTGCAGCCAGAGCTGCTCCGTGGCGAAGTAAAACTCTTAGACCTTTCGGCAGGGCTCGTAACAAAGTCCTATGGCTTAGAAGCCGGGGTACTGGGGCTCGCATTTGCTCCAACAGGAAACGCATTGTGGGCAGCGCATGACCAGGTAGTACCCGGTGCCTTTTCACGAATCGACCTCTTCACAGATAAGATACAGTATATTAAGACTTATCAAGTTTTTCCCGCCTCCGTAGCCAAGCTTCCAATTGGGGACATGCTTTACTTTGTAAGCGTTGGAAAAGTACCAGACGGCGACGCAAGTTGTGTAGTCGGTATCGATACTAATACGGCACAATTACGCGAGCGAATTGAATTGCCGAATTCAGCCTCGAGCCAAGAACCAAAGCGTGAGTGTCCATCAGTAGGTCTTCAAACTAGCAGGTGAACCCAAACACCACCCGCTTCTCCCGCCAGCCCGCTGGCACTCCTCGCCGCAGCGCCTGCAAGTTCAAATGTCGCGGCTGCAGTCCCTGCAGAATCGCTTCAACGATGTCGGGCACCAGGTATGTCATCCGCATCACCTCACTCACACAACCCAGATCCACCTTGAAGCGGTTGGCGATGTCGAGCTTTCGGCTGACCTCGGCATGCGCGCGCTTCTGTTCTGTTCTGTTCTGTTCTGCCACAAGCTTGATGGCTTCAGCCTTGAACTCGGCTGTAAAGGTACGACGGGGGATGCGTTCCATGGTGGCTCCTGACAAGTTGATCAAGTGGCATCAACTTGCCCGTCCAGATAATCGGGCCCCGCTCAGTTTGCGAGCGTTGACGAAGCTGTAGCATTCGAAAAATCGCCCAAGCACTCGGCGCTGAAGGCAAGCCGCGACGAGGCGACTAAGTGGCGATCATTTGTCGTCGAAGGTCTTGTCAAGTAAGTGCCCAATCTATGCCAACCAGTGCAGCCTAACATGTCAGCCAATCAGGACGCGCCAAATGGTAGCTCTCATATTCAACGCGCGTTTCGTGGCGCGCCCCTTGCCTCGGTCGTTAAAGCCATATAAAACTCTAGCACTAGCGCGGCGTTTGCAGCATTTTTGCCGCAAACGCCTCGCCGAATGGACACTTTAGCCAGATTCCGCTACGCCGTCATTTCGTCATTTCGCTACTTCGTCATTTCGCTATTTCGTTGCAAGGCAATTTCACGATTCCCTCATGCACCACTCCCCTACGCAACACTCCCTTACGCACCATTCCCTTACGTACCGCTCTCCTACGCGCCCTACGCCGCCACCTTAATCCGAATCTCCTTGCCTGCCGAGCCAGCAACTGGATTTCGAAACTTTGCTAGCAATTCGGCCTCCAATTTTTTGGCCTCTTTAAAATGCGCTTCTTTCACGTGACCATAGCCGCGTATATGTTCAGGCACAGTGGCTATATCGACAGCGACATCGTAATTTTCTGCTGACAAATTTGCGAGAATTTCATCGAGAGTGGCGACGTAATCCACAATCAATTGTCGCTCCATTTTGCGCTCTGCGGTGCGGCCAAAAATATCCAATGCGGTGCCGCGCAAGCCTTTAAATTTAGCCAACAACGCAAAGGCAGTCATCATCCATGGGCCGAAGGTTTTCTTTTTGGCCTCACCGGTTATTGCATCGACTTCGCTCATGATTGGCGGGGCAAGATGGAAGGTGAGTTTGTAATCGCCTTCGAATTGCTCGGCGATGCGCTTAACAAAATCGGTTTGCGTGTAGAGCCGTGCGACCTCGTATTCGTCTTTATAAGCCATCACTTTGAAGGCGTAGCGAGCAACTGCCGCGGTGAGTGCTTTTTTTGCAGGGAATTTTTCCGCTTCCACTTTTTGTACCCTGGTAACCAAAGCACGATAACGCTCTGCATAGGCGGCGTTTTGATAGTCGGTTAGATACTTCACACGACGCTCAATCATTTCCTCAATCGTTTCCGAAAGGCGTTGGCTGTCTGGTTTCGCCTCTGGCGGCGTCGCAATTTTTTTCACGGCATTCAAATCTACCGCCGCGCGGCGACCCCAATCAAAGGCCTGTTTGTTTTTTTCAACTGCCTGACCGTTCAATTCAATCGCCCGCATGATCGCGGCTAATCCGATCGGGATTTGTCCTTTTTGCCATGCATAGCCCATCACAAACGGATTGGTATAAATTGCATCGCCTAACAATGAAGTCGTGAGTGAGCCGGCATCGACAAAATCGACTGCGGTCATCGCCTCTCGTAGCACATCTTGCATCTCCGCCACTGGAATATGCAGATCGGGATTTTTTACAAACTCGCTTGTGGTCGCAACGTCGGCATTAACCACACCACGCGTTTTCCCCTTTTGCATTTTGGCCAACGCTTCATCACTCGTCGATACGATCATGTCGCAGCCAAGCAATGCGTTGGCCTCGCCTGCGGCGATGCGGACAGCATGAATATCTTCTGGATTGTTGGCGATGCGAACGTGCGTATATACGCTGCCGCCTTTTTGCGCCAACCCGGTCATATCCAACACGGCCACGCCTTTGCCCTCCAAGTGACCCGCCATGCCGAGCAACGCGCCAATCGTGACCACGCCAGTGCCACCCACGCCGGTGACGAGAATACCGTAGGGTTTATCGAGCGATGGCAGCGTTGGTTCTGGGATGGCGGTCAATACCGCTTGCAAGACCGGCTTTTTCTTGCGTAATGTGCCACCTTCAACGGTGACGAAGCTCGGGCAAAAACCTTTGACGCAAGAGAAATCTTTATTGCACGACGATTGATCGATCATGCGTTTGCGGCCAAATTCAGTTTCCACGGGCGAGACGGAAACGCAGTTCGATTTTTTGCCGCAATCACCGCAGCCTTCACACACCGCTTCGTTAATCACGACGCGTTTCGCCGGATCGGGATAACTGCCGCGCTTCCGGCGGCGACGTTTTTCTGCAGCACAGGTTTGGTCGTAAATCAGCACAGTCGTGCCCTCGACCTCACGAAGCATCCGCTGCACGGCATCCAACTCATCACGGTGATGCACAGTCACGCCCGGTGCCAAGCCAGCTTGTATTTCAGCGTTCTGATACTTCTCCGGCTCGTCGGTGACCACCACGACTTTTTTCACACCCTCGGAAGCAACCTGATGGGTGACCATTGGCACGCTAATCGGCCCATCAACCGGTTGGCCACCCGTCATCGCCACGGCATCATTAAACAAAATTTTGTAGGTGATGTTTACGCCGCCCGCAATCGCGGCACGAATCGCGAGCAAACCCGAATGGTAATAAGTACCATCGCCTAAATTCGCAAAAATATGCTTGGTAGAGGTGAATGGCTGAATACCCACCCAAGGCACCCCTTCGCCACCCATTTGCGTAAACGTCATCGTTTCTTCGGGCCGAATCCAAGTTGCCATGTAGTGGCAGCCGATGCCTGCCAACGCTTTGGATCCTTCAGGAACTTTGGTTGAAGTATTGTGCGGGCAGCCGGAACAGAAGGTTGGAATCCGCGATACCTTGGCGCGCGGACGCTCCAACGCGGCTTCTTTGTCCTCGATAAATTTTAGGCGCGCTTCGACAATTTTTGACGTGTAGAACTTCGCGATACGTTTGGCAATCACGCGCGCGATCATGGCCGGCGTGAGCTCACCGGCGGCGGGTAACAGCCACGCTTGGCGGGCCATTTCCCACTCACCGTGCTCGTCGTATTTACCGATCACACGGGGACGTACATCGTCGCGCCAGTTGTAAAGCTGTTCTTTCATTTGGTATTCAATAAGCTGGCGTTTCTCTTCCACCACCAAAATTTCATCCAAGCCCAATGCGAATTCGCGCAAGCTGGTCGGCTCCAGCGGCCATGGCATGCCAACTTTCATTAAGCGAATCCCGATCTCAGCCGCGTGGCGCTCATCAATGCCCAAATCTTCCAGCGCTTGCAGAACATCGAGATAGCTTTTCCCAGACGCAATAATGCCGAGGCGCGGGTTGGGCGCATCGATGGTGACGCGATTTAATTTGTTCACGCGTGCGTAAGCAAGCGCGGCGTAAATTTTATCGTGTTGCAAACGAAGTTCCTGCTCCAGCGGCGCATCGGGCCAACGCAACGAGAGGCCTTTTTCAGGCATCGGAAAATCTTCAGGTAGTAATATTTTGGGATTATCGGGATCAATCAATACCGAAGCTGATGCATCGACGGTATCCGAAATACATTTGAATGCGACATATAAACCAGAATAGCGGGACATCGCAAAACCGTGCATGCCAAGATCAAGAATTTCTTGTACGCCGGTGGGATACAAAACCGGAATCATCGCGGCATCAAAAATATGTTCAGACTGATGTGGAAGCGTCGACGACTTACACGCATGATCGTCACCAGCCACCAGCAACACGCCACCATGCTTGGATGAGCCTGCCGCATTCGCATGCTTAAACACATCGCCCGAGCGATCTACACCTGGTCCTTTGCCGTACCAAATGCCGAACACGCCATCGTATTTCGCACCAGAAAATAGCCCTACTTGTTGGGAGCCCCAGACGGCGGTGGCAGCTAATTCTTCATTTACGCCAGGGGTGAAATGAATGTGATTTTCTTTGAGGAATTTTTTTGCTTTCCACAACGCCTGGTCATAGGCGCCCAATGGCGAGCCACGGTAACCGGAGATGAAACCGGCGGTATTCAAACCATTCGCCAAATCACGCTGGCGCTGCAACATTGGCAGGCGAACCAAGGCGTGGGTGCCGGTCATATAGGCACGTCCGTGCGCTAGCAGGTATTTATCGTCAAGCGTGATGGAATTAAAATCGGACGCAGCGCTAGGCATGGTGGAAAGGACAGCAGACATCAACAACTCCTCAAAATTTTGTTCTGGGGCACGTTCGTTTCGTGCGAATTAACCGCCAAGTGAAGTGGCTAATAGTGGTGGCTATTAGTCGCTATCGGCAGGTGGTGACCGCCCAACAAAGGAATTGTGTTCCCGTCTAGCGGCGGGCGCAAGTTTACCGGAAAATTGGTGCCGTTGTGAAAGCACCTATAAAAAGCCCGCCGCGATGGACAGAATGGGCGCGGCAGGCTTGGCAAATCAACATCGGAATGAACGAAATAGCGCCGAAATTAGGCCTAACCAGCCTTCTCAACGTTAACCGTATTGTCCCTAGGCCGGCGATCAATCAGCTTATTGAGCGGATCAATACCGGCCTTCGTAGGCTTTTTATCGACGATCAAAACGATCTCATTTTCTTCTTTTTCGAATTTGCGCTTCTCGATGAGGATTGGCACACCTTTTTCGTCTAGCGCACCGATATCAATCCAGTCCGCAATCTGCACGTCTTCTTCTTTACCCAATTTGTCCGCGCGACGTTTTTTTACGATGACTTTTAGCGTGACTTCAAATTTACCATTGGCTAATTCTTTATAAGTCGCTTTAGTCGCACGATTGTCATACAGCACAATGTTTTCAAACATATCATCGATGAGGTATTGGAGATGCGCTGGTGTGACGGCTCTGAACTGCCGAATCAGCATCGGCGAGTTCGGGTACGGCGGCCCTTTGAAGGCTGTCTCATCACGGAATGCTTTGATGGCTTCGTTGACCTTGGCTTCGCCAATGTAATCCTGCAACGCATACATGACAAGGCTACCTTTATTGTAATGAATATAGCCTTGGTTTTCCACACGCCCCAGTGGCAATTCCTTCTTCTGTTCAAACGCGCGGCCTTGTAAATAGCGATCCAGTTCGTAAGCCAAAAATTTCTGCATTTTGGCTTCGCCATATTTTTGCTTCATCACCATCAATGCCGAATATTGCGCGAGCATTTCTGACAGCACTGTGCTGCCCTGCACTGCCCCGCCAATTACCTGATGTGCCCACCACTGGTGTGCGGCCTCATGGGCGGTAATGTAGAACGGATAATCCAAGTCCTTTGGATCATTCTCACGAACCCGCGCAATAAAACCGATCGCTTCTGAATACGGAATTGTGTTTGGAAATGCCTGCGCAAAACTGGCATAGCGCGGAAATTCGATAATACGAAATTGCTTATGCTGATAAGGTCCAAAGTTTTTGCTGTAATAAGTCAGCGATGCCTTGGTAGCCTCAAGCATGCGATCTAAATTGAAGGTGTGCGACGGGTGGTAATAAATTTCAATCGGTACGGTTTTCTCGTCGGTACTGTCAGCTGTCTTCCAGACATCCTTTTTGACCGTATAGCGGGCCGACTGAAAGGCAAAGAAATTCAAAATCGGCACATCCATTTTGTAATTGAAATAGCGCCGCCCGTTCTCTGTCCATTCCCTCTGTAAATATCCCGGCGCGATAGCAATCTGGTCGGCTTCCGTGCCAACGGTTGCTTCAAAATCAATCCAGTCCGAGTCATTCGAGATGTAATTTTGTTTAAGCGCTTCCGCATCATCACGGTCTGCCATGCGCTCTCGCGGTGCGAGGTTGTATTTTTTCCTATCCTGATCCCGCGCGATTTCGCCGTTCGGTTGATAACCGATCAACGGCATTAAACTCATTGAGTTAATAAATGAGCCGTTATAAACGATCTCAGTGTTCGATCCCGAATTTTCAAATCCTCGGGTGGGCTGCTCAAGATCAACAGTCAACGTCGTTTCCGCACCCGGTGCTAACGGTGTTTTGAATTTATAAATCTGCACGCCGAGCCGCTTATCATCCGTATCCAAATCAGCTGGCACACCAAATTCCACTTTGTTATAAATCAATGTCGCACTTTTAAAGAAAACCAGCTGCGCTTGTGTGACGGGCACATCATTTTTATTTTTGAGCTGCAAGGTGCCCATCATGCGCACACGTTGCTCGGACGGGTACAACTCTACCCGTGCCTTGACGGCAGTAATACGCAGTTGCGGCTCGCGAGCGGTGGCTTTGTAGCCTTTTTCATAATCAGCCTGCCGCTCTTCACCCTGCTTACTGGTCGTATATTTATTGAGCACATTGGTGTTGTAAAAAATAAATCCACCCATGCCCCCAAATACCAGCAGCGCTACCGCACTTGTCGCCAACACCGGTCTGCTCACGCGGCTGCGGGCAATCGCCCAGCGCTCGCGCCAGCCCGATGCTGTGCCGCGTGTCCAGAACAAATAGCCAGCAATCACCAATAACAACGCCGCCGCTGACCAATAAGCCTGATACGAAAACACGCGTTGAATGAAATGGCCATAGCCGTTCATGTCCGAATAAGTTGCGTTCGGCACGGAGCCAAATTTATACAAATTGTGTTGAAGCCCCAGCACCGACGCAAACGAGATGCCGATGTAATAAACGATCATCAAAAAATGGCCCATATACTTATTATTCACGATGCTATGAACCGAAATCGCCAACGCGCACAACAGCCAATAATCGATCAATGAAATCCCGAACATGCTTGTCAGGTATTGCCCGACTTCAAAGTTGAAATAGCCTTTTGATGCCTGCACCGCCATCCCGCACAGCATCAGCATCACTTGCAACACAACGGGCACCACCATCAGCGCCAGCAGCTTCGCGGTCACCGGCAGCCATGTGGGCGAGGGCATCGCATCCAAGATTTGATCCAGCCGCTGATCGCGTTCGCGCCACACCAGCTCACCGGCATAAAACGTGATGATGATGAGCATAAACAATGCAAAACTGCCGTTGAGTAATTCGATGATTTGATACGTGACCGGCCACGTGCTCGTGCCATACACATCGCCCAGCGTGGTGGCGGCAAAGATCAAAAATAACAGGCCCGCAAACACCAGCACGCCGAAATAAATGTTCTTTACCGTCTCGACAAAATTGAGCCATGTTAAGCGTGGCAGCATGGCCCAACCACTTGGCGCAACCATTCCTAGCCCACGGCTGGATGGTACTTTCCCATGAGATCTTTCTTCCGAGCCTGGCGCAATCACAACGCTAATGGTTTCTTGTTCTAAAGCGACAGCCTTCGCTTTCTTAGAGATTTTTTCAGCTGAGAATTGTGCAAATGAAAACCGCCAAAAACAAAACATCGTCGCTAAAATCGAGATGCCCAGCCATAGCATGCGGTTCCACAACAGTACACCTTCAAACGGAATCAAACGTGTATTGCGCTCACTCACGGTCCAATATTCTGTGATGCGCGCCATCGCCGATGACCCGAACGGGTCGATCAACGCGGCAATCGCTTTATTGTCTAAATCGCGTATCAGTTGCAGCGCAATGAGGTAGCCAATCAGCATCAACACGCTGCCGATGTAAACCGGCAACATCTTGCGCGTCAGTGTGGCGATCACAAAAAACAAGCTGCCGATCAGCAGCGCGTTTGGCAGCAAAATCAGGGCGTATGGCCACAAATAGGCAACAAGCTGATTCGGTCCCAACCGCTCCGGATCCAAGCCCGGTATGAGCGTAGCCAAGAACGCACCAAGCCCAATACTCGAAAATATCAGCAAGACAAGCGCAAGCGAACCCAGATAGCGACCACCCAAATATTGAAACTTGCTGATCGGTGAGGTGAAGAAAAAATGGTACGACCGATATTCAAAATCCTGCTGCACAGCGCGCCCCATTACGGTGGCCATGATGATGAGGCCAAACATGCCAAGCAACGATACCGTCTGCGCCAGCGCAAATGGTGAGTTAATGAGCACCTTGCCCGACCCAAATGAAATGTTGGCCTCTTTGAACAAGCCGCCCGCTGCCGCAATCCATAGCAACGCGAGCAGCAGGAAAACTAGGAAATAAACCCACGTGGAAATACGAGACAAACGTGTTTTAAGCTCGAAGAGCGCAATCGAATTCAGCATCATGGTCTCCGGTCAAGCAGACATCGCGTTCGCCGCTGCGGTGGCATCCGCCACAGCGTTGGACATTGGCGCACCCGAAAAAACACCGAAATGCCCGCCAATGGCTGCAAAATAAGTATCTTCCAGTGTGGGCTTGACCGGCTCAAACGCCACACCAGGAGCCGAGTTTGCGACAACATGAATCAGCGTTTTACCCGCCATCAGACGCGTTGAGATGACCGGATATTTTTGTTTGGCTGCTGCCAGTTCATCACGCGCAACCGATGCCGCCCAGATGCGTCCATTGAGCCGTTTGGTCAGTTCGTCGGGCTGGCCAGTCAACAGCACCTCGCCTTTGTTGATGATCGCCATATTCGGACATAAATCACTCACATCCGAGACAATATGAGTCGATAAAATCACCACCACTTCTTCGCCAATATCGGCTAACAGATTATGAAAGCGCACCCGCTCTTCAGGGTCTAACCCGGCAGTTGGCTCATCAACAATAATCAGTTTCGGGTTTCCCAACAGCGCCTGCGCAATGCCAAACCGTTGCCGCATCCCACCGGAAAACCCACCGAGCGCTTTGAATCGCACATTGAATAAATTGGTCTGTTGCAAGAGACCAACCACCACATCGTGGCGCTCTGCTTTTTTGTTCAGCCCTTTCAATTCCGCCAAGTGATTGAGCAAATCCCAAGCAGATACCTTTGGATAGACGCCAAAATCTTGCGGCAAATAGCCAAGCTGCCGCCGTACGCCGTCCTTATCGTTGAGCACATCCAAGGTGCCCATTTGCGCCGTGCCGCTATCCGCATCTTGCAGCGTTGCCAAGGTCCGCATCAGGCTTGATTTGCCCGCACCATTCGGCCCAAGTAAGCCAAACATGCCGTTGGGGATGGTTAACGTTACGTTTTTAAGCGCCTGCACGCCATTAGGGTAGGTCTTGGAAAGGCCGCGAATGATGAGGTTCATAGGATTATTTTTGGGCAGAATGAAAGACGGTGCAGTATTGCAGGCAACGGCATTTGACACAACTCGGCATGCGACGAAACGCGGATAGGTGCGATGAACAGGGTGAAATGTAGCGGTGGTTCAGATTAAAATAAGCAGTCGCGAAACAAAAAAATAGTTTGGTTTGCTTACCAATTTACGCCCTGTTCAAAACTTATTCAGACCTCACCACCTTCTCTCAACGCTAGCAACGCGCGTTCAACTTTCCCTAATCGCCCAAGTGCACCCAAAGCCCACCATGCCCCAGACACTAATCTCCTCAGCTAAATATCCCGCGCTTATCACCTCCCTGATTGCCACCCCGGCCTTACTGCTTGCGTTGCTGCTTGCGTTGCTGCTCGGTTTATTGTCAGGCTGCGCGACGGTTGATCCCTACAACCTACTGAGCCGCCAAAACCCCGCGGTGCCCAACAGCGACAAGCCCGTGCCGGACGTAGCGCCGGACGCTTGGAGGCAGCAGGCGCTCGATTTTGTATGGCGCACCGTCAATGAAAAGTACTACGACCCGAAATTTAACGGGGTTGATTGGCGTGCCGTTCGCATTCGATACGAACCAATGCTGAAGGCCGTCAGCAATGATGATGAATACTGGGAACTACTCGACAAAATGACGGGCGAGCTAAAAGACTCGCATACCCGTGTGAACTCGCCCAAGCAGGTAGAGCAGCAGCGCAACAGCGAATCACATTCACTGGGCATTGGTTTTGCCGAATTCGATGGCTCGCTGATGTTGACCAGCGTGCACCCAGAGTCAGACGCCTATTTCACTGGTGCACGTGTTGGCATGACGATCAAAACTATCAATGGCGAGGCGGCATTGCCACTCTATCAGCGCGTTGGCAAGGAGGCCCGCGATTCCTCAACGCCTTGGGCACGCGCACGCGGTGCGGTGCGCAAAATTAGTTCAGGCGATGTGGACACCACTGTTTCAATGACATTTGTTCGTACCGAAGGCAAAGACGCAGGAGGCGAAATCAACGTCACCATGAAACGCCGTAAATTCAAGACACCCCCGAGTTTTACTAAACGGGTGTTGCCGTCTGGATTTGGCTATGTACGGTTTTCTAACTTCGTGGAATCGTTGCGCGGCGATGTAATCGGCGGCATCGATTCAATGAAAGATACACCGGGACTGATCCTGGATTTACGCGGCAACGGTGGCGGCTCGGCTGCGATGTCGGAAGCACTCATCACGAAATTTTTAAGCGGCGCGGAAAAGCCAGGCAAGCTACTGACACGCACCGGCAAGCCAGTCAGTTTGTTTTTCATCGACATGATGAAGATCGAACCCGAATTAAAAGGCGATAAAAAAACCGCCTACACCAAGCCGCTCGTGATCCTCACTAACGAAGGCAGCGCATCCGCGTCGGAAATGACCTCAGGCATGCTGCAAGAGCTGGGCCGCGCCACTGTAGTTGGCGAACGCACTTGCGGCTGTCTACTGGCTTATTTGGGCTACGCCGATGTGCCCGGCGGCGGTTGGCTCGCCTACAGCGAAGTCGGCTTCGTCTCATCAAAAACGGGGAAGCGCGTGGAAACCGTGGGCGTGATTCCGGATATCGCCGTGCCGCTGAATCGTGAAGATTATGTGCTCAACCGTGATCGTGTATTGGAAGCCGCCGAATCATTTTTGAAAAAGAAAATGGATGAAGCAAAGGCTGAAGTTGTCAAAGCTGACCTAGCAAAAACCGCCGCAAAATAAGGCATCGCGAGAAAATATGAAAATCCTCATCCTTGGCGCAGGCGGAACGGGCGGCTATTTTGGTGGCCGATTGGCTCAAGCTGGCGCGGATGTCACCTTCCTCGTGCGCGAGCGCCGCGCGCAGCAGTTGGCTGACCACGGCCTGCAAATCGAAAGCCCGTCCGACAAAATCACGCTGCCGGTCAACACGGTATTGGCAGCTGATGTGAAGCCCATATTCGATGTCGTCATCCTCGCCTGCAAAGCTTATGATTTAGCTTCCAGCATCGATGCCATCACGCCTGGCATGGGTGAAAACACGTTCGTGGTGCCGCTACTCAACGGTATCGCGCATTTGGATCAGCTCGATGCCGCGTTCGGTGCGCACCGCGTGCTGGGCGGCAGCTGTCAGATTGCCGCCACGTTAACGCCCGATGGCATCGTTAAATCGATGGCCGATACGCATTTGATTTTGTGGGGCGCCAGAGAAAAATTGCGCGAAGGCGAACATAAAGGACAACATCAAAGGAAACAACAAACCATTGCCGAAGCGTTGGGTGATGCATTCGCAAAAACGGTCGTGACGTGGCAAGTGTCCGATAATATTATGCTCGATATGTGGGAAAAGATCGCGTTCCTCTCCACGCTTGCCGGGATGACTTGCCTAATGCGCGCCAATGTTGGCGAAATCCTTGCCACCGCCGATGGACGGGCGATCATGGCGGAATACATGCGGACCAGCATGGCTATTGCCACCGCAGAAGGCTACTCACCCCGCGCAAACATAGTAGCGCGATTTGAAAAAATCCTTGATTCAACCGGCTCAACGTTGACGGCATCCATGATGCGCGATCTGGAAAGCGGCAACCCAGTTGAAGTCGATCATATTGTTGGTTTTATGCTTGGCAAAGCAAGGCAGCACGGCATTGATGATGGTTTAATTCGCGTTGCTCATACGCATTTGAAGGCGTATGAAGTGAGACGGGGCAAAAATAAAGGATGAAGGCAACGGTAAGCCACGATTGTAGGAATCGCCCAATGTTTGAGTTGCCATTCCGAAAGGGTTTGTGCGAGGAATCTGCTTTTGACTTATTGGGGCAATAAGCGTGGTGCTTTGCGATGAGATCAGCTACCTTGTATCAACCGAAAAACATCACAAAAAGTCGCTTCCGTCAGCCGCTTTGTATTGGTGTTGTAGCGTGAGCAGTGGTAGCTATCGAACAGCGTGTGCCCACTGGCTAATTCATGTCGCGCCGCGTGGGCAAATTTAGCGCTGCTGGGTTTTAATTTAAAAGCCATCAGCACGGCATTGTGGGCAATCAGGCCTAGTGCCAAGATGCGCGTCTTTGCTGGGGTTTGAGCCAGTTCATGCGCTAAAAAATGGTTACAGGTTTTGATTTCATCTAGCGTCGGTTTGTTGCCAGGCGGCAGGCATTTGACGGCGTTGGAGATTCTCGCGCGGTTTAGTTTTAAGCCGTCGTTGACGCTGACCGATTGTGGCTTGGTCGCATAGCCGAATTTATGGAGTGTTTCATAGAGCAAAATGCCGGCGTGATCGCCTGTGAACGGGCGCCCGGTGGCGTTGGCACCGTGCATGCCGGGGGCTAGGCCAACGACAAATAAATCAGGTTTCGGGTCATCACCAAACGGCGGGACGGGCTTGCAAAAATAGGTGGGGTAATCCGCTTTTACATCGTCGAGAAAGGTGGCGAGGCGCGGGCATTGGCGACAGTTGGGGTCGTAGGATTTGGTGGTTTTCATGGCGCTATTTTAAATTTATGAAACAAAAAGGGCACGGTAAACCGTGCCCTTTTCAATTTGCTTGCCGAAAAATGGTTAAACGCGGCGGCGATATTCGCCGGTCCGGGTATCAATTTCAATCTTGTCGCCGTTCTCGCAAAACAATGGCACGGCCACTTCAAAACCGGTCGAAACCAATTTTGCTGGCTTCATCACTTTGCCGGAAGTATCACCGCGCACGGCAGGATCGGTGCTGATTTCGCGCTCGACAGAGGTTGGCAGTTCAATCGAAATCGCTTTGCCGTCGTAGAACGTGACCTCGCAGGGCATCGCGTCTTCGAGGTAGCTCAAGGCATCGCCCATGTTCTCAGGCTCAACTTCGTATTGGTTGTATTCGCCGTCCATGAAGACATACATCGGGTCTGAAAAGTACGAATAGGTGACTTCTTTCTTCTCGAGCGAAACGACTTCGAATTTATCGTCAGCTTTGTAGACGGTTTCCATGCCGGAAGCGGTCAATAAATTTTTGAATTTCATTTTAACAACAGCAGCGCTGCGGCCGCCTTTGTTGTACTCGGCTTTTAAAACAACCATCGGATCTTTGCCGATCATGACGACGTTGCCAGCGCGGAGTTCTTGTGCGATTTTCATGGGATTACTTTCAAGCGGTTAAAAATTCGGGATTCAGGATTCTGGAATCTGACGTGGGCAACAATGCGCAACGAGCCGCAATTAAGCATGATGCCCTGCAAAGCCTTGAATTTTAGCCGTTTTCGTGATGAAAGTCACCAGCTGCGTGGCCAAATCGGGCATCTCCGATAGGCTCGCCGACCATTTTTTGGCATGCACCGCCAGATGGGGCATTTGAGCCAAAAATGCCTCAAAAGCCGCACCAATGCTGGCGTTGTCCTCATCGTTCCAAGCGCGGTGCAATTCACGCAGTGCGGCAGCTGAAACCTCATCCAACCCCTCGCAATACAAATCTAAAAATGCGTTCAGCTTTACCCAGTGCGTCCGTTCGGCTTGCGGGTAAATCAGCCAAATAAACGGCTTGCCCGCCCATTGCGCACGGACGAAGGAATCTTCACCGCGAACGAAGAGAATGTCGTGGCACCAAAGAAGGCGGTCGAATTCGGGTTGGGGCGCGAAGGGAACGATGTTGAGCTGGAACTGAGCTAAATCCGCGCTAGCAACCGCGCCATGCTTTTTTTGATACGACATTGCCGCTGCCGCCTGTTGTGCCAACTCGCCTGCTGGGATGGTGCACCCGACACCGTTTTTTGACTTGCTGGAGACGGCATCAAATGCCTGAAGAAGCCCGCCAGATGCGGCGTTCGCATAACCGAACAGGAAAATTTTTAGTGGCGCTGATGGCGCAACCAGATCCGGGTTTCCACGAAGAAAGAGGTCACGTTCAGGCAGTAAATTGCGCTCCCGCAACACACCGCCGGTATTGGCGCGAAAGCCGGGGAAAAAGAAATGCTTGGATAAGCCCGTTTGCGGATGCGGCGAGGGCAGCAGGTGATGCTCCCCCACCCAGGACTCGGCCGAGAGGTACTCAAGATTGAGCCAAACGGGTTTTTGCGGCATTTCGACCATCGCGCTTAGGTACGCGGTCGGAAGTTCGCAGGCAAACGCCTCGATGACCGACTGAGCGGGTTCCAGCGTGCTGGTTTCTTGCCAAGCAATGACGTGGATGCCGCCAATTTGCTGAATCGCCAAGCGGAGATCAATTTCCGGTGCCAGTTTTTGAAAACTGGCGAGATCATCGACGATTAACCGAACAGCAATCCCAAACTCGTTGGCCAACTGCCGCGCTAGCCGCCAAGTGACGCCGATATCGCCAAAATTATCGACGACCCGGCAGAATATGTCGCAGGTGATGCGCGATGTTGAAAACTTCGGCGGCAACTCCGGGGACAACTCCGGCGGCAACTCCGGCGACACCTCAGGCGACACCTCAGGCGATAATGTAGGCCGTGGGGTGGTCCCGAAAGCAGGCCTTAATTCAGGAGCCAATTTAGGCGACCATTTCCGCCAATGTACGACAGGCTTCCAGGTACCGCGCATCATCTGCCAATGCCACGCCGCTCACCCGCGCCCGCATCCGCGCCACCCGTTCGGCCGTCTCGGACGTGGCGCGATGGCCGCGATCCCACAACCCGTTCAACAATTCATCGCAACGCGCCGGGTCATTGCACAACAACACCATAGTGCAGCCCGCGTTCAGCGCCGCCTCCGCCCGCGCCACCACACCGCCCGCCACTGACGCTGCCTCCATCGTCAAATCATCGGAAAAAATCACGCCGTTAAAACCAAATTCGCCACGTAGTTTTTGTTGCAACCAAAACGGTGAAAAACCGCCGGGATTGCTATCGACGTTTTCATAAATCACATGCGCTGGCATGACCGAATCGAGCTCACCCGCCAGCTCGCGAAACGGCACAATATCGTCGGCCTCAATTGCGGCCAATGCGCGTTCATCCCGGGGGATTTCATGGTGCGAATCCGCTTTGACATAGCCGTGGCCGGGAAAATGTTTGCCGCAACTCGCCACACCTGCCGCACGCATTCCATTCATCAGCGCCCGCGCCAAGGCGGTGACAGCCAATGGCGAGCGATTGAGCGAGCGATTGCCGATCACACCACTTTCGCCCCAATCCAAATCGAGCACCGGCGCGAAAGTAAAATCAACCCCGTGGGCGGCAAGTTCGGCGCCCATGATGGTGCCGCAGGCCTCCGCCAGCTTCGTCCCGTCGGTTGCTGATTTTGCCCAGACTTCGCCGATGGTACGCATGGGCGGAATGGTCGTAAAGCCATCGCGAAAACGTTGCACCCGGCCACCCTCATGATCGACCGCAATTGGCAACGACGGCTCGCGAAGCACATGGATACTGGCCGTTAGCGCTTTGAGCTGTTCCGGTGATTGGTAATTTCGGGCAAATAGAATCACCCCGCCGATTAGCGGATGTTGCAATCGCTTGATGTCGTCGTCAGTCAACACAAGGGCGACAACGTCCGCCATGACGCAACCTAAGGGCATATTCATTTTCATTGTTTTTTTCATTTTTTTTCGTTGTTTTTTCGTTGTTTTTTTTCGTTGTTTTTTTTTCGTTGTTTCTCGCCGATGCTTTTACGTTAAATTTTTTAAATTCTTCTACAATTTTTCTAACACCACATACGCAATCGCATATTCAGCTTCGTCTGAAATCGACACATGCATTGCTGAAACGCTGCGTGCAGCAAGGCGTGCAGCCAATTCGGCTGACGGCGCAATCATTGGTTTGCCCAACGCATCGTGCGAGACGGCTACATCGTGCAACGAGACTTCGGCGCCAATGCCGGTGCCGAACGCTTTCGAAAACGCCTCTTTTACGGCAAAGCGTTTGGCTAAGAACCGCGCTGGTTGTCCATGTTCAGCATATTCAGCAATTTCGGCGTTGTTCAAAATGCGATGCAAAAAGCGATCACCAAATTTGGCAAGTGATTCCTCAATGCGTTTAATGCAAACGATGTCGGTACCGATACCGTAAATCATTTAGCCGGCTTTCGTTGCGGCCGAATTTGTGACCACCCTGCTCGTCACCCCTCTATAACGCTTCACGGTCTCCGCCAAACCCAGTTCCAACGCATCCGCGATCAGCGCATGGCCGATGGAAACTTCAAGCACGTCTGGGACTTGGCTCAAAAACAACGGCAGGTTGTGCAAATTTAAATCGTGCCCCGCATTAACCCCAAGCCCCAGTACCTGTGCGGCTTTAGCGGTATCGACATATTGTTGCAGCACGACGTTTTGGTTGTATTTGCCGAAGGCCTCGGCGTAGGGTTCGGTATAAAGTTCGATCCGATCAGCGCCCAATTTTTTAACGGCAGCCATCGCATCGGGCGTTGGGTCCATAAACAAACTAACGCGGATGTTGAGCGCATTCAGTTCGGCAATGATTGGCTTCAATTTCTCACCGTCTGCTTGCAAATTCCAGCCGTGGTCCGATGTAAATTGCCCAGATTCATCGGGCACGAGTGTGCATTGCTGCGGGCGCGCCTCGCGGACGAATTCGAGCAGATTGTGGAACGGATTACCCTCAATATTAAATTCAGCCTGTGGCCAGGCATTGAGTAAAGCCGACAGCTCACGAACATCATGCGCCCTGACATGCCGCCCATCGGGGCGCGGGTGCACAGTGATGCCGTTTGCGCCCGCTTCGAGCGCAATATTCGCGGCGCGAATCACGCTAGGAATGCCGATGGAACGCGTGTTGCGCAGCAGCGCGACTTTATTGAGGTTGACGCTTAATTTGGTCATTTCAGTTTCTATTTCTCTCTCAGTTTCAGTTTCAGTTTCAGTTTCGTCGTTTTAACCTAGTTTGAATTCGTTGTTTTCAAATCGTCGTTGTTAATTTTCTAATTTGTTTGCAAGTCGCGGATGAGCTGTCGGGTGTGTAACGTTTTATCGCCCAACACATGGTTAATCGCGCGCCGCATAAGCTGCTTGGACTGCGATTGGGTGATCGGGTCGACAAAATCGCCCGCTGCCATATCGAGCAAGGTTTTACCGCTCAATTGTAATCCATCGCGCTGGCACGGCTTGCCAGCCAGGACTGGACCATGCTCAAAAATATAGTCGTAGCGTTGATCGGCCATGACCGGTGCGCGCGTTTCAGCTTCTTCAGTCAAGCTGAGTGCATAGCCGATTTCTTGCAACAACGAAATTTCAAAGCGGCGCAGCACGGCGGCGATCGCGCGGACGTCTTGGGGAAATTTGGTTAACGCATCAGGATTATAAACGCCCGAAAGCCGCGCCAGCGCTTGTTGGTAGGCATCAAAGAGCTGATCATGCGCCTCTTCACGATGCGTCAATTTCAGCAGCAATTCGTTCATGTAAAAAGCCGACATCAAGGTTGCGCCACTCAATTGCGGAAAAATCTGCTCATGTTCGGCCGTTTTGAGTGTCTTCATATCGGCTTGCCCAAACCAATTAAAGCGAAGCTGCTGGAATGGGTTGAGCACACTTCTCATTGCACTTGATGGGCGCTTGGCGCCCTTGGCCATGAACACCATGCGGCCATGCGTGCGGGTGAACGCTTCGAGAATCAAGCTGGTTTCGCTATACGGATAGCTGTGAAGCACAAAGCCTTGACTGACCTCGCCGATATGTCTTGCCATCGCCGTACTTTTCTATTCGTAGCCATACTGGCGCAGCAGCGCCTGATCATCAGCCCAACCTTTTTTAACTTTCACAAAAAGCTCCAAATAGACTTTGCCGCCAAAAGTGATTTCCATATCCTTGCGAGCATCGGTGCCGATCCGTTTCATGCGCTCGCCTTTGGTGCCAATCAAGATCGCTTTTTGGCTGTCCTTATCGACAACAATATTGGCAAAAATGCGGCGCAAATTGCCCTCAATCTCAAATTTTTCAATCACTACGCTCACGCTATACGGCAGTTCGTCACCCAATTGGCGGAAAACTTTTTCACGGATAAATTCGGACGCCATAAAACGTTCCGATTTATCGGTGATTTCATCGTTGGAATAAACAGCAGGCGCGACGGGCAGCAGCGGCCGTAGCGCGTCTTTAAGTGCGCCAATGGTGGGCGCGATCTTGACGCTGGTTGGCACAATTGCGGCAAAATCAAATTTTTCGCCCATCGTTTGCAAAAACGCCATGAGCCGGGTTTTATCTTCAATCCGATCAATCTTGTTAACGACTAAAATGGTTGGCGTGGTTTTGTTGATGGCTTTTAAAACAACTTCATCGAGCTCGGAAAACTTCAGCGCCTCCGTTACAAACACCAACACATCCGCGTCCGATGCGGCTTGGCTCACGGTACGGTTCAAAATTTTGTTCAGCGCGTTTTCATGCGTTTTTTGGAAGCCAGGCGTATCTAAAAATAAGAATTGAGACGCGGCATCCGTCGCAATGCCGGTGATGCGATGGCGGGTGGTCTGGGCTTTTTTTGACGTGATACTGACCTTCTGGCCGATCAAATGGTTGAGTAAACTCGATTTGCCTACATTTGGACGACCAACGATGGCGATGGTGCCACAGCGGAAATCGGCCGGCGCTGCGGATGCCACAGTGGAGACCGCAGCGGAGACCGCAGCGGAGACCGTAGCGGAGACCGTTGAGGCGGAGGACGCCGGCTTAGCCTTAGACTTCGGTGCAGGGGGAGATGCGGATACGGGCAATGGGGCTGCAGAGACCGGTTTAACTTTTTTCTTCTCAACCACGTGATTTTGCTTTCGTTTGTCTACTTGATTTAACAGCCGTTGGTGATGTGCTTAGCTCGGAAGGCGGCTGGGATGGTGGTGCCGATGATTTAGCCTTCTTTGCGCAACGGTTTGTTGCAGATTTCTCTGCAACGATCACAGCATACGCCTTCATCGCGGCGTCCTGTTCGGCAATACGTCGGCTTGCGCCTATACCGGATGTTGAAATTTTTTTAATTTCGACACCAGCCCCGACGGTACAGCTGACTTCAAATGATTGCTGATGTGCTTCGCCGCTAATTCTTGCAACAACATAGACCGGCAGCGGCAAACGCCTCGCCTGGAGCCATTCTTGAAGCATTGTCTTAGCGTCTTTGGTTGCTATGGTGTTGCTATCGGCGACGCTCAGCCGGTCAGCAAACAAGCGTTCGACCATTGCAAAAGCAGTTTCAAAGCCGGCGTCCAGAAAAGCTGCGCCGAGCAACGCTTCGACCGCGTCCGCCAAAATCGACGGCCGGGTCACACCGCCGGTTTTGATCTCGCCTTCGCCCAGATGTAGCAGTGGGCCTATGTTCAATTCGCTAGCGATTTCAGCCAGCACATTTTGATTCACTAAGTTCGCGCGTAGCCGACTCAGCTCCCCTTCGGGCTTAGCAGGATGACGCTCAAAAATAAGCTTAGCGATCGCACAGTTGAGAATGCTGTCGCCCAAAAATTCCAAGCGTTCATTGTGGCTTGCGCTAAAACTGCGGTGGGTCAGCGCCTGTGCTAGCAGCGCCGTGTTCGCGAATGCGTGGCCAAGCTCGGCTTGTAGCGATCCTCGATCCGGCGCGACGGGCGGTGGGGCAGTATGACTTTGCGAATGGGGGCTTATGATGACGGCACTTATTTATCGCTGGTGCTCATATTAAAATCGATGAGCAAAGTGTAGTTGGCGAACAACGGGACTCTCTGCTGCCAAATCGCGGCAACAATCACTTCGTTATTTTCTTTGGAAATTTCAAGATCGGAACCTTTGATGGAATTGACGTTATCCACCATCGCTCGACGGTCAAAGCTATCGCGTATGTCTTTAACAGTGCCGGATTTAACTTCTTCAGAAACGGACATCGACGCCAAAATTTTCTTCACCGCCCATGCATCCATTTGCGCTGGGAACACCCGCATTAGCACCAATCCAAACAACGCAACCAAAGCAAAAATCAAGACGAAACCGATGAAACTCATGCCGCGCTGGCGGTAGGGAGACGTTGGGAGCAAACTTGGTTTGGAATGTGCTGTTTTGACCATCGCTTTTGACCTCACTAAATAATTCGACCCTTCGAAGTATAACTGCTACTCAATTGCTAGGCCAACACGTTTGAATGCACTAAAATTCATCCAAACCATGACGGCTTTACCAACGATATTTTCCTCCGGGACGAAGCCCCAATAACGGCCATCCTCGCTATTGTCCCGGCTATCGCCCATCATCAGATAATGTCCAACCGGAACTTTACAACTAAACCCATCTTCATTGTAGGCGCAATTTTCTTTGAATGGAAAATTCGGGAACACGCTCGATAGATAAAAGGCCGCACGATTTTTGTTCACCATCATCGTATGCGGCTTATCGCCCAGAGACTCTTTGTAAACGTCAAACTGTGTCATGTTCATCCGTTCGTCAACCTCGGTGAATATCTCACCCTTTGTTTGCGGAACGCCTCTGCCATTCAGAATCAGCTGCTTGTTTTGATAAGTAATGGTGTCGCCCGGGATCCCGACAACGCGCTTGATGTAGTCCTTACTCGGATTCGGCGGGTAGCGAAACACCATGACGTCACCCCGCTTGGGCGAATTAATTTCCATGACTTTTTTGTTGATGACGGGAATCCGCACACCGTAGGTGTATTTATTAACCAAAATAAAATCACCGACCAGCAATGTTGGCACCATTGAGCCAGACGGAATTTTAAACGGCTCGTATAAAAACGAGCGCAGCAAAAAAACAATCAGGATGACGGGGAAAAAACTGCGCGCCATCTCGACCAGTACCGGATCACCACTTTCTTTGGCGCGCTTTTTACTAGTAACAAGCCCATCAAAAAGCCAAATTAGCCCCGTAATCACGGTTGCCAACAACAACACCGCCGCGAACCCCATCACTTCTTTCAATGTCAGCATGCCCATCGTGGCGATAAAGAAAATCGGCCATGCGATCTCGAGCAACAAATGCATGGTGGGGATGGGCGCGTCATGCGCCGGCGGTAAGGCAGCGACACCTTTTTCCACCATTTTTGAGGGCATGAAAACACTCGCCAAAATAACCGCACCACTGGCTGCCAATGCCACCCAACCGACTATTTCCCAATTCATATTTTTACCTTATGTTCAAATTTGATGATGGCTATGAAAGCTATTTGCCGCGTTTTCACATTGCCACGTTGTGACGTTGTGACATCGCCCCGTTAAGTTGAGCAACCGCCATTATCTGCTTTGCTCCTATCAACTTCATTGTTAATGCGACTAACGCCCAAAAATGCCGTACCACATGCGATCCGTCATGATGACCCGCTGAGCGTTCATCATTGCAGGCACACTACTTGCCATCGACTTGCAGGATCGCCAAAAATGCCTCTTGAGGAATCTCGACGCTACCGACTTGCTTCATGCGTTTTTTACCTGCCTTTTGTTTCTCAAGCAATTTGCGTTTTCGTGAAATATCGCCGCCGTAACACTTCGCCAGGACGTTCTTGCGAAGCGCTTTGACATTTTCGCGGGCGATAATATTGGCACCAATCGCTGCCTGCACGGCGACATCAAACATCTGACGGGGGATCAATTCGCGCATTTTTGCCGCCAACTCACGGCCACGGTACTGACTGTTGGCGCGGTGCACGATGAGAGACAGCGCATCGACTTTCTCGCCGTTAATCATGATGTCGAGCTTGACCAAATCGGCAGCGCGATACTCTTTAAAATCATAATCCAGTGATGCGTAGCCGCGTGAAACAGACTTCAATTTATCAAAGAAATCCATCACCACTTCGTTCATCGGCATTTCATAGGTCAGAATCACCTGACGCCCCGCGTATTGCATATCGACTTGCGAGCCACGCTTGTTATTGCACAGCGTGATCACAGCACCGACATATTCCTGCGGCATGAGCATCGTCGCCGTGATAATGGGCTCACGGATTTCCAAGATTTTGGATAATTCCGGCAACTTCGATGGATTCTCAATCTCGATGACCGTGTTGTCCATGTTGACGATCTGATAGATTACCGTTGGCGCGGTGGTAATCAGTTCCATGTTGTATTCGCGCTCCAAGCGCTCCTGCACGATTTCCATGTGCAGCAAGCCAAGGAACCCACAGCGGAAGCCAAAGCCCAATGCCTGCGAGGTCTCTGGCTCAAAGCGCAAGCTGGAATCGTTTAATTGCAATTTATTGAGTGCGTCGCGGAGCGCGTCATATTGGTTCGATTCAATCGGATACAGCCCCGCAAACACTTGTGGTTTTATCTCCTTGAACCCCGGTAATGCACTGGCTGCCGGACGATCAACATGTGTAACCGTGTCGCCCACTTTGGCTGATTTTAATTCTTTTATACCGGCGATAATAAAGCCCACGCCGCCCGCTGAAAGCTCGGTACGTGCCAGTGATTTGGGCGTAAAAACACCCACTTGCTCGACCAGGTTTTGCGCACCCGTCGCCATCATTAAGATTTTTTCTTTCGGCTTTAACACGCCATCGACAACGCGAACCAACATCACCACACCAACGTAATTATCAAACCAAGAATCGATAATCAGCGCCTTAAAAGGCGCCGAGCGATCTCCCTTGGGCGGCGGGATTTTTGCAATCACGGTCTCAATGACGTCTTCGATACCAATGCCGGTTTTGGCGCTGCATTGCACCGCATCTGAAGCGTAGATTCCGACGATATCCTCAATCTCGGCGATGACTCGGGCTGGATCGGCTGAGGGCAAGTCGATCTTGTTCAATACCGGCACAACTTCAACGCCCAACTCAACGGCCGTGTAGCAATTCGCCACCGTTTGCGCTTCCACCCCCTGCGATGAATCCACCACGAGCAGCGCGCCCTCACAAGCGGACAACGAACGGGAGACCTCATACGAGAAATCAACGTGGCCAGGGGTGTCGATCAAATTCAGTTCATAGGTTTGACCATCACGCGCTTTGTACGTCAGTGCGGCCGTTTGTGCCTTAATCGTGATGCCGCGCTCACGTTCCAAATCCATGGAATCCAACACTTGAGATTCCATTTCGCGCGACGACAACCCGCCGCAACGCTCAATAATACGATCCGCGAGCGTCGATTTGCCGTGGTCGATATGGGCAATAATGGAGAAATTTCTGATTAAATTCATGGGTTTAGATGTCCACCAACAACAAGGGCACGATGTCGTGCCCTTGTTGTTAACGCATTCGAAAGGTTATGCAAGATAGCCGCAGATTTTAACCGAAAAGTACTGTCGACGGCGACTTAATTTAGGAGCACTCGTGTTGATCTAGGGGTCGGCATTGGCGTCGCCACTGGCTATTGAGAAGTGATTGAAAGTGCCGCCAGCAGCGCGTTTTCATTCAAAAAATAGTGGCAAATTTCAGTTTTCGTGTTGTTTATCGCGTTATTTGTTGCGGCGTTCCCCACTTCGACAGTCGCGTCCTTTTCTAGATCATTAGCGGTATCAGCGATCAATAGAACCGGCACTTTGTCTCCCCAAGCGCTTTCTAATGCCGAATGTTGATCAATATCGACGATCTCAATATCGAAATGGTGAAACAACTCGGGTTGCGTCAAAACGCGGCGCTGCACCAGCTGCAGCGCCGCAATCATGTCATCGCAAAGATGGCAGTAAGTGCGAGAAAGAACAAAGAGCTTCTTCAAATTTTCAAGCTTGCTTCCTAAAGTTGCTAATTTGCCTGACTGTCATTATTTTTCCGCTTTTACGATACGCCAACGCATTGTCAATGGACTCTTTGACTCTTTGCTTCATTACTTTTTAGTGACTGCGCCATCGGGCTTCAAGGTAATGTAGCGCGTATCTTTGGCGCGCTGTACCAGCAATGCAACTGCCTTCTTGTCATCTGCTTTGGCGACGAGTTCATTGAACTGCTTTGCGTTTTTTACTTCAGTCGTATTGAAGGATAAAATCACATCACCCGCCTGCAAACCTGCGCGCTCGGCTGGGCCGTCAACGTCTTCAACCAGCACGCCCTGCGTCAATTTAAGGTCTGATTTTTCCGTTGCACTGAGGTCTTTAACCAGCAAGCCCAAGCGGTTGGTGTCGTCCCCCGTTGCAGGTGTGTCCTTTTTTGTGGCGACCGCATTTAGATCCTGGGGCGCCTCAACCACGTTAACCACATAATCCTTTTCCACACCTTTGCGCCAAATCGTCAACGTTACTTTGCTGCCGGGCGCTTTGCTGGCAATACTGCGCACCACATCGATATTGGTCTTGACAGCGATCCCGCTTACTTTACGAATGATGTCACGGGCTTTGATACCTGCCTTCTCGGCGGGCCCACCCTCTTCGACTTCGTCGATCATCACTCCAGGCGATGCCGGCAAGCCTAGCGCCTCGGCCAATTCATCGGTAATCGGCGCGCTGCCCATGCGGATTGCTATGCGTCCTCTTGCAACCTTGCCGGCTTTGATAATTTGATTTGCCGTGTCGACAGCGGTGTTGATAGGAATCGCAAACGAAATGCCAATATACCCGCCCCCTCCGGAAAAAATTTGCGAATTGATACCGATCACTTCACCTTTGATATTAAACAAAGGACCGCCAGAATTACCCGGGTTGACTGCAGCGTCGGTTTGGATAAACGGCACGAAATCGCCCGTATCGCGGGTCTTGGCGCTGACAATACCGGCGGTGACGGTATTTTCGAACCCAAACGGCGAGCCAATAGCCATCACCCACTCGCCGACGCGAACCTTGTCCGAATCGCCAATGGCGACTTTCGGTAAGCCGATTGCTTCGAGCTTCAATACCGCAACATCGGTACGCTGGTCGGAGCCAATCACTTTGGCTTTAAATTCGCGTTTGTCGGTTAAGGTCACCGTCACTTCGTCAGCATTGGCCACGACGTGCGCGTTGGTGAGCACATAACCGTCAGCTGAAAAAACAAAGCCTGAACCTTGACCCAAATTGCGCAGCGGCGCTTCTTCGGTTCCACCGGGCGGCGTGATTTTGGGCGCTTTACGGCGCGGCGCATTGGGGTTATTCGGGTTATTCGGGTTGCCGGGATTCGGGATGGCGCCAGGCGGCATGAAACGGCGGAAAAACTCATACGCTGGATCGTTTTCATCTAATTGCGGCATGCCTGGATTACCTTGTCCGCTTGGCGCCCGCTGCGGGCGGGCTTTGGTACTGACGTTCACGACAGACGGGCCAAACTTATCGACTAGTTCGGTGAAATCAGGCAACTCTTTCGCATTGGCGCTGGTATTCGGCAACGCGAGCAACAGTGCTGCCGCAGCAACAAAAAACACGACAGCAAGCCATTTTAAGTTAACCGCTTTAGCTGGTTTTGCACGGATGGCAATATCAACGTTATTTTTTTGGGTATTGCGATAGTTCATTCTATATTTCTCCATTAAAGCAGGTAACTAAAACATCCGGTGGGCATATCAATTATCAAGAATATGCCAATAACAGGGGTATCACGCCATGACGCGATATTTATGGCCGGTCGCACTTTTTTACGCGTAACGTTGATTCAGAAATATCCATAATCAAATTCTATCGGGTTAATTTCTGGGCGGTTTTGTCAATTTCAACTGGACGATCCGCGCGGGTTCTGCTTACGCCATCCGCAATCGCTTGCACTGTCGCTAGCGGCACTTCACCCATCACGGTGATCTGATGATCGGCCACCGTGCGTACCGCAAAGCTGGTCGGACTCTCATCCGATGAGCCCGCTGCGGTCAGCTTGCCTGGCAATTGCGACTGCTCGGCAAATACGGAAACATGGGCCAAGCCGTCGGAAAAAACCAAATGCGCCACTGGCTGCGGACGGCCCGTTAGAAAGCGCATCATTTCCATGACTTTTTTAAAGCCAGAGGGCAAATTACTGACGAGCCAACCGGTATTGGTGTCTGAGCTTGTGGCAGTCGTCGAGGGTAACGAAGGGGACGATGCCGGTGATAGCGGCGCAGGGGGCGCCTTAACCGAATAATCGCGGAGCCATGTTGACGTTTGTGCATTTTGCTCGTAGCGGGATTTAATTCCCGTCTTTGCCACACTCCTATTCACATCAAGCTGGGTGAACATAAATTGTTCGAGCAACTGACTACGATCATTGTAGGTGCGCGCCCTCAGCAATAGTCCTGTGCCTACCTCAGCACAAAGCTTTTGCGCGTAGCGCATTTCATCTTTAGGTTCCAAGGTCAGCCATTGGCAATCAAAGCCCGCGATCCGCTCAACCGGACCCATTTTCACGCGATAATTATCCGAAACAGATTTGGGATTCCCGGTAATCAATGAAGGAAAAAAACGCCCGCTCGCACGACGGTCTACCCGCACCACTTTCAAATCGGGCTGATAGCAAAACATTTCCTCATTGCGTCGAATAATTTCATGCATCGGGCCATCCAGCGCCTCAATTTTTTCATGCTCTACGCCTTGGCGATCGAGCAAATGGGTGACCCGAGAGGTGCTGCTGTTATCGACCGTTTGATGGACAAAAACACCGGTGTAAGGCAGCTCACGCGCCGCTTTCGAAATTCGCTCCAGCCATTCAATTGCCTCATGCTCTCGTACCTCGGGCGGCGAGCGGACATCGCGGTCGCGGGCGTGTGCAGTTGTTGTCCATCCGCACATCAACGTCAATAGCACCAGCATAAGCGAATAAAAAACGCTGGTGACTAATTGATGTCGCGCCGCTGAATCATCACTTCTTGCCAAAGCGGTATGGGGGGAAACCCAGACAATCGATCTGTTCATCACTATCGCTGAAAATACAAAATTGCTCACTGATTGACGGCCTCGCGTTGCTCGGTACGTGGCAACTGATTGCGTGGTTGTTCAATTCGTGGGCGTTCATTGAGCGGCAGCGGCTGTTGGTTCATGCGCTCAGTGCGTTCAGGACGTTTCAGCGCTGCCGCCTGCAATGCGCCAGGGTTCGCAAATTGGCGATGTACCAGCAAATAATCATTGACACGGATTTCAGACGCGTTGCTGTCAGCCAACACTTGGGCCTGCTTCGTCGGCGCTTGTTGCGCCACCACTGCTGACGCGACACCGCCTTGCTGCTGTTTAAATGCGACCACACCAATTGCGGAAACGGTCACCACGGATGCTGCCATGGCCAACGCAAACCGCGTTTTTTGGTGAACGGGAGCCGGTTTAGTGTTGCTTGCTTGCAGCGCCAGATCACGGGCGGCGGCGGGAGCAAATACGGTTGGTTCAATTGCCAATTGCGCAAAAATGGCCTCGGCGGAAACACGGCGGCGCGAGACCGCCGCACTAATTGGCGCGGCAACCTGCGTGGTGCTGGATACGTTCGCCGGCGTCGAACCGTTTGTCGGCTGTTGCATCACCTGGCCTCGCAATGCATCGCCAATCAGGTGGTAGCAATCCCAATTGCCGCGTTGTGCATCGTTTTGCCCCAGCGCCTTAATGACCGCCAGCGCGTCGTCTCGCGCCAGCTCGCCATCCATCAACGCTGATAATTTTTCGTTGCTGGTGTTGCCAATGTTGCTCGTGTTTGCCATTACCATCTCCTGTCTTGCGACGTATCCAACTGCGGCCGTAATTGCTCGGCCACTGCTTCTCGCGCACGGAATATCCGTGATCGTACCGTACCTATCGGGCAATCCATAATCTGTGCAATCTCTTCGTAACTCATACCCTCGATTTCACGCAGGGTTATCGCGGTTCTCAATTCCTCTGGCAGCGCATCAATGGTTTTATTAACGATCTGGCCAATCTGCTTTGACATCAGTTCCGCGTCCGGGGTTGCAACATCGCGCAGCCCGGTTGCATCTTCAAATCCCTCCGCTTCCTCCACATCAAATTCTGTGGTCGTCGGGGCGCGACGCCCCTTGGTCACCAAATAATTTTTTGCGGTATTGATCGCGATGCGATAAAGCCAAGTGTAGAACGCGCTATCGCCCCGGAAATTTGCCAACGCGCGATACGCCTTAATAAACGCTTCCTGCGAAATATCTTCCACCTCGGCGTGGTCACGAACGATGCGCGATAACAGACGTTCCACCTTGCGCTGGTATTTGATGACGAGCAACTCAAACGCTTTTTTATCGCCTGCCTGTGCCCGTTCGACTAACTGCTGATCGACTTCGCGATCACTCATCAACGATTTTCCCTGAACGATAAAATCACCCACAGCACCAGAAGCGGTTGCGCTAGCCGACTTGGTTGCTTTGGCAGCTTCCCGCTTAGTCTGCGTCAATCGTACGGACTTGGAAACGACGGCGCTAATCCTTGCGCCAAAGGCTTTGGCATTACCCATGCCGTTGCCAAGACTGTTTGCAACGCCCTTACCGTTCCCAATGCCATCCACATTCCCATTCCCAATCGCAGTTGCCATGCCGGGATGAACTACCAACCCGTCGGATATTATAAACGTCATGTCTGTCGTTGCGGTCATGCTTGCTCTCCTGTTTTGTGGAATCTGCCTGTTGCGACTGCGCTGACTAAGCAGAAACGATATTCAATTGCTGCTGGCGTTCCACACGTTTGACTCTTTAACTTAATAGAAAACACCCTTTTTCATGCTTTTGCCACAACCATGTGACAAATTTGCGGCCCAATAGTTCCTGAACCGTACGCTGCGTCATTCACGCGCCAAAATTTCGATTTTTACCGCAAATTTCTGCTATGTTGAAATACGTTTTATTGCAACGTAACCCCAAATGAATAAAAAATGAAAAATTACGATGTATTAATTATCGGTTCAGGCTTAGCTGGCATGTCCCTGGCACTGAGGCTAGCAGAAACACAAAAAGTTGCATTGTTAACAAAACATGAACTTTTAGATGCCGCCAGTGCTTGGGCGCAAGGCGGGATCGCGGCAGTGTTAAGCGACGATGATTCCGCCGAAAACCACATCCGTGATACCCATGTTGCCGGCGCAGGCTTGTGCAAAGACGAAGCGGTCCGATTTGTAGTGGAGCATGGCCGCGAGGCGGTTGAATGGTTGGTCGACCAAGGCGTGCCGTTCACCCGCGACGACGAAAACCATGCCGAACTGCACCTCACGCGCGAAGGCGGGCATTCGCATCGCCGCATCGTTCATGCAGCGGACGCGACTGGCCGTGCAGTGCAAAAAACGCTGGTTTCGCAACTCAAATCGCACCCGAATATTGAGGTGCTGGAGCACCACATTGCGGTAGATCTCATCACCAGCAAACGCCTTGGGCGCACGACTGAAAGCCCTGAAACCGCCAAAAATCGCTGTTACGGCGCTTATGCCTTGAACAACAAAACCGGCCGCGTCCACACTGTCGCCGCCAAATTTACTGCGCTTGCGACTGGCGGCGCGGGCAAGGTTTATTTATACACCACCAATCCGGACGTCGCCACCGGCGACGGCGTGGCAATGGGCTGGCGAGCGGGATGCCGCGTGGCGAATATGGAGTTTATGCAGTTTCACCCAACCTGCCTTTATCACCCTGCCGCCAAATCGTATTTAATTACCGAGGCCGTGCGCGGTGAAGGCGGATTGCTGAAACTGCCCGACCCGAACAACAAATCCAAGCCCGGCGAACGATTCATGCCGGCGCATGATGAGCGCGCCGAACTGGCACCGCGCGACATCGTGGCACGGGCGATCGATTATGAAATGAAAAAGCGCGGCATCGATTTTGTCTATCTCGATATTTCGCACAAGCCCGCTAAATTTTTAAAATCACACTTCCCGAATATCTATGAAAAATGCCTTACGCTCGGCATTGATATCACCAAAGACGCAATTCCGATTGTGCCTGCCGCTCACTACACCTGCGGCGGATTGGTAACTGATTTACGGGGCAGAACGGATGTTGAACAACTCTATGCGATCGGTGAAGTTTCCTGCACCGGCCTGCACGGCGCCAACCGCTTGGCGAGCAATTCGCTACTCGAATGCCTGGTATTTTCAGAAGCGGTCATGAACGATATTCAAGCCGCCCCAGCGGTTGATTGCCCACCACTGCCCGCTTGGGATGAAAGCCGGGTCACCAACGCTGACGAGGAAATTATCATCTCGCACAATTGGGATGAGCTGCGCCGCTTCATGTGGGATTACGTCGGCATTGTCCGCACCGATAAACGACTGGAGCGCGCGATGCACCGCATTAATTTGTTGAAAGAAGAGATCCACGATTATTACGCTAACTTTCGCGTCACCAATGATTTAATCGAAATGCGTAATCTGCTCCAAACCGCCGAGCTGATTGTGCGGTGTGCGGTTGAGCGCAAGGAAAGTCGCGGGCTGCATTACAGTGCCGACTACCCGATGATGTTGGATGTAGCGATGGATACCGTTTTGGTGCCTTAGCCTTAGCCTTAGCCTTAGCCTCAGCCCTATCCCCATACAGCAACCTAAGCAATTGCGGTAATACAACCCGCAGCTCAAAGCCAACACAATGACCTTACTCTACAACACCGCACAAATCCGCCAAATCGAAGCTGCACACGCGACAACACATCCGAAAATTTCGCTCATGCAACGCGCCGGCGAAGCCGTTGCAGCGCAGGCAATCAAGCTTCTCGATAAACGCAAAAAAACTGTTCTGGTTCTGGTCGGTGCTGGCAATAACGGCGGCGATGGGTGGGTTGCGGCGCGGGCTTTACAAAAACAACAAAAGCAAAAAATTAAGGTGACAGTGTTGGCGCTGAGCGCGCAAATTCACAAAGACGCAGCCGCGAAAAAAGCCCACAGTGAGTATAAAACCGCAAAGGGCATCATTGCCTTGGAAGCCGCTCCAGTACTGGGGTTTGACAATGACTATGGACTGATTATCGATGGCATTTTCGGCATTGGTTTGGTTGCCAATGCAAACAGAAAATCATCCGCCAAATTGACCGAAGTAATCCGCGCGGCCAACGCCCTCAGCGCAAAGCACAATATTCCCGTATTGGCGATCGACATCCCATCGGGCCTGATTGCAGACACTGGTGAAGCCTTGGGTGAATTCCCCAGCGATTGCATACAAGCGACCACCACCATCACTTTTCTTGGCGCAAAGCCGGGCTTGTACACAGCTGATGGCGTTGATTGCTGCGGCGAGATCATCGTCGATTCGTTAGGCGTTCAGTTGGCGTCGCCGTCAGGGTTACCGGAAACATTGCCAAGGCCATTGAGCAACGGCGCATTACTGACTGAAACCGATTGCGCCGCGCTGGTTCCTCAGCGTCGGCGCAACTCGCACAAAGGCAGCTACGGCAACGTCGGCATAATCGGCGGCGCGGACGGCATGGTGGGTGCAGCCGTGCTGGCGGCCAGGGCGGCATTGCACATGGGACCGGGTAAAGTTTATGTTGGACTTATGGCGAAGACTGACATCGCTTTCGATACGATCAACCCAGAAATCATGGTTCGGCCTGCGAGAGATTTGGCAACAGATCCCACCATCACTGCATTTGCAATTGGCATGGGGATGGGGAATGGGATGGGGACGGGCTTGGGAACAAGAAAGGACGGAATTGCCAAAAAACGCAAGCTTGCTAAAATCATCATGGCAAATGTGATGACAACCGCGGCGGCTAACGGCCGATCTGTGCTGATCGATGCGGACGCCTTGCAATTGATTTCGCTGTCGTCCTCACAGCGGAAAAAAACATCAACCTCTAGCGCTGGAGCGGCACTACAAGCACAATCGCCCCGAGATGCCCTTCCTGCCTCAAGTTTAAAACACACTTTAGTGTTAACACCGCACCCCGGTGAAGCTGCGCGTTTGCTCGATATCACCACTGCCAACGTGCAGAAAGACCGCATCGGTGTAGCGCTTAAAATCGCCGCGCTAGCCAATGCGATTGTCGTCTTAAAAGGTGCGGGAACCGTCATCGCCGCGCCGCCCATCGACGGACATCCCGGCCGTTATTTCATCAATACCACTGGCAACCCCGGTATGGCATCGGGCGGCATGGGTGACGCACTATCGGGCATGATTGCAGCCTTCATGGCGCAGGGCTTGCCGACACTCGATGCCGCAAAATTAGGCGTATATTTACATGGTGCCGCTGCCGATGCGGCGTGTCATCACGCTATGGGCCCGAATGGTTTGACAGCGTCCGAAGTCATTTTTGAAGCCAGATCATTGCTCAATTCCGGCTTGGCGGATCATCATGATTAGCGATGGCGAGCGTGATCACCTTAGTTCGCCCGGCCAACCTTGCTAGTAGTCGCGAGGATGTGAAGCGTTTTTTAGTGAATGTAAGTGAACAGTCACTGGAAAGAAAATGGGCGAAAAAATGAATACCAATCGGAAAATGTAATGGGCGATTACTTACGACTCATGCACGACGACGTCACCGATCACGCGCTAGCGAACGATAGCAAAAATGGGATACCGATATGTCCATGCTGCGCCAGAGCGAGCATTTTAGCGGCAGCAGTTCGATCAAGGTCAGGTGGAGTGCAAAGCGATCTGGTACGGCCAAACCGCCTAGCGGAATCACCGGCTATATCCGAGTCAAAGCAGTCAATACCGTTGCGGCAAAATTATTTCTACAGGGCAACCCGGTTTATGAAGCTGGCGGCACGGTCGAAATTTGCGAATTGACGCGCGATTAGTGATTAGTGATTAGTTTTACTGCAATTCCCGCTCCGCTTGCGCTCCACTCCCTCATTACACGCTCACCATGACTTCTCTGCCTAACCCTAAATGAATTGATGACCATAAAATGAGTACCCGCCACTTACCCTTCGCTAAATCCTTATTCCTTTTTGCTTGCGCAGCTTTTCTGTTGTCCGGTGTTGCTGCAGCCGAACCGCTAACGCTAGAACGAATTCACAGCGACCCGGCGCTTTCCGGACCGATCCCGCGGAAAGTGCAGGTCTCGCCCGATGGGACACGCGTGACATTTTTGCGTGGCCGTGAAGACGACCAATTTCAGCTCGACCTCTGGGAATTTAATTTGCAAGATAAGGCCATGCGTCGCCTGATCGATTCCAAAAAGTTGCAGCCAAAAGAGACAATTTCAGATGACGAAAAAGCCCGTCGTGAGCGGCAACGCACCGCCAGCTTTCGCGGCATTGTTGACTATAGTTGGTCCAAAGACGGCAAGCGTTTGTTAGTACCATTAGCGGGCGATTTATATGTAATTGAAGTTGCCGCACCCGATAGCGGCAAGCGCATCGCCACCGGCAATGTGATCGACGCCAAGGTTTCGCCGCTGGGTAAATATGTTTCGTATGTGCGCGACCAAAATTTATTCGTCGCCGATATCGCCAGCGGGTTGGAACGTCAGCTCACCAAAGACGGCGCGGGCACGATTCACAACGCCGAGGCAGAGTTTGTTGCGCAAGAAGAAATGGACCAAAGTAGCGGCTATTGGTGGGCACCCGATGATTCTGCTATTGCCTTTAAACGCTACGACGAATCACCCGTCCCCATCGCGCGCCGTTTTGAAATTTATGCAGATCGCACCGAAGTAGTCGAGCAACGCTACCCTTATGCGGGCGCTAAAAATGTGCTGGTCTCGCTGCATATCGTGAGCTTATCGGACGGCAATATTCGTGCTGTTGATATGGGTGCGGAGACCGATATTTATTTAGTTCGCGCCGACTGGAGCGCCGCCGTAAATAGCATTAACGACAACACCAAACAAACAGCACAATTGGTTTTCCAACGCCAAACGCGCAATTTGCAACGCCTCGATTTAATCGCGGTTGATCCGGTCACACTCAAGCAACGCCCGCTGCTAACCGAAACCTCCAAAACATGGGTGAACTTGCATGACGATTTGCGCTTCCTTGAAAGCCGCAATGCCTTTATCTGGGCATCCGAGCGCAGAGGGCGCAAGCATCTGTACTTGGTTGATCTGAATGGCAAAGTCTTGCATCCCATATCGGGCGGCGAATGGGGCATCGACAAGCTTTTAGCCGTTGATGAGAAAGCGGGGCAGGTTTACGTGGAGTCTAATCGCGACGCGACTATCGATAAGCAAGTTTATGCACTAGCGCTTGATGGGAGCACCGCAAACAAGCCGGTGCGAATCACCAAAACCGACGGCTGGCATGAGGCGAAATTCGCCACAAACGGCACGCTTTTTGTCGATACGTGGTCGGACCCAAAGCATCCGCCGCAAGTGAGCGTCCGGCGCCCTGACGGCACCCTGGCGGCCTGGCTTGAACAGAACGAACTAAATGCCAAACATCCCTATTACCCCTATCTGGCTAACCATTTGCCGATGGAATTTGGCACCCTCACCGCCGCCGATGGCCAGACGCTGCATTACTCGATGATCAAGCCGACGGGCTTCAAACCAAATAGCAAAAAACGCTATCCCGTTTACATCCACGTTTATGGCGGCCCTCATGCCCAGCTCGTGACGCGACACTGGGGCGGGTTTTTTGAACAATACATGGCGCAGAAAGGCTACATCGTCTTCACCCTCGATAATCGCGGCTCATCAAGGCGGGAGCGACAATTTGAGGATGCGCTGTACTTGAACCTAGGCAAAGTTGAAGTCGCCGACCAGCTTGCGGGCGTCGATTGGTTAGCCAAGCAAAGCTATGTCGATGCCAAAAAAATAGGCGTATTCGGCTGGAGCTACGGCGGCTTCATGTCCGCACGTTTGCTCGCCCAAGGCTCCAATAAAATCGCCGCCGGTGTCATCGGCGCGCCCGTCACCGATTGGAGCCTTTACGACACCTACTACACCGAACGCTTCATGGGACAGCCAAAGGAAAACGCAGAAGGCTACAAACAAAGCAGCGTGTTTACCCACTTGGATGGATTGCGCTCGCCGCTCTTGCTTATACACGGCATGGCCGACGACAACGTTCTTTTCATCAATTCCACCAAGCTGATTAGCGAACTCACCTCACGCGGGATTTTGTTTGATTTGATGACCTATCCCGGAGCCAAACATGGCCTTGCGACCAAGGCGAATAAGCTGCATCGTGATCGGACGATTGAGGCGTTTTTTGGGAAGCATTTGATGGGGAAATGAGTGGAAGGCAGTGAGGTACGCCTCGCGCGTGAGGAAGTGAGGAAGTGAGGAAGTGAGACGATGAGGGATTTTTTGGGCAGCGCGCAGGTGCACACCGAACAAAAGCCCCAAACTCAAGCACTGGCGCGGGTCTTGAGGCATTCTGTGCTTACGGTATTGGCCGCGTAGTTTGCGGCGAAGCGCGCCGACCATC
>JANYBL010000018.1 GCA_025360815.1 Burkholderiales bacterium
ACCATCCGTGTTGCACACAGGCGGCCTTATATTCCCGCAAAATATTGCCACGATGCGCGTTTGGTAAAGTTCTGCTTCGCGCTTTATATTTTTGCGCAACACTTTCACCTAGCGCGTCAGCTAGCGTCTAACTCAGCACCGGATTCAGCACCAAATTTAGTATTTCATTTAGCATCGAACTCGACATCCTCCCTGCGACATCAACCCAGCACGCCTACTTAATTCTTCAAATACAAAAACTATGGCCACCCCACACATCAGCGCTGCTCCAGGTGATTTCGCCGATACTGTCATCATGCCGGGCGATCCGCTGCGCGCAGAGTTTATTGCCAACACGTGGCTCACCGATGCCAAGCTCGTCACCGCCGTACGCAATATGTTCGGCTACACGGGCTTCTATCAAGGTAAGCGCGTCTCGGTCATGGCGCACGGCATGGGCATTCCGTCGTGCAGCATTTACGCCACTGAATTGATTAAAGATTATGGTGTTAAAAACATCATCCGCGTTGGCTCTTGCGGTACGGTGACACCCGGCGTAAACCTTGGCGACATCATCATTGCGATGGGCGCTTGCACCGACAGCAAGGTGAACCGCATTCGATTTTTAGACCACGATTACGCAGCGGTGGCGAGTTATGAACTGATGCAAATCGCCATTGATGCAGCAAAGGTGCGCAGCACAAAAGTCCGCGTTGGCAACGTTTTTTCGAGCGATCTTTTCTACAGCCCGCAAACGCAGCTGTTTGAGGTGCTGGAAAAAATGAACGTGATCGGCGTTGAAATGGAACTCGCCGGAATTTATGGTCTGGTGGCGGAATATGGCGCGCAATATGGCGCCAGAGCGTTGGGTATTTTGACGGTTTCAGATCAAATTCGCCAGCATCAATTCATGAGTGTTGAAGACCGACAAACCAGCTTTGGTGCCATGATTGAAATTGCGTTGGATACGGCGCTATGTCTAGACTAGACAGCGCTCTTGAGCCGAAAAACTTCCACAAAACGGCCGCAAAGCCCGCCCGTACTAGACTTTAATATTGTTAGCCACACCAATTGGTGGCTGGCAATCGCTGGCGTTAAACTACTGCCGCAACGGGCACAGCGCGCCCGGCGCGGTTCTTGCCGCATTCTTTACCGGCATACATGGCGGCATCGGCGTGTTTCAGCAAGCTTGGCGCATCGTTCCCATCGGCCGGCGCAAGTGAGTAGCCAATGGTAATCCCGATGGCACAAGTTTGCTCACCCAACGCAAACGGCATGCGAAAAATCTCCAGCAATTTATCGCCCAATTCTTTGGCTTGCGCATCGGTTTGCAAACCGGTCGCCACGATCACAAACTCGTCGCCGCCAGTACGCGCCACAGCGTCACCAACGCGCATCATGGCGCGTAGTCGGGCGGCGACGACCATCAATAATTCATCGCCGACATCATGGCCATGTTGATCGTTGACCGGCTTAAAGTTATCGAGATCGAGCACATACACCGCTAAAATACGACCGGGAATCGAAAATGGCAACGCCGCCGAGAGAGTGGCGTTTAAGCCGCGCCGATTGAGTAATCCCGTCAATGGATCGGTATGGGCCAGAGAATGTAGCACGTCGCGCTCCAAGGTGGCAGTTTGCGCGGCAGCGTGAATTGCATTGGTGCGCAGCGTGGCAATACGCATAAAGACAACCATATCGATCGTTGCGCCAATGATGAACGAGTGCAGCGTCCAACTATTCGCGCCAACCGTGCCCTTCACCACCCCAACCATGAAGGCGCTCGCGATGAAATAACCGATCCACGCTATCAAAAAATAGAAGCCAACCCTATCCCTGCGGCGCATTTTTTTCCATGCGCCAGGGATCGCCAAGAGCGACGGCGAAAGGCCAACAGTGCCCATCAAAAAACTGACAGCATGAATATCAATAACATCAAGTCCGTGCGCCAACGCCGCTAAACCGAGGACGGCAATCACAATATTGACGAGCCGCTGCAACATCGGGCTCATGTCGGTCGACAACGCATCTTTGACAAATAACGCCGTACTTGCGGCAGCGCAAAGCGAGGTAATTCCCGCCATGTGCCGTTCCATCCAGAAATTATCAGTCCAAAGATATTGGGCACCAAGCCCAAAAAAATGCACTGAAAACAGCGCACTGAAAAATACCAGCAGACAATATTTTAAATAGAGTGGTTCGCGCAGGCTAAACCATTGCATCAAGCTATAAAGCAGTAGACAAACGGCTAGGCTCGTTAAAAAGCCTTGCAACATCTGCTCGTTCACTGCTTGGGCATGGAATGCCGAGATGGTGCTGATGGTGATAGGCAAAATTTTGGAGGACGACTCGATACGGACGTACAGATCAAGGTCTGCGCCGGAGGGGATTTCCAAAGCCACCGCATGCGAGCGACCGGCAATCGGACGTGATGCAAACGGCTGTGCATTTCCCAGCAGTACGTTTTGCAACAATTTGTTGTCCCGGACCAGATAGACCTCAGCCCGGTTTAAAAGGCTGTAGTTAATATCAAACACCCACTCATTGTTGGTATTAGAGGCAACCGTAATCGGTATTTTCAGCCAGACGCTGCCGCCGCCTTGCCCCAACGTCGCATAGGCTGATTTTGGCGCAACAAAACTCGCGGGCGAGGCAACGACGTCGTCAATCGATAGTCGTGTGCTCGGCTCTGCTAGCAGCGCCACGAACGGCCATAGCTCGGATCGGCTGATGTTGTTGCTCAACATGAAGCGCGGCGGCGCAGATTGGAGGGGCTGCAACGAAGGAGCTGGCGGTAAAGACGATGACGATGATGATGTATCGGTTTGATCCGCCGCCAACGTCGGCTCGGGCAGGGCCGACGGATTGGTCTCTTGCGGTAGGCGCATCGCCTCGCTGGGTTTACAACCGACCAGATTGATAACCGCCACAACGCCAATCGGTAGCAAACAAACAAAAAATTTCCACCGAAGTGATGATCGGACGAACCGTCGCATTTATTTGTTTATTTAGCTGGTGATAAAGTCTTAAAGTATAGAGTATTTCGCAAAAAAATTGATTGGTATTTTATGCAGTAATCCCCTCAGTTTGTGATAGCGAATAGGATGGTTGGCCACCCCGTCATGTTGCACAATCAATTTAAGCGCACAGCCCCAGATGAGCTTATTCACCCGAAGCAAGCTTGCCTCAGCACAGCGGACGAACCTGCCCTTTCAATGTTCGGCTGATAGGCTGTCACCGATACGACACAATTTCCCTGTAATTTCCGCCTATGGATTTAATTCTATGGCGGCACGCCGATGCGCATCCCGGCGGGACAGTCTTGAAAGCAGACTTGGAACGCGCGTTAACCGGCAAAGGCCGACGACAGGCTGCCTCTATCGCCATTTGGCTTGATAAACATTTACCTGATTCGGCCAAAATACTTGTCAGCCCGGCCGTTCGCTCCATCGAGACCGCTAGTGCATTAGACCGAAAATATAAAATTGTGCCCGAATTGGCGCCCGGTGCGCAGGTGGCAAGCCTGCTGGCTGCCGCTGGTTGGCCGGATAGCCGACATCCGGTGGTAATCATCGGTCATCAGCCCGCGCTAGGGCAATTGGCTTCGCTGCTGTTATTTGGTGTTGAGCAAGAACTGAGTATGCGCAAAGGAGCAGTCTGGTGGCTCACCAACCGGTCGCGTGAGGATAATCACAAGACAACGCTGCGGGCGGCTATTTGTCCGGACTATTTGTAGCCAGCCGCGTATCGTCAACCATTGCCTGCCTCAAAAATTTGCCGGCATTTTGGGCACGAAACCACCGCCCATCACAATTCCGTACGCCATCCACAGCGCAACTGCGCTATAGATGAGGCGTGGCAGCCAATCGGCAAGCTGCTGGTAAAACGAATCAATCTCAGCCGATTCCAGTTTGGTATGCCGCAACAGCATCTCCGGCAACGTCCCGCTGGCCTCGCCCGTTTGCACAAACTGGATCACCCGATCATTTTTGATATACGAAACCCCGACCAATGCCGCTGCCAGCGGTGCGCCCTTCTCGATGCGAGTTCGAATCTTCGCCAATTCGCGGCGCATGTCGCCATCTTCAACCGCGTCGAGTGCGGCCGGCAAGGCATCGAGCATTGAAACGCCAGCCTCCAACATCCAGCCCAAACTCTCAAAAAAATCGCGCAAATTGCGGCGGATAAAGATTGGCCCCACAATCGGCACGCTTTGATAGCTTGATTTTCCAGCCGAGCGTGCATCGCCACTCGTCAACGTCCGCAACGCATAATATGCCGCACCGATCAGCAAAATCGGCTTAAGCGCCTGCCACAAGTAACCAAAAATGCCGATTGATCCTGTCGCCAGCGCCGGCAGCGGCTGAATAAATAAGGCTGCGACAAACATAAAGGCAGGCAACAACAGGCGCGATTTCATCGTCGCAATCTGCATCGCCCGATCGGTATAAAAATCTGCCAATTTTCGGTAAAGCGCAGCGGGACTGCCGGCAATCAATGCCGCCTGAATCAGCCGCGCCTCGAGCTTCGTAAAAAGCCCGCTTTGCTCGCCCGCCTCTGCTGGATTACGCCCTTTCGCCGCAAGTATTTGCATCCGCTCAAGGCGCGCTGCGGCTTTTGGCGGCATGCGCAATATGGCAAAGGTACGGTCGAATGGAATGCCTGCCGTCTCTAACTGCGCGAGCTGGGCAAAGAGATCGGCGCGGAGGCGGAAGGACAGGTGTTTATGTTTTTTAGGCAGCATTATTTTTGACAACGACTATTTCAACCACTTTAGCTCACGCGCAGCTGCGGCGCCGATCCTAACAAACGATAAATCGTCCGGAATGTCTGCCGTCGTTGCAGTCAGCGGAATTCGACCGCCCGTGAGCTCCGCAAATAGCTGCGGATAAAGCGGATTTTTTGTCGGCTCAGCAAGACCATCTGGAAAAATCGGCAAGCTAGTTTGCAAATCGTACTTGTCGGTAGCGCCCAATGTATGCAGCATCTCATGCGCGAGCACCACATTATTACTACCGGTCTGGCGATGCGAGGCAAACACGTTGGCGACACCGAGCATGCCTTTTTCGAAGCCTAGCGAATGCGCGAGCACACGCGTGAGGGCGGGATCGTGATGAAGCGCAAACAAACGAATGTTTGGCCTAGTGAGTTCAAAGTGATCATGCCTAAAAGCCCAATAGCGCTGCTTTAAACGCCTCCACATAGTTAGCAACACATTGCCGCTATCTAGCGATGGTGGAGGTGGCATCATCCCATCCAACGCAGGTGCTAACCAACCCTTTACTGGTTGATTCGAAGCAACACCGTAACGAATCACCTCATCGCGCATCATGGTGGCAATTGGCTCAAACGTTTCTGGCTTTAAATTTGCCATGTAGGCGCGGGTTTTTTCTGATTGGTCGGCATTGATGGGATAGACAACCAGATCGAGTGTACGAGTCCATTTTAATGCACGATATTTTGTTGACCACGTAACAGTCGCTACGATGATGAGGATGAATAAGAGGATGGTGATGCGACGGACTTTAAACATTTTTTAGCGCATCGCAACTAAGAGACGAAGCTAAATACTCTAATTAACCAGCTTAATTAATCACCCTTACTAACCACCATATGGCACCCAAACATTTTTCACTTGCGTGGCTTCGCGCAGTATATCTTCCGTCATCGGTAATGCGCCGTTGGCTGGCAGCATCCAGGTGCGTTTCATATTGCTAGCGCTTTGTTTTTGCACCGCTGTTTGGCCATCAATTGATCCCGCATACCATATCGCATCGACATCATCATGCTCGGCTAATGTCTTGGCCAGTTCGTCACGATCACCAGTGACAATATTGATCGTGCCGTGCGGAACATCGGAGGTTTCGAGCACTTGATAGAGATCGGTGACGCTTAACGGATGCTTAGGCGATGGTGTGACGACGAGCACATTACCCATGGCGAATGCGGTTGCGGCAAAGCTACAAAACGCTAGCAGCGGCTGATCGTCGGGCAGCGCAATGGCCATCACGCCGATTGGTTCTGGCATGGCTAAGGTGACGTTGCGGATGGGGGTTTGATGGATAGCGCCGTCGTATTTATCGGCCCAGGCGGCGGCGGTGAATAGTGCTGAGATGCTGGCTTCGACTTCGGCCGCAGCAACGCTGGAATTAACGCCCGTTTGTTGGGTGATGCGTTTGGCAAATTCACCCGCTCGTGCGCTTAAGTTTTCGGCCATGAAATAAATAATTTGCGCACGGTTGTGGCCGGTGGCTTTTTGCCAACTGTTTGCCGCCGCGCGGGCGGCCTCGACGGCGTTGCGGATATCTTTGCGATTGCCGCGGCCAACCTCGCCAATGAGCTGTCTATTGTTTAAACCCGCGCCAAAAATATTGACTGATAAGCCGCCATCAGGCCGCGCTTGCTTGCCAGCGATAAACATTTTTGCGGTGCGATCAATGGCGGTATTGGAAATATAAACACTAGCATTGGCGGGCTTCTTCGCGCTTTTTTGGCTTGAAATTGTCTCTGCGCCTAGGGTTTTACCTTTTTTAGCTATGGAAGCAACTCCGACATAACCCTCCCCGCCTGTCCCCACATTCTTCACCCGTTTCAGATATTCATACAAGCCTTCTTTCCCGCCTTCGCGCCCAAACCCGGACTCGCGATAGCCGCCAAAGCCTGCGGCAGCATCGAGTAAATTGGTGGAGTTGATCCACACAATGCCCGCCTTTATCTGTGTGGCGATGTCGAGTGCGAGGTTGATATCTTCACTCCAAATCGTCGCGGCCAAGCCGTAGCGGGTGTTGTTGGCGAGCTTCACCGCTTCTTCCGGCGTGCGGAAGGTCATCGCGGCCAACACGGGGCCAAAAATTTCTTCTTGAATCACGCTTGATGACGGGCTGCAATTGGTGAGCACGGTGGGCGGATAAAAATTACCTCGCGCGGGCACATTGGCAACTGTTGCCCAAGACGGCTGCATGAGTGTTGCGCCCTCTTCTACGCCGCGCGCAACTTTCTCTTGAATTTGCTTGAGCTGCGATGGATTTACAATCGCACCGATGTCGATGGCCTTATCGAGCGGATCGCCGACGCGCAATTTTTCCATCCGTGCGCGGAGCTTTTTGAACATCTTTTCAGCCACGCCTTCTTGAACGAGCAGGCGCGAACCCGCGCAACAGACTTGGCCTTGGTTGAACCAAATCGCATCGACGATGCCTTCAACAGCGGAATCTAAATCAGCATCGTCAAATACCACGAATGGCGATTTACCGCCAAGTTCCAACGACAATTTTTTGCCCGTTCCCGCAGTGGCACGACGGATAATACGACCAACTTCAGTAGAACCTGTGAAGGCAATTTTATCAATATCGGTATGCTCAACAATCGCCGCACCCGTTCGGCCATCGCCGGTGACGATGTTTACGACCCCCGGTGGAAGTCCTACTGAATTACATATTTCCGCAAACAATAATGCGGTGAGTGAGGTTAATTCAGCAGGCTTTAAAACGACGGTATTGCCCATCGCAATGGCGGGTGCGATTTTCCATGAGAGCATCAGCAGCGGAAAATTCCACGGAATAATTTGTCCGATCACGCCAAGCGATTGATGATTCGGTAACTCAGATTCCTGCAACTGCGCCCAGCCGGCGTGGTGATAAAAGTGACGTGCGACAAGCGGAATATCGATGTCGCGCGTTTCACGGATCGGTTTGCCGTTATCGAGCGTTTCCAGCACCGCAAACAAGCGCGAATGTTTTTGGATTTGGCGGGCAATGGCATAGAGGTAACGTGCACGAAGAGAGCCAGGGGTTTCACGCCAAGCGGGGTAGGCTTTGCGGGCGGCTTTGACGGCATCGTCTACGTCGCGTTTATTGGCTTGCGCAATCCGGGCGAGCTTTTTATTGGTGGCGGGATTGTTAGTATCGAAATATTCTTTGGATTGTGGTTCGCGGAATTTGCCGTTGATGAAGATGCCGAATTTGGCGTCGTGCTCGGCGATCCAATCGAGAGCGGGGGTGGCGGCTTCGGGGGCGGCGCCGTAAGTGAGGGATTTTTGTTTTAGGAGTTCGGATAGTTTCATTCTGAGCTTTCGGGTTTCTAGTTAAGCTTTATTTTGCGTATGCTTTTTTCGCGAGTCAGCTTTGGCAAGATGACGCGTTAAATAGACGCCTCCAACCATACAAATTGGCAGAAATATAGGTAGCCACAGGTAGGCGTTGTGGCCGCAGGAATTGCCACTTTTAATCATTGGAATGTTACAAAACCCTGCCAGAAGCAACCAGCCCGATATTGAACCCGTAACAAGTCCGATGAGGACGATGGCTACGCGACGCATTAGGTCTCTAACCCAATGCCTGATACTGCATTGAAGCATATCGACCGTAAGCAAAATGCTCCAACTGTCGTTCAATATCGTTGATCAACGCCGATGCACCGATCCGAAATAAATGCGGCTCTAACCAATCATCGCCCAACTCTTCTTTCATGAGCATGAGCCAATCCAAAGATTGCTTGGCGGTGCGGATACCGCCAGCAGGTTTGAAGCCGACTTGGTGGCCGGTCTGCTCGTGATAGGCACGGATGGCGCGGAGCATGACGAGGCTGCCTGCTAACGTGGCATTCGTCGGCTCTTTGCCTGTGGAAGTTTTGATGAAATCCGAGCCTGCTTGCATACAAACAATCGAAGCCCTCATGATATTTTTGAGTGTGCCTAATTCGCCGGTGGCGATGATGGCTTTCATGTGTGCGTCGCCACAAGCTTCGCGGAATGCTTTGGTTTCATCGTAAAGTGCACGCCAATTGCCGGTGAGCACATGTTCGCGCGAAATGACGATGTCGATTTCTTTTGCGCCGGCTTTGACACTGGCTTTGATTTCTTCGATTTTTTGCGGGAACGGGCTTAAGCCAGCGGGGAAGCCTGTTGAGACAGCAGCGACAGGAATGCCGGTGCCCGCCAATGCGGCGACCGCGGTAGCAACGAAGCGGTGATACACGCACACCGCACCTGTCTGTAAGGGCTCGGTGGCGAATGCTTCAGTCAGGCCCAGATCTGCCAACAATTTAGCACCGATAGGCCTCATGGCTTTGGCGCAGAGGCGCTTTACGGTGCCTGCGGTATCGTCGCCAGATAATGTGGTGAGATCGATCGTTTTAACGGCATGGATCAGCCAAGCGGCTTGATGGTCTTTTTTGACGGTTCGGCGTGTGCCGAGTGTGGCAGTCCGGCGCTCAATCGCGCTGCGGTTCACACGAACATCTTTTACTGGATCGAGATCAAAGCGCGTGCCGGGATTGCGCCCCAGCTCATTGTTTTTCCAATTGACGCCAGTACGGTTGCTCGGGTCGTCGATTTTGCTGTTACTTGTTTCATCCCGTTCCCGCGCGGCGTGAGCAGCGCCGAGAACAGTTTTTGCATTGTTTGAAGTCGGTAGAACGGAAATTTTTGCCATCATGGTTGCCGCAAAGTAGTTGCCAGAAAAATTGCCTAGGGCAAGTTGCCCGAAAAAAGTCGCCATGAGTGGACGGCACGAAGCTGAACGAAGCGAATAGCCCTTGGCAAATGAACGTTCCACCAAATTATACGCTGCCGCGCCAAGAACGCGAGCTGCGCAAAAGTGCTTTTTTGGCTCTAGGACAATCGCGTTTTCTGCATCTTCTCCAGATGCTGACTTTGCTGGTGCCGCAACCATCTATCGATCATATTTTGGCGACCGCCAACGGGCATAAACAAATAGTCTCGATTCATATTGTTGCAATTTGTTACGTGAATCTTTGTGAATCTAAATTTTATAAGTCGATTTTTTTATTCCATTCATGATAAATTAATCTTATGCATACATTTAACGACACACAAGATCACGAACGAAATTCGAACGACACCCGTCGATTGATTGTTTTGTTGGTTTTTCTGGCGATAGCGGCAATGCCGATGGTGTGGCTCACCGTTGATGATCATGCTGGTGAACGGCTTTTGCATCTAACAAAAATGGCTTCGCGATAATTTTTTGTTGATTATTTTTTCGCAAAATGAAGTGGATTTGAAATCCACGCCTAAACTCCACGCTCAAACCTAGCTTGCTTAACGTCCACGCACTTAATTTCCGCGGCCTTAATGTTCAAACCCTCGGACTGTTGGGCTTTTTTCGCTCGCCAGCTTCGTCTTTTCCACAACTCATCCAAAGCAAAAAGTTGCGCGCACTTTTGGTCAGGTGTTAGTGACGTAATGGTCACGCGGATGCATTGCCACAGCCGCATTGGCAAGGCTGCATTGGCACTTTTTTCTAGCGTTCTTCCTCGTCAACTGCGCCGGTAATGACACGCTTAATCACATCAAAACCGAAGCCACGCGATTGCAAATAGCGAATTTGCTTATTGCGATCATTGGTGGTCACCGCTGGCTCTGCAAACTTGCGCAGCCACATGGCTCGTGCACGAGACAGATCAGTTTCCCTCAACGCAGATACGGTTTCCGCAACGATGTCCTCGGTAACGCCCTTTTGTTTCAGGGTTGCACCTACACGTTTAGCACCGTAGCGGCCGGCCAGACTCCGGGCTTTGCCCTCCGCAAACCGAGCCTCGTTCAAGAAACCTTCAGCCGCACACCAATCTGTAACGGCCTCAATTTCATCAGCGGAAAATTCGGCCTCGTTATCCATATCATGCTGCTTGATTTTCGCAGCACTATCGCTGAGGCGATTGCCAACTCGATTTGAATTGGGGCGAACGGTCGTCAGCGTAACGTCGGCATCGTATCTATTTTTTGAAGTGGGGTTGGGGTTGGGGCTTTGGTTTGACTCGGGGGGCTGACCTGCGGATGGAATCGGCAATCTTGAGGTGCTCGTAGATTTTGCCGGACTTAATTTTCTTAGTTTTGAAACAAATTCGACGCGGCTCATATCACGGCGCGCCAACAACCGCAGTGCAGCTGAAACTAGCGCCCGATTGGTAGGCTTCGGATGGTAAATCGGTACGTCGGATTCATTTTCGGCGCTAAGTGCAGACTCGGCATCGGTGAGAGCCGTATAAGACTGAGAACCGAAATGGAGACTATTCATAGGAAGTGTAGCGCCGAACAAAACACGTTTTACCGGCCAGCGTATAAATGCTGATTACGCCGCGCCCGAGCCTTCTGTATGAAATTAAGTCGTACACAAAAACAAAAATCCCATTAGAAACCAGCAGGCACTCCACAGGTATTGCTCAACGGAGATCGCGTCAGCTTGGACGGCAGCACTCGCGTGGGTACGGAATGAAACCTCAACGTCGGCGGGGGAAACAGGCGCAGATACCGTATTCGCCAGATTTATCGGCGGTGTTGCGGAGGGAGTAGCTAAATTTGCAGGGAAAGGTACCGAAAAAGGCTCCGGTAGCGGTACCGATAAAGGCGCAAATAAACTTGATGATGTCAGCGCCGATGAACTTGTCGGCACAAGTTCTAGCTTGCCCTGTGCAGCGGCGCGTTTGGTTCTGGCGTCGCCAGCTTTTGCATGCCGCGCGGTGGAGGATATCTGCAACACAGATATCGGGAGATCAAGAATAGAAGTTGCTCGGGCTGCATAGGCCATGAAAAATTCCTCGTAAATTCTCAACCCAGATATAAAAATTAACGCATTATAAAAATCAACGCATGATTTCGAAAACAGGGCAAAAAAATGGCCGCACTATCTCGGTAGCGTGCATTCCTACACATTGACGAACAGGCGGCCCAACCATCGAACTAAAATGTGTTTGATTTGCGTTGTGGAAAAATCAACCGCGCAGAACCATCACGCAGATCAACACCAAACGAAATCACGCACAAACTGTACTTCTACGATGCCGAGATGTATTTCGACATCGCTAATATCACTCTTCGCTATCGTCGTCTTCTTCAACCACGTTGACCGCAGCACCACCGCCTGCAACACCAACAATGGCGCGGATTTTGGCTTCAATCTCTTGCGCCATTTCCGGATTGTCTTTTAAAAATTTGCGACTATTGTCTTTGCCCTGGCCGATTTTTTCGCCTTTGTATGCGTACCAAGCGCCCGACTTTTCGACCACTTTGTGGATCACGCCCAGTTCAATAATCTCGCCTTCACGGGAAATGCCTTCGCCATACAAAATATCGAAGTCAGCAGTTTTGAACGGCGGCGCAACTTTATTTTTCACAACCTTCACGCGGGTTTCAGAGCCAATAATCTCTTCGCCAGATTTAATCGCACCAGTGCGGCGAATATCGATACGAACCGAGGCGTAAAACTTGAGTGCATTGCCACCGGTGGTGGTTTCGGGGCTGCCAAACATGACACCGATTTTCATGCGGATTTGGTTGATAAAAATCACCAAGGTGTTGGATCGTTTGATATTGGCTGTCAGCTTACGGAGCGCTTGTGACATCAGGCGTGCCTGTAGGCCCATATGCGAATCGCCCATTTCGCCCTCGATCTCGGCGCGCGGCGTGAGAGCGGCGACGGAGTCAACCACAACAATATCGACCGACCCTGAGCGTACCAACATATCGGCGATTTCCAACGCTTGCTCACCGTTGTCGGGCTGGGAGATCAATAAATCATTAATGTTTACACCTAACTTCGCGGCATAAGTAGGATCAAGCGCATGTTCGGCATCGATAAAGGCAGCTGTCCCGCCAGTTTTTTGCATTTCAGCGATCACTTGCAGCGTGAGGGTCGTTTTTCCCGATGATTCTGGGCCGTATATCTCAACCACGCGGCCACGTGGCAAGCCACCGATTCCCAGCGCGATATCAAGCCCCAGCGAGCCGGTAGAAACGGGAATAATGTCGTTACCAATGCTGCCCTCGCCCATTTTCATGATCGAGCCTTTGCCGAACTGCTTTTCGATTTGCGAAAGCGCGGCTTGTAATGCTTTTGATTTGTTTTCGTCCATTGCGTTTTTGTCCATCATGTTCATGGCAAAGCTCCCGGGCTGTAAGTTGAAAATGTTTAAATAGGCTCTTACTAAACGCTGACAAAAAACGCCAATAAAGCGTTCCGATCAACGAGCTTCTTCAGGCTTCCCAAACTGTATTCTCATACAGTCTGTATTTTCATACAGTACCGAAAAAAAATGCCGGTTGCAAGTGTTTTTTCAAAATAGTTTGCCGAATAGCAAACCAAGGTGGGCACTACTAAATTACAAAATCAATTATGCAGCAGTTTGGTGAGTGCATGAATAATCGTTTGGCGGCGGACTGCTGTGCGATCGCCCGAAAAAACGCAAACCTCTGATATTGTTGGCTTATTTTTCTGCGCCCAAGCAAACCAAACGGTTCCAACTGGTTTATCAACGGTACCGCCGTCGGGACCAGCGATGCCGGTCACAGCAATGCTTACTGTCGCCAATGACCGCGCCAATGCGCCCTCGGCCATCTCGCGCGCAACGGCATCAGACACCGCACCCACCCGGTCTAGTGTGGCCGTTTGCACGCCCAGCATGTCCGTTTTGGCAGGGTATGAATAGGCGATAAAGGCACGGTCAAACCATGCCGAACTGCCCGCAATCCGCGTGACGGCTTCGGCAATGCCACCACCGGTGCAGGATTCAGCAGTGGCGAGAATTGCGCCATCGGCCTTGAGTTTTGCGCCCACCGCTGCTGCCAATGTTTCTAATTCATTATTCATGTTTTTGGTTCAGTATCCGTTTGTATTGTTCAGGCGTTAGTGCACGATTGCGGTGTATGGTGGCGATGTTAGGTGGCGATGCTTGGTTGTATGTGGCGGCTTTTTTAGGGTTGCTCAAGGTTCGTTAGCGGAGCTCGGGGCCAACTCGCGACCAATACCGGTAGCGTGGCACAAAACCCAAGCGTTGGTAGACGTTTATCGCCGATTGATTGGCTTCCAACACTTGTAAAATTGCTGCGGCCGCCCCGTGCTCAAGCCCCCACGCCAGTAAATACGAAATCAAGGTAGCGGCGAAGCGATGGCCGCGCTGCTCGACCGGCGTAAAAATATCGAAAAGGCCAACATGACCATCTTCGATCCTCGCCATACCGGTGCAGGCAAGGCCATCAATACTGCGAAGGTTAAGCACTATTTGCGGTCCGCGCCATTGCATTTGCCGGACTATTTCCCGTTGTGCCATTTCGGGCGAATTGCCTTTCAGCTGATGCAGTTCGCGCAAACTCTCCACCATGTCGCACTCAACCAGGCGAACGCCAGTCGGCAACACAGAAGCGCCACAAACTGCCGAACCATCCACAGTCATCACCATCGATTCGGAATTTTTTGCATAGCCCTGCGCAGCCAGTATCTCATCCAAATCGGCTGGCGCTAGCGCCTCGTTCAATCGAAAGATAACCGGCTGTTGGTGTTGCCGAAACCAAGATTCGCAGCGCTGAATTTTTTCGGGCAGCGCGAGCGTCGAATCGCTTAAAATCGTCACGCTGTTGGAGCGATGCGTCGCGGTTCCCGATGCGCGCAGTATCCAGCCATCGAGGCAATATTCATGAATAGCGGGCGCGGTATTGAGCGTGATTTGTTCAAGCCGCCGAATGGTTAGCTTTAACGTTACCCGATCTATTTCGGGCATCACCGATGGCATTTGGCGCACTACCCTATTCAGGCAGCGCGTATTGCCGGATAGATCAAAGGGTGCATGCTCCCGTTGTTCTGATCTGCAATCGTAAATGCCACCGCAATGTCACGGACAATATCATCCACCGACGACGCATCTCGTGCATAAACCGTTGCTAACAGGTCGCCTGCTTGCACGTTCCCACCGAGCGCCGCCAAATCACCCAGCCCAACCGCGAAATCAATCTTATCCGCAGCCCTACGCCGACCGCCGCCTAAACTCACCACCGCCATGCCCAGCGCCCGCGTATCAATCGCGGTAATAAACCCGTCGCGTTTGGCAGTGACTGTTTTAACGACCGGCGCAGAAGCCGCCCCCGCTAAATATTTCGCGGACGAATCCAGTAAATCTTTCGGACCACCCAATTCTGCAACCATCTTTGAAAATATTTCTGCCGCACGGCCATCGGCCAAACACCGCGCCAATTCTTGCTTTCCAGCCGATTCACTCGTAACCAATCCGGCTGTCAACAATAGTTCTGAACAAAGCGCGATGGTCACTTGATGTAAACGCGCAGGCCGTGATTTTCCTGTCAAGTAGTCAATGGCAAGCTGCACCTCAATCGCGTTTCCTGCGCATGGGGCGAGTGGCTCATTCATATCGGTGATCAGCGCAGAGGTTTTCACGCCCGCGCCGTTGCCGACTTCGACAATACTGTTGGCGAGTTCAACGGACCTATCTAGCGTCGGCATAAACGCACCAGAACCGGCCTTTACGTCCATCACCAGCGCGTCCAGTCCTGCCGCCAGTTTTTTGCTCAAAATCGATGCTGTAATCAACGGAATCGATTCAACCGTTGCGGTCACATCGCGCGTTGCGTACATGCGCTTGTCGGCTGGCGCGAGATCGGCCGTTTGGCCGATAATCGCTACGCCACAATCCCGTACCACTTGCTGAAATTTTTCATTGGTGATGTTGGTTTGGTAGCCGGGGATGGCATCAAATTTATCGAGCGTGCCGCCAGTATGGCCAAGCCCGCGCCCCGAAATCATTGGCACGAATCCACCGCAAGCCGCGATCATGGGGCCCAACATCAGTGACACCACATCCCCGACGCCGCCGGTGGAGTGCTTGTCGACAATCGGGCCGGGCAGGTTCATCGGCTTCCAATCTAGCACCCGCCCAGAATCCCGCATCGCGCAGGTCAATGCCACCCGCTCGCGACGATCCATGCCATTGAAAAACACCGCCATCGCAAACGCGGCGATCTGCCCCTCAGTCACCTCGTCGCATGCAATGCCGTTGATGAAATCGGTCAACTCATCGGCCGACAAGGACAAGCCGTCGCGCTTTTTGCGAATGATTTCCTGGGGTAGCAATTTCATGCAGATTTCATCAACTATTTAGCTATTTAAGCGACAAAAAGATGCCTGCCAGCGTGGCACTCATCAAATTCGAGAGCGTCGCCGCCGCAACAACCCGCATCCCAAAACGTGCAACATCACCGCTGAGCTGCGGCGCAATGCTGTTGAAGGATCCTGCCAAAATACCAATCGAGGTGAAGTTAGCAAAGCCACAAAGCGCAAATGAAACAATTGCCAATGTACGCGGATCAATCACCGTTAAACCGGCAGCAATCACCTGAGCATCCGGCTGCAAAAATGGCTTTAAATCAACGTAGGCGACAAACTCATTCAAGATTAATTTCTTACCAATGAGATTGCCGGCAAAATCGGCATGTTCCCACGGGATTCCCAGCATGTATGCCAACGGCGAAAATGCTTTGCCCAAGAGTAATTCCATCGTCACATTCTTGAAGCCCATCCAATCCGCCACGCCGCCAATCATGCCATTTAGTAGCGCGATTAGGCCGATGAATGCCAGTAACATCGCCGCCACACTCAGCGCAATTTTGAGGCCGAGTGCTGCTCCGCCGGAAGCGGCTTCGATCACATTGGCAGGGCGTTTTTCCTCAAACTCAAATTTGTCGAATTTGACGCTACTCGGTTCAGTGCTGGGGTAAATCAATTTGGCAAACAATAGCCCACCCGGAATCGCCATAAACGATGCTGCCACCAAATATTCCACTTTGACACCCAGCCCCGCATAACCTGCCAGTGCAGCGCCGGCGATGCTTGCCATGCCTGACGTCATGATGGCAAACAACTCATGCTTTTTTAGTTGCAGCACAAACGGCTTGGCCGCCGCGCCCATCTCGTTTTGCCCGAGGAAAATGGTTGTCACAGCGCAGAATGATTCGATTTTGGATACACCCAGCAATTTCTGAAATGCCGTGCCCAAGATCGTGATGGCCCACCGCATGATGCCGACGTAGTAAAGCACAGCGATTAAGGTTGTCACAAATATAATGGAAGGCAACACGCGAAAGGCAAAAACGAACCCATCACCGCCAAACACCTCAAACATTTTTGGCTTCACCAAACCACTGAATAAAAACTCGGTGCCTTTGTTGCCGTATTCCAGCACGTGTGTCACGCCGTTGGCAACAGCGCTCAAGGCATCCTTTCCCCAAGGCACAAACAACACCAGTGCGCCAATCGCCCCCTGCACCGCTAACGCCGCCAACACCGTGCGCCAGCTAATGGCGCGTCGGTTATAAGAAAGCAAAAACCCGATCATCACCAAAATACCAACGCCAATGAAACTACGGGCAACATCTGACATGAAACCTCCTTTTATTTTATGGACAGAGTTTACCGGAACGCGAGAAGCCCAACCCAAACCGCTTCTGCGCTTTTTTCGATATCACCGTTTTTTGGCTGCTGGCAGTATTGCCCGGCAATGCTAATTTTTTGCCAACGCAACGCCAACAACGGCTTGCGTTTTTAGTGCGCGGCCTGCATCATCAAAGCATGATTCGCGGTCTTGCACTTTTACTTATTTTTCAATCCCTCGGTGAGGTCTTGACGCGCACCATTCACGGTGTGATTCCGGGGCCCGTCATTGGCATGATGTTGCTTCTCGCGTTTCTGGTTCTCCGCAAGCAGATTGCGCCATCGATTGCGATAGCCGCCGATAGCTTGCTTGCCCATCTTGCGATTTTTTTCATTCCCGCTGCTGTTGGCGTGATGCTTTACGTCGGCACCCTGGCCGACGCGGGCGCAGCATGGCTGCTGGCAATTGTATTCAGCACCGTTGGTGCGATTGCCGTGACGGCACTCATCATGAAACAGTTCGTCCCGCCAAATGCTAGTACTGGCGAGGCGTTTGAGGCATCTGCCGGCGCAATAACCCGGGATATTGCCCCATGAACCCCGCGTTGCTCCTACCAATAGGCATGAATAACTTGGCCGAAATTTGGGTTTATCTTTCCGCCACCCCGTTGTTTGGCCTTACGCTGACATTGATCGCCTATGTATTTGCCGATATGGTCTATCAGCGTAGCAATCGTCATCCGCTCGCCAATCCGGTTTTGATCGCAGTAGCGACCATTATTGCGGTGTTGACGTTGACCAAAACCGATTACAAAACCTATTTCCAAGGTGCGCAGTTCGTGCACTTTTTGCTCGGCACTGCCACCGTTGCGCTGGCGATTCCGCTGGCACGTTTGTGGCCTGAATTACGCGCCCGTGTAATTCCGCTACTCATTGCGATGTTTGCGGGTAGCGCTACGTCTGTCTTACTGGCGGTCGGCATCGCTAGGCTACTGAACGCGCCGCCGCTGATTGTGGCATCGCTCATACCGAAGTCAGTAACTGCCCCGATTGCGATGGGGATCGCCGAACAAATAGGCGGCTCGCCGACGCTGGCTGCAGTGTTTACGGTCACCACCGGGATCGTCGGCGCGTTGGTCGCCACGCCGCTGCTTGACTGGTTAGGCGTACGCGATTGGGCCGCACGCGGCTTCGCGGTGGGCGTAGCGGCGCATGGTATCGGCACGGCGCGCGCCTATTCGGTGCATCCGCGTGCAGGGGCTTATGCAAGCCTTGGCATGGGCTTGCACGCCCTGTTTGGTGCGATGGCGCTACCATGGGTGGCGAAATTAATTATTTAAACTATTTTCAAAGCATTTCCGCAATACTGTCGGCGCCTTTCTACAATGAAATTCGCAGCCTGCATTTCAGACGCCATCAGATGTTGTTTTTGTTCAACCAAAGAAAGTAATCCCGCATGACCTCACTCGGCGCCATCTCTCACAGTATCCAACTCGCCGTCGCACCTGTTTTTATGTTGACAGCAGTTGCCTCGTTGCTCGGCGCACTGGCTACGCGGCTGGCGCGGATTATTGACCGTGCCCGCACTTTGGAGGAAAAGCTAGAAGCAGAAGACATCAGGCACGAGCTTGAGATCCACGCGGAACTCAAACGCCTGCGTGATCGCGGCCGGGTGGTCAACACCTCGATGATCTTGCTCACATTATCTGCTGTCTGCATTGGCGCTACGGTAATGGCGCTATTTTTAGTAGAAACGGTATCGCTACGAACAAATCTGATTGTGCCGTGGACGTTCCTTGGTGGCGTGATCTTTTTTGTGTTGGCGCTGCTGGTGTTTTTGGTAGAAACGCTGCTTGCTGGACGCGGATTGAATTTTGGCAGGCGCGGACGCTTTAAATCAACAAAACGCCCTTGAAGGCGCGGTCTAAGCCACGGCCATGCGCTTAAAACATCTCATCAGCGCGCGAGCTTTGGTCATTGGCTTTAATTATTTGCTTTAGCCATCTAGTACGACACTTTTTAAGCAAAAGCCGTCCCAGTCGGCAACATCTGCAACTGGGTTTTTCGTTCTGCCGCCCGCAACGTATTGCCTAGCAACATCGTAATGGTCATCGGACCAACCCCGCCGGGTACTGGCGTAATATGCGATGCGACCGCGCTCACTGACACAAAATCGACGTCGCCACACAATTTGCCGTCAGCCAACCGATTGATTCCCACATCAATTACCACTGCACCAGGTTTGACCATATCGGCCCTCACCATATTCGCACGACCAACAGCTGCCACCAAGATATCCGCGTCGCGGGTAAACTTGGCTAAATCTTGGGTTTTGGAGTGGCACACCGTGACAGTTGCACCCGCTTTCAACATCAGCATCGCTTGCGGCTTGCCGACTATATTCGAGCGACCAACAATCACCACATGCTTGCCCTCAATCGGGATGTTTTCAAACGCCAGCATCTTCATCACCCCATATGGCGTGCAGGGCGGGAACGGGCTCTCATCAATCACCAGGGCGCCCATATTGGCGCAATGAAATCCGTCTACATCCTTGTCCGGATGGATCGCTTCAATCACCGCGCGGTCATCAATATGCGCCGGTAACGGGAGCTGTACGAGCACGCCATGAATCGCGGGCATGGCGTTTAATTTTTCAACCCACGCAATCAGCTCAGTTTGCGTTGTCTCGGCAGGCAACGCATGAATTTCTGAATGCATGCCAATCGATTCACAGGCTTTTCCTTTATTGCGCACATAGACCTCGGAGGCCGGATCGGCGCCGACAATAATCACCGCCAAGCCGGGACGCGCATCGTATCGCGCCAAGCGCTCGACACGCTCCTTGTATTCAGCGCGGAAGAATTCGGAAATTTTTTTACCATCAATAATTTTTGCACTCATATTTTAATCATTTCATCCACAATTTCAGTGTTAATAAGTTCGTTTTCCGTAACGATTAAGTTCACCCGATGATCACATTTGGTCATCGGAACAGCATCCACTATTTGCATCGAGAACGCCGCTGAAACCCGCATGCAGACTGGAGTTTTAAACGTTTTCTCGGGATCCATCCGGGCGAAAAGTTGATCGTAAAATCCGCCCCCATACCCCAATCGATTTCCCGTCCGATCAAACGCCAAACCGGGAACGAGAATAAAATCAATTTCAGGTGGATCGCATTTAGATACATCCGAATGCGGCTCACGGATGCCCCAAACACCGACCGTCAAATCGCGCAAATCCGTTACATCGTGCAAAACCAGCGCACGCGACGGTTTGTCCACGCGCGGTAGCACCAGCCGTTTACCGTCGCGCAACACTTGCTCAACAAAATTATCCGAACCAAACTCTGTACCCATGCTCATATATGCCAGCACTGTTCTGGCCTCACGATAACTTGGCAACGCAACGAGTCGCGTTGTGATCTCGGCACTCAAGGCCTCCCGCTCGCAAATAGTAAGCGAATCACGGCGCATTTGTGCCAGCGTGCGCAAGGCGCGTTTTTGGACAAACATTGGGGTAGTCAAATCCATTGCGGTAGTGTTCACCCCAACATTATCGCCGATCAGACGCCGTTTTTTTTAGCAGCACCTTCAGACGAATTTGTTACGATTTAAAACTGATCCGCGCATGCATGCCGTCGCGAAATGGCCGGAGGCACTCCCGTCGCATCAGCAGAGTTTGGCTGAGGTGATGCGGCAAACCATTCGCCCCGTCCCCGCGAGTACTTCACGATTGCCTCGCACGTGAAGTGGGCCGTCAGGTTCGGGATCAATAGCAAGCACGCCATCCCGCACCAGCAACATATCGATGCTGCGCCTGCCGATACCAGTTGCGGGCTCGCCACTAGCAGAAAACCAAACATCGTGAAGCGAACCATCGCAGAACGGCTTATTTTTGCTCGCGCCGCAACGGACGGACAGGCATTGGCGATCTCCGCCTGGCGCTCTACGTCTACAGCATCTGGCTTCAACCAAGCACCCTTTACGTTGGCCAGAAAAATATTTGGCGCGCCGGGCACCCAAAAGCGTGCATGAATGCAGCGTTTGGCCTCAATTTCAAGGTAATTGCGCTTGCCCCAACGAGGCCTCTGTCGCGCGCATCGCCAAGCAATTGATGCTCAGCGGCGCAAAGCGCGTACGGCCATTCGAAGGCGGGATTGATGCGTGGATGCTGGCGGGCTTTGCGGTGGATCTTGAGCAACAATGAAAAAATCAGGCTGGAATCATCTAAATTGTCGCGAGCCGCTCCGCCAACTGATGCCAAATCTGCACATCGAAGAACCGCGTCGCAAGCCCGGATGGCGAAGTTAAAACGAACAGCTCACTTTGTCCGAGGGTCTCGTTTTGTAAACCGTACCCAACGCTATGCTCCAGCCAAATTTGCGCTGCATTTTTACTAGTGAAGGCGATCAATTTCGGCTGAAAATACAACATCTTTTGTTCGAACGAGTCACGATCAAATGCGTCATCGGGCAGTTGCGCGTCCGTGCCGGAATGCACCTTGCATAAATCGGTTAAACCGATTTTAAGATTTAGGAGTTCAGGGTAGTCCTGTGGCGCGAAACGATGCGGAGTGATTCCGACGGTGCGCAGCGTGGGCCAGAACCGATTACCGGCCTTGGCATAATATGCCCTGGCCCTAGCCGATGCAGTAGACGGGGCGGTGCCGCAAAATATAAGCTTAAGATCGGGCGCTAACAGGTCTGGAACTAGGTAAGTTGAGCCGATCAAGTCTGGAGCGTGTGGCAAATTGTTATTCCAAGTCTGGCGCTGTCATCAACATTGACAATCGCACCAATATAGATTGCCCCAGACCCCAGTATTTTCGAGGTGACTGGCAGTGTTGCCGGGGCTAATATGCTGCCTATTCTCTGCCTAATTTTCAACCTGCTGCTTGACCTGGTCCAACGCCGACAAATCCTCAATCGTCGTTAAATCGCCTGGATCGCGGCCTTCGCAAATCGCCTGGATCGAGCGTCGCAACAGCTTGCCTGAACGCGTCTTAGGCAGCACGGTGACGAAATAAACACGGGCCGGTCGCCCGATCGCGCCGAGTTCATGGTCGACTGTTGCCATGACTTCTTTTTCATGTATTGCTGCTAGTTCGGGGGTGGCGGTCTTAGCCGCATTTTTCACGACTGCAAACGCGATCGGCACTTGACCCTTGAGCGCATCGGCGACGCCAACGACGGCGACTTCGGCGATATTGTGATGCGCCTGAATAGCTTCTTCGATCTCTCGTGTGCCTAGCCTGTGACCCGCGACATTGATCACATCATCGGTGCGACCCATGATGAAATAATAGCCGTCCTGATCGCATGTTGCCCAATCAAAAGTGGTGTAAACCTGTTCGTCTTTGAAACTAGAAAAATACGTTTTGACGAAGCGAGCGTCGTCGCCCCAGATGGTGCTCATGCAGCCCGGTGGTAGCGGCGGTTGAATGCACAACACGCCCTTCTCGTTTGGCGCTACGGGTAGGCCAGTCTCTTCATGCTTCAATTTTATGCGATAGCCATAACTCGCAAAACTAGGCGAGCCACATTTGCGTGGGGTGTCTTCGATGCCCGGTTCGGCAGATAAAATCGGCCAACCGCTTTCGGTTTGCCAATAGTTGTCGATAACTTTGACGTTGATGCCCTTTTCGATCCAATCACTGGTCGGCTGGTCGAGCGGCTCACCAGCTAAGAATAGGTAGCGCAGGCTTGATGTATCGTATTTCGTGAGAAATGCCGGATCTTGCTTTTTCAGTACCCGCACTGCTGTCGGGGAGGAAAACATCACCGAGACTTTATATTCTTCAACGATTTTCCACCAAATGCCCGCGTCGGGCCGCACTGGCAAACCGTCGTACATGATGGTCGTGCAGCCATTAATGAGCGGGCCGTAAATGATGTATGAATGGCCGACCACCCAGCCAATGTCGGAAGTGCAGAAAAACGTCTCGGCGAACTGGGGAGACGAGCCCGACCTCATATCAAAAATATGCGGCATCGATGCTGCTAAGGCAACCGCATAGCCGCCCGTATCGCGTTGCACGCCTTTGGGTTTACCGGTCGTGCCGCTGGTATACAAAATATAGCTCGGGTGGCTAGATTCAACCCACTCACACGGCACGATTTCAGTACTATCTTTTCCACTGTCTTTGCCACTATGCCGATGGCAAAGCGCCATGTAATCCATGTCCCGGCCGGGAATATATTGAATATTTTTATCCAAGCCGCGATTGACAACCACCACATGTTTGGGGGGATGCCCGGCAAACTGAATCGCCTCGTCTGTCAACGGCTTCAAGGGAATAATCTTACCCATGCGCGAACCAGCGTCCGCCGTAATCATCACTTTTGGCTTGGCGTCATCGATGCGTGCGGCCAACGATGCCGCCGCGAAGCCCCCGAATACCACAGAATGAATCGCGCCGATTCTAACCGTCGCTAACATCGCAAATACCGCCTCGGGGATCATCGGCATGTAGATCAACACACGATCCCCTTTGCCGACGCCAAGCGATTTTAAAATCGCGGCGAAACGATTTACTTCATCGAATAATTGCCGATAAGTGAACGTACGCTGCGCCTCGACCTCAGATGAAATCCATACCAACGCATTTTGATCTGCGCGAGTGGCAAGGTGGCGGTCAATCGCGTTGTAGCAAAGATTTGTCTCGCCGCCAACAAACCATTTGGCGAACGGTGGATTGGAAAAATCACAAACCCTGGTGAACGGTTTCACCCAGTCAATCCGCGCGGCTTCGCGCGTCCAAAACACGTCAGGCTCGCTGACGGACTGCTTGTAAAACTGTTGGTATGAGCGGGGTTGCGACATAAGCTTTTCGGACGATGCCGCCATAGATTAAATCGTTTTAAAACAACACCTGCTGAATCGCGCCCAACAACGCCGACGACTTTGCAGGCTTGGTAAGATAACCATTTGCGCCCAGCTTCAAGCCTTTCAAAATATCATCCAAGGCACCCAAGCTCGTCAACATCAGCACCGGTAAATCTGCCAATTTTGGCTGGTTACGGATGCGGTTGAGAATATCAAAACCGTTGGCATCGGGCATCAGAACATCAAGAATCACGAGATCTGGCGTTGCCTTCATGCCTGCCAAAATCTGCGTCCGGTTCGCCGCATGCACTACGCGGAAATCATTCGCACTTAAAATGCGCGTTAAGAGTACCGCAGTGACTTCGTCGTCCTCCACCACTAACACCAGCGGCGGTGCTGACATCGGCGGACGCTTCGGCGCGGCTTCATTGATGCGCACAAAATAGCCGTTGCTGGTTAACTTAGATTCGCCAATCTCCGCCTCACCCGTTAGCGCAATTTGCTGCTGCGGTGTGGGGATAGGCTCGGGAACTTCAATTTTCGGGTCAAGGATTTTCGTGAAATCCAAGTCAAACGGATCGTCAACGTCGTTTTGTAGGGAAGCCATATTTCTGGTGTTCTGTCGATAAAAAAATGTGTTTGGCAAAAAATCGCCTCGCGAACAACTATTTCGCGAGCACCTAGTTTACACCAGTGAAATTATCCATACTGGTTCTGAGATCATTAATCAGGTTTCATTTTGTAACTTTTTGAAAAACACCACCTGAACATATTCCGCGTCAGCTTTCCAAGCGCCTCGCTACCTGTTGACATCCACCACTAACCGCCCGCGAATATTGCCTGCGAGCACATCAACTGACTTGGAAATGGACTCGGTGAGCGAAATGATAGTGGTAATCGTATCAAGTTTGGTGCGATCCAAATCTGTTGCGAGCCGCGCCCACGCTTCTTCGCGCACGGCCAGCGGCTGATAGACGCTATCAACCCCTGCCAGCACTACACCACGCAAAATGAAGGGCATGACAGTCGCCGGAAAATCAGCGCCTTGCGCCAAGCCACAAGCCGCGACTACGCCGCGATATTTGGTCTGCGCGCAGGCATTCACCAATGTGTGCGAACCCACCGAGTCAACCACACCCGCCCACCGTTCTTTTTGCAGCGGCTTGCCCACTTGGGAAAGCGCAGCACGGTCGATCACCTCTTTTGCGCCGAGCGATTTTAAGTATGCTGCCTCGTGTACTTTGCCGGTCGATGCCACCACCTCATAACCCCAAGACGACAAAATTGATATCGCCACGCTGCCAACGCCGCCGGATGCGCCGGTAACTAAAATTTCACCCTGCCCTCGTTTGACGCCATGGTTCTCTAATGCCAAACAACACAGCATCGCCGTATAGCCGGCCGTGCCAATTGCCATCGCCTGCTTGGTGGTGAAACTATCTGGCAATTTGACCAGCCAATCGCCCTTCAGCTTCGCCCGTTGCGCCAAACAACCCCAATGGCTTTCGCCGACACCAAATCCGTTCATAATGACTTTATCGCCCACTTTCCATTTCGGGTGATTGCTACTTTCAACCACGCCCGCCCCATCAATCCCGGCGACCAGCGGCCATTTTCGGACGATCGGTGATTTATTGGTAATTGCCAACGCATCTTTGTAATTGATGGTGGAATAATCAATACGGACAATGACATCGCCCTCTTCGGGCTGCTGAGTGTCCTCAATGTCGATGACGTTGCTCGTGAAACTATTGCCCGTATCCGTCCCAATTTTGCTTAGTAGTAGCGCTTTAAATGTAGTCATGATGTCTCCAAACGTTTAAGTCGCGGACTACCGAGACTGCAACACGGCCGGGTTTGCTGCCGAAGCATGTTTGCGTGAAAAATATTCGCGCGATTGCATTTCGCGCAGCCTTGACGCGGTGCGGCCGAATTCTGCCGAAACCGCCAAACCCGCCATGCTTGTAGCATCGCCGCCCGATTTATTGGCCGCCGCTTTGCTTTTATTTGCCACCCGATCATCAATCACCAGAAATTCCGGCTCGGCTTCTGCGCTACAAATCAGTTTCACACGCTGATCGTAAAACACGTCGACCATCCACGTAAACCGACGCACCACGTCAGCGCGATTTTTAGCGTGGAGTTGTGGAATATTTGAAACCAACACCGTGTGATACAGCCCGGCGATCGTCAAGTAGTCAATCTGCGAATGCGGCTTCACGCACAGTTCGTCAAAGTCGAACCACACCACACCCTTGGCGCGGCGTCGGAATCCAATGTCATGGCCGTTAATCACCATGGTGCCATTTGCAATGTAGCTCGCCCGCGACATGGCCTCGAAAGCCCGCGCCATTGCTTGCTCTCCAGCCGATGAAAGCGGTGTGTGATATATCGGAATCGATTCCAAAATGCGCCGCCGATGATCGCGGCTGCCGCCGATTTCGACGACTTCCAGCTCGCGTTTTAGAATTTCAATCGCCGGCAAAAAACGCGCGCGCTGCAACCCATTCGGGTACAAATCATCGGGCGGATAGTTGGATGTCAACACCAGCACTACGCCTTTGTCGGTCAACAATTCGAGCAAGCGACCAAGAATCATCGCATCCGCAATATCGCTGACATGGAATTCATCAAAGCACAGCAGCCGTAATTGTCGCGCGATTTTATCTGAGATCGCGTCGAGCGGATCTTCCTCGCCCGCATGCGAATTCAGCTCGGCATGCAGCTCGCGCATAAAGGCATGGAAATGCACCCGGCGTTTGCGTTTAAGGGTGCAGACGTTATAAAACGCATCCATCATCAGCGATTTCCCGCGTCCGACCGAGCCCCAAATATACAACCCACGCGGTGGCTTTTTACCGCCGCCAAAATTCGTCACCAGCCGATTGACCGGCCCTTGGCGATACTGCCTGTACTTTTCCAAATCGCCGTGCAAGCGTTCGAGATGCTGCAGCACCGCCAGCTGCGCCGGATCCGATTCGAAGTCCGATGCCTGCGAGAATTTCCAATACCATTCGAGCGGGTTCGATGCTTCGATCAGTTCAGCATCGTTTGTTTCGCCAGAAATATTGGGAAGGGGTTTGGTAAGCATATCGGCTGATTTAAAACAATGAAAGTCTAGTGTTGGCGAGACTTTTGGCGCTATTTTGGCTCGAGAGTCCCGTGGATGCTAGGGTTCTCTATTGTTGACCTCACCTACTTGCACCTTTTGGCGACTACTAAGCCATTACATATTCAACGTCCGCTTATCCACGGCCAGTGCGGCTTCACGAACCGCTTCAGACAGCGTTGGATGGCCATGAACGATGCGGGCAATATCTTCGCTTGCCGCTTTGAATTCCATCGCTACCACGAGTTCTTGAATGAGTTCTGAGGCATGGGCGTGGATGATGTGTGCCCCTAAAATACGGTCGGTTTTGGCGTCGGCAATGATTTTCACGAATCCGCCGGGAGTGCCCTGTCCTAAGGCTCGTCCATTTGCGGCAAACGGGAACTGGCCGACTTTGGTTTCGATTCCTTCTGCTTTTAATTGCTGCTCGTTTTTGCCGACCCACGCAATTTCAGGCGAGGTATAGACAATCCACGGGATGGTGTTGAAATCGATGTGCGGTTTTTGCCCCGCGATAAATTCAGCGACGGCCACCCCTTCGTCCTCAGCCTTGTGCGCGAGCATGGGTCCACGCACCACGTCGCCGATGGCGTAAACATTCGGCACATTGGTTTGGCAATGGTCATCGACTTCGATCAAGCCGCGATCCGTTATTTTTAGGCCGATGTTTTCACCACCCAAATTGCCGGTGTTCGGAATGCGGCCAACCGAGATAATCAATTTATCGCATTCGAGCTTTTGCGCTAGCTCTTTGTCGTCTGTGTACTCAACGGTGATGCCGGTTTTTTTCTGGGTAATTTTGCCGACTTTCACGCCGAGCTTGATATTCATGTTCTGCTCTTTGGTGAATACTTTCCACGCTTCTTTTTGGATCGCTTCATCAGTCGTACCCAAAAACGTCGGCATGGCCTCTAAAACCGTAATTTCCGCACCCAGCCTGCGCCACACGCTGCCAAGCTCCAACCCAACCACCCCCGCACCGATTACACCCAAGCGCTTTGGCACTGCACCGAGCATCAACGCACCTTCGTTATCGCAAATATTGATGTTGTCGACCGCCACATCTGGCAGATGGCGCGCTTTGGAGCCGGTAGCAATGATGACGTTTTTGGCTTCTACCGTTTCTTTCGCATCGCCATTCGTGACTTCAATTGAAACCAGATCACCTTTGGAAACGAGGCGACCAAAGCCCTTTAGCCAGGTCACTTTGTTTTTGCGGAATAAAAACTCGATCCCTTTCGTCATCTTGCCAACGATCGTGTCTTTGCGGGCTTGCATTTTGGTGACGTCCATTTTCGCGCCACCGACCGAAATACCATGGTCGCCAAATTCATGTTCTAGTCGCTCAAAATTCTCGCTTGATTCAAGCAGTGCTTTGGAGGGAATGCAGCCGACGTTCAGGCAAGTTCCGCCGAGTGCCATTTCGCCTTTTGGGTTCTTCCAACCCTCAATACAGGCCACACTAAAGCCGAGCTGGGCGGCGCGGATCGACGCGATATAACCGCCGGGGCCGGCACCGATAACCACGACATCAAATTGTTTGCTCATGATGAGATTCGCTTATTGAAAAATAAATTAGGAAAGCCAAATTCGAGAAACATGCACACCGAGTGCCGCACAAAAACCGGCGATGAGGGGCGATGTTCCTTTCAGCAAAAACGGCGGGTTTTTAACGAGCTGGGTGATCCAAAGTGTTAACGCCACCGCAACGCCGACACCCAACACCACCGCGAAATGGTGGCTAATGTAGTGCCCCAAGAATTTGGCAAAAAATACCGTTAAAAAACCAGTCAGCAACGCGCCAACAATGAAGAAAAAAAATTGAACCAGCAACTGATGGAGCTTAAATTTCGATTTTGCCATGTTTGCGGTTCAGCACTGTTTGTCGATTGGGCACGTTCTACGTGCCCAGCCTGCAATCCATTAAATATCCAGCAGCAAACGCGCCGGGTCTTCCAATGCCTCTTTCATCGCCACTAACGCCAACACCGCTTCGCGACCGTCGATAATGCGATGGTCGTAGCTCATCGCCAAATAATTCATCGGTCGAATCACGATTTGACCGTTCTCCACCACGGCGCGGTCTTTGGTGGCATGCACACCCAAGATGGCTGATTGCGGCGGGTTGATGATCGGCGTTGATAGCATCGAGCCAAACACGCCGCCATTGGAAATCGAGAACGTGCCGCCGGTTAAATCCTCAATGGTCATTTTGCCGTCTTTGGCTTTTTGGCCGAATGCAGCGATTTGCTTTTCAATGCCGGCAATCGATAATTGATCGGCATCGCGCAGCACCGGCACCACCAAGCCACGCTCCGTGCCCACTGCAATACCGATATCGTAATAGCCGTGGTAAACGATATCGCTACCGTCAACCGAAGCGTTCACAATCGGATATTTTTTAAGTGCATGGACGGCAGCTTTGACGAAAAACGACATGAAGCCCAATTTAACGCCATGTTCTTTTTCAAACTTGTCTTTGTAAGTATTACGCAGGTTAATAACGGGCGCCATGTTGACTTCGTTGAAGGTTGTCAAGATCGCGGCGGTTGATTGAGATTGCACCAAACGCTCGGCAATGCGGGCGCGAAGGCGCGACATTGGGACACGTTGCTCGCTACGATCGCCTTGTGGAATGACAACCGCGGGCGCGGCAGGTTTTGCAGCGGCCGGTGCTGCTGACGCTGTTCCGCCCGCAACTTTATTGACCACATCTTCTTTGGTAACGCGGCCGCCACGCCCAGTCCCCGAAACATCGGTGACGTTATTTTCTGCCGCGATTTTTGTAGCGGCAGGGCTCATTGCCGCGCTGGGGCTAGCAACGGCTGTTGCCACTAGGGGGGCTGCCTTTGGCGGCGCAGCGACGCTAGGATTGACCCCGGAAGCAGCGCCAACGCTAGACTTTGCCTCAGTATCAATCACCGCAATCACCTCAGCGGCAACCACGGTTGAGCCGTCGCCCCGTGCGATGCTGACGAGCACACCATCGGCAGGCGCGGGTAGCTCCATCACCACTTTATCGGTTTCGATATCGATCAAATTTTCATCGCGCTTGACGGCCTCACCGATTTTCTTATGCCAAGAAACCAGCGTTGCTTCAGAAATAGACTCAGACAATACAGGGACTTTGACTTCGATTTTCATGTTGATCCTTTTTATCTTTAAACTTTTGGCTTTTAGTTTTAACTGCTAGCAACGAACAGATGGCTTTGCTTCAATCTTGGGCTGATGACGAGGTTGATGGAAACAGATGGGCTTGAATTGAATTGGATTTACTTTTCTTCCATGACAACAGCCAACGACAACGCAACATTTACCAGCGCCTTCTGCTGCTCGGTGTGCTTCGCCAAGTAGCCGACTGCGGGCGACGCCGAGGAGGCACGCAGCGCATAAGATAGCTTTTGCGTGTCTTTTAACGGACGCTGCAAATAATGCTGAATACGATGCCAAGCGCCCTGATTCTTCGGCTCTTCCTGTGTCCAGACGACTGACTTGGCATTGGGATAAAGTGCGATTTGCGCAGCATATTCTTCGTGCGGAAACGGATACAACTGCTCAACGCGGATGATCGCGATATCGTCAATTTCACGCTTTTGGCGTTCTGCCAGCAAATCAAAATAAACTTTGCCCGAGCAAAGCACGACACGTTTTACTTTCTTGGCGGCCATTTTCTCCGCTTCACCCATCACCACTTCAAATTTACCGTTCGCCAATTCTTCCATGGACGACGACGATTCCTTTTTACGCAACAATGACTTCGGCATCATCACAATCAACGGTTTGCGCATTTTACGAATCGCTTGGCGACGGATCATGTGGAACAATTGTGCAGGGGTTGACGGCACCACGACTTGCATATTGTGTTCGGCGCACAGCTGCAAATAGCGCTCAAGCCGCGCCGATGAGTGCTCGGGGCCCTGCCCTTCGTAACCATGCGGCAGGAACATTGAGAGGCCGCACAAACGCCCCCACTTTGCTTCGCCTGATGAAATAAATTGATCAATCACCACCTGCGCGCCGTTGGCAAAATCACCGAACTGGGCTTCCCAAATGACCATCTCAAAGGGCTGCGCCGTAGAATAGCCGTATTCAAACCCCAGTACCGCTTCTTCGGACAACAACGAATCAATCACAACAAAATTCGCCTGCTTTTCCTGAATATTTTGCAACGGAATATAGATGCCCGAATCCCATTTTTCACGGTTCTGGTCATGCATCACTGCATGGCGGTGCGCGAACGTGCCACGCCCGCAATCTTGGCCGCTCATCCTTACGGGGAAATCGGTCGCAACCAAGCTAGCATAAGCCAAGTTCTCGGCCATCCCCCAATCCAGCGGTTGTTCACCACGTCCCATTTTGCGCCGCCCTTCAAGCAGTTTTTCAACTGACATATGGCACTTAAAATCGGACGGGATTTGCGTCAAGCGCTCGGCATAAAACTTAAGCTTGTCCATCGGTACGGTAGTGTCAGCGGGCTCGCGCCAATCCTTGCCCAAGTAGGGCGCCCAATCAACGGCGAGCGGCGGCTTGATGCCGTATAAAATTTTGGTATTGGTGCTCTTGCCGGCATCCAGACGCGCGCGGATATTCGTCACGAGATCATCACCGTACGTGGCACCGACGGTTCCCTCAGCGGCCAGCCGATCTGCGTACAGCTTGCGGGTACCGGGGTGCTGCGCGATTTTTTTGTACATTAATGGCTGTGTCACAAACGGCTCGTCTTGCTCGTTGTGGCCGAGCTTTCGGAAACACACTAAATCGATCACGACATCTTTATGAAATTTCATGCGATAAGCTAACGCGATACGGCCGATCATCAACACTGATTCCGGGTCGTCTGCGTTCACGTGGAACACGGGCGCTTCGATCATCTTCGCGATGTCGGTACAATAAAGTGATGAGCGGGTATCGCGGGTGTCAGAGGTCGTGAAGCCAACTTGATTGTTGATGACGATATGCACCGTGCCGCCAGTTTTAAACCCGCGCGTTTGCGACAGCGCCATCGTTTCCATAATCACGCCCTGCCCGGCAAAAGCGGCATCACCGTGGATCAAAATTGGCATGACCTCATTGCCTTCAACATCGCGGCGACGATGCTGGCGGGCGCGGACGGAGCCCTCAACCACCGGATTAACAATTTCCAAATGCGACGGATTAAAGGCCAGCGTCAAATGCACGCCGCCGCCTTTGGTTTGTATGTCAGATGAAAAACCCTGATGGTATTTCACATCGCCAGAGCCCAGCTCATGTGCGTGCTTGCCTTCAAATTCGCTGAATAAATCAGCAGGCAATTTACCCAGGCTGTTCACCAACACATTCAAACGCCCACGATGCGCCATGCCAAGTACAACTTCTTTGGTGCCGCGTTCACCCGCGTTTTGAATGATGTCGTCCAACAACGGAATGACCGACTCGCCGCCCTCAAGCGAAAAACGCTTTTGACCGACATAGCGGGTATGCAAATATTTCTCGAGCGTTTCAGACGCGCTTAAACGCTCCAACAAAAATTGTTTTTCCTCCACTGTGAGCTTCGGCTGGGATTGCACCGATTCGAGTTGCCCTTGGATCCAGCGCTTCTGCTCTGTAACCGAGATGTACATATACTCGACACCGACGTAACTGCAATAGGTTCGCTTCACCGCCGCCACAATTTCACGCAACTTCGCTTTTTCGGCACTTCCGGCAATGCCGCCTTGCCATGAACCGAACGCGAATTCACTTTCCATGTCGGCTTCCGTCAAACCGTAGTAGCTCAACTCAAGCTCGGGGACCGGCAAACGCTCGCTGCGCTTTAACGGATCGAGCGAGGAATGGCGCGAACCGAGCACGCGATGCGCGCGAATAAATTGCAACACCTTGAACGATTTTTTTTCATCCGCACTTTGGCTGCCGCCACCACCAACATTCACGTAAGCAATGCGGCCGCCACCGAGCTTGGCGCGTTCTGCAAAGGCTTCTATCACCTGTGTGTGCGCGACGTCTTTGATGGTACTGCCCGCGACGTTCGGCAGACTGTCAAACTGTGTCCGCCACGTTTCGGAGACTGACGCCGGATCAAGCAAATATTGCTCGTACAGCTCTTCAATATACGGTGCATTGGCACCAAAAAACACGGATGATTGGGTGAGTTCGCGCATCATGATCAAGGCCTCGGTTTGCGATACAACTTAAATAATTTTGGCAACTAGAAAGGGCTTATGGTTTAAAAGTCATTTACTGACGTGCTCTTCAAACGGGGCCAACTTTCGGTGGTAAGGCATTTACGCCCAATACGGCACACCAGAACAGGGGTTTACAACTTGCTTTTATCAATATCCCGACGTGCGGCGCCCACATACAACTGGCGCGGACGACCAATTTTGTATTCAGGATCAGCGATCATTTCGTTCAACTGCGCAATCCAGCCCACAGTACGGGCAAGCGCAAAAATGGCGGTGAATAGCGGCACCGGAATGCCGATCGCTTTTTGCACAATGCCAGAGTAAAAATCGACGTTCGGGTATAACTTCCGGCTGACAAAATAATCATCTTCAAGCGCAATCTTTTCCAGCGCCATTGCGAGCTTGAATAATGGATCGTCTTGCAGGCCAAGTTCGTTTAACACTTCATAACAAGTCTCGCGCATCAGCTTGGCGCGTGGGTCGTAATTTTTGTAAACACGATGACCAAAGCCCATTAGGCGAACGCTTGAATCTTTGTCTTTTACTTTGGCAATGAATTCGCCAATTTTAGGCAAACCGCCATCACGCTGAATGTCGTAGAGCATATTGAGCGCTGCCTCGTTCGCACCACCGTGCGCCGGCCCCCACAGGCATGCGACACCAGCTGCAATGGCGGCGAATGGGTTAGTGCCACTCGATGCACAGAGGCGCACCGTCGAGGTGGAAGCGTTTTGCTCGTGGTCAGCATGCAGGATAAAAATGCGGTCCAGAGCACGGGTTAAGACATTATTGGTTTTGTAGTCCTCAGCGGGAACGGCAAACATCATCTGCATGAAGTTAGCCGTATAACTCAAATTATTACGTGGATAAACCAATGGCTGGCCGACGGTGTATTTGTAAGCCATTGCAGTCAGCGTGGGTAGCTTGGCAATTAAACGAATCGCCGAAATATCGCGCTGTTTTTCATCGTGCAAGCTCATCGAATCGGGGTAAAACGACGACATCGCGCCGACCAAGCCCGTCATCACCGACATCGGATGTGCATCGCGGCGGAACCCGCGCAAGAAAAACTGCATTTGTTCATGCACCATGGTGTGATTCGTCACGCGGCTCACGAAATCTTTACGCTGTTCAGGATTCGGTAAATCGCCGTACAACAGCAAATGGCATACCTGCATGAAATCGCATTCCGTGGCGAGTTGCTCAATCGGGTAGCCGCGATAAAGCAATTCACCTTTGTCGCCATCAATAAAAGTGATGTTGGAATTACACGATGCCGTGGACATAAAACCGGGATCGTAGGTAAACATGCCGGTCTGCGCATAGAGTTTACGGATATCGATCACATCGGGGCCGTGTGTGCCGCCGTATGTGGGCAACTCAACGATTTTGCCATCAGGTAGCGTCAGTATTGCTTTGCCTTTTGCGTCCATTCTTGTTCTCCAAAAAAGTTCGACCGGTAAATTTATTCTAAAACGGGTTGTGGCTAAATTGCCGGCGATGCACCGACAATACGTTTGACCATCGCCGCTATAGCTGCCCCCGACTCCACCCCATGCGGTACATCCGGGCTAGACTTTCGACCCATCAGCAAATCCAGCAAATCGTTATCACCCAACTGCAACAGTGCGTCCAATATATCTAGTTCTTCAATACTCAAATTGGTCAATTCTGCTTGCAAAAACTTACTCAGCAATAGATCATTTTCCAACAATCCCCGCCGCGCTTTCCAGCGGAGTCTGTCTAAGCGTCGGTCATCGTCCGGCACGGCGCTCATCGCTCGCTAACCGTGCTAGAAAACGGGTAGAGCAACAATTTAAACACCGCGCTTCACCATCATTTCCTTGATCTTGCCGATCGCAAGCGAAGGATTTAATCCTTTCGGGCACACGTCAACGCAATTCATAATAGTGTGGCAACGGAACAGGCGATATGGATCTTCCAGATTATCCAACCGCTCATTGGTCGCTTGATCACGCGTATCAGCGATGAAACGATATGCCGCCAACAAGCCAGCTGGGCCGACAAATTTATCCGGATTCCACCAAAAGGACGGGCAAGCTGTCGAGCAACAGGCGCACAGAATGCACTCATATAAGCCATCTAATTCCAGACGATCCGTTGGGCTTTGCAGGCGTTCGGTTTCGGGCGGTGTGTCGTGGTTAATCACGAACGGTTTGATTGAATGATATTGCTTGAAAAACTGCGTCATATCGACGATCAAGTCGCGAATAATTGGCAAGCCAGGTAAAGGTTTTAAGACAACCGGCTCTTTTAAATCTGATATTTTGGTGACGCAAGCCAAACCGTTTTTACCGTTAATGTTCATGGCATCCGAACCACAAACGCCTTCGCGGCAAGAGCGGCGTAGCGATAGCGTGTCGTCAACGGATTTAATACGAATTAGCGCGTCCAACAACATCCGGTCAGATGGCTCAAGGGCAATGTCGTATTCTTTGAAATACGGCTTAGCGTCGAGGTCTGGATCGTAGCGATAAATTTTGAATTTCATCATATTCTCTCAAGAACGGGGAGGGTAAGGTGCGAAGCGCGAAAGGAGTCAACCGACACCTCACTCCTCGCAGCGTCACTGACGCCCTCACCACTCACCTAAAATTAATAGGTACGCGCTTTCGGCGCAAAAGATTCGACCGTCAGCGGGTTCAAATTCACTGGCTTGTATTCGATTTTGTCTGTGCCTTTATACCAAAGCGAGTGCTTCAACCAATTTGCATCATCTCGACCGTTCACGAAGCCGGGGCGATCATGAAAATCAGCGCGATCATGCGCGCCGCGGGTTTCTTTACGGTTTTCAGCCGACACCATGGTTGATACCGCAACTTCGATCAGATTTTGTAATTCCAGCGCTTCAATCCGAGCGGTATTAAAAACTTTGCTTTTGTCTTTGATCATCAAATTTTCAGCGCGGGCCGCGACTTCTTTGATCTTAGTCACCCCGGACACCAGCATGTCGGGGAAGCGGAAAACACCGCAGTGGGCCTGCATGGTTTGGCGCATGGCGTCACCGACTTCATGAACGCTTTCACCGTTGATTTGACTATCCAATTTGGCCAATCGCGCGAGTGAAGCCTGCCCTGCATCAGCAGGCAACTCTTTGTGCTCAGGGTTTTGCTTAATGTATTCAATCATTGAGTCGCCTGCTGATTTGCCCATCACCAGCAAATCAGTGAGCGAGTTTGTGCCGAGACGGTTCGCGCCGTGGATGGACGCGCAACCCACCTCGCCCGCCGCGTAGAACCCGGAGACGGCTGCGTTTGGATTGCCGTCTCTCGGCACGACTACCTCACCGCGATAGTTGGTCGGAATACCGCCCATTTGATAGTGACAAGTTGGCACGACTGGAATCGGCTCTTTGACCGGGTCCACGTTCGCAAATTTAACCGCGATTTCGCGGATTCCCGGTAGGCGCTTGTTGATGACTTCGGGACCCAAGTGGTCAAGCTTCAATAAAATATAATCTTTATTGGGTCCGGCACCGCGCCCTTCCTTGATTTCGGTTGCCATCGCACGCGACACTACGTCGCGCGAGGCTAAATCTTTCATGGTTGGCGCATAGCGTTCCATAAAGCGTTCGCCATTACCGTTTAGCAAAATGCCGCCCTCTCCACGAACACCTTCCGTAATAAGCACACCTGCACCAGCCACGCCGGTTGGGTGAAACTGCCAGAATTCCATGTCTTCCAGCGGGATGCCCGCGCGAGCCGCCATGCCTAAGCCGTCGCCGGTGTTGATAAACGCATTGGTGGACGACGCGTAAATTCGCCCTGCTCCGCCGGTCGCGAAAACCGTCGCCTTTGCTTGGAAAATCATCGTTTCGCCGGTTTCCATTTCCATCGCGGTCACACCCAAGACGTCGCCTGCCTCGTTGCGAATCAAGTCTAACGCCATCCATTCGACGAAGAACTGGGTGTTAGCAAACACATTACGTTGATAAAGCGTGTGCAACATTGCGTGACCGGTACGATCGGCCGCACAGCAGGAACGCTGGACGGGCTTCTCGCCAAAATTTTGTGAGTGACCGCCGAACGGGCGCTGATAAATCGTGCCGTTTTCGTTACGGTCAAACGGCATGCCGAAATGCTCTAACTCGCGCACCGCTTCCGGTGCTTTTTTGCACATGAATTCAATCGCATCTTGGTCACCGAGCCAGTCGGAACCTTTGATCGTGTCATACATGTGCCAGTGCCAATTGTCCTCACCCATATTGCCGAGCGAAGCCCCAACACCGCCCTGCGCAGCCACGGTATGGGAGCGCGTCGGGAATACTTTTGAGAGAACCGCGACTTTTAAGCCCGCAGTAGAAAGCTGCAATGCCGCGCGCAGCCCCGAGCCACCGGCGCCAACCACAACAGCATCATATTTACGAACAGGAATAGACGGATTTGCCATGCTAAAAATGCCTCAATATTGAACAAAAACTCGGAGCGCCACCATAGACGCACCGTTTGAAAAAATATCAAAAATATTAAACCCGAAAAATTTACTGCGCCCAAAGAATTGCGATGGACCAAATTGTAAAACCAAACAACGCCAAAATGACCAGAACCTGCAACGACAATCGAAGCCAAACGGGTTTGATGTAGTCCATCAATACGTCGCGCACGCCAATCCAAGCATGGTAATAAACGGAGATCAAAAATAGCAACGCCAGTACGCGAAATAACGACGACGAAAACAACGTCGTCCACTGCTCATAGCTGACCCTGCCGTGCAGCGCAAAAAAGCCGAAAATAACCACCGCAAACAACGCCATGATGACGGCGGTGACCCGTTGCGCCAACCATTCGCGCCAGCCGTAATGCGCACCAACCGGCTGCATATCGGTTTTAGTCGTATTCGTCGGATTTACCATATTCTTACCCCAAACCAGGCGGTTGAAACCGCGCCGAGAACGAACACCCAAATCGACGATGTACGTGCCGCTTCTTTGCTGACCCCAATATGCAGATCCAACATTAAATATCGCAGCCCAGCGTAAAAATGATGAAGGAATGCCCAGATGAAACCAAGCAACACCAGCTTCACTGGCAACCAATTCAGCACGTTCGACCAAAAATTAAAGCCAGACTCGGATCTGAGGGACGCTTGCAGCAAAAATAGCATCGCGGGGATCATAAACAGGAACATCACCATGCCGGTGATGCGATGAAAAATTGAGACCAGTGCAGCAAGCGGTAAATTGAGCAGGTTCAAGTCGTAATACTTGGGACGAGGCCTTACCGGTACTTTGTGGGTTGGAGAAGCGGACATGGTGTGAAACCCTTTTTCCTTTTTTGATGCAAGATAATTTTGGGACGGTTGCGCAAGATATAAAGTGAAGAAAGTAAATAAAGCAGAACAAAAGCATGTAAAGCGATTTTAAAACTGATCAATTGATTTTAATGCTATCGCCGACCGAACCCGACTGATGAGACCAGCTACTTGCTCCGGCATTCAACTTGAGGTGATCAGCGTGATACAAATCAAGCAAACAAACCTAATGAATTGGAAAAAACATTGCTAAATTTTAATCGCAATTTAGCAGGCTGCACAGCGAAATAAATGGTCGAAAACCAGCCTTGCACAATCGTTTTTTATCGCCCTGTTGGTATCGTCAAGCGCCGCCGTTACGAACGACGTACCCTAATTCTCTGAAAAATATAGATAAATTTTGTGTCCAGCACATGACGGTGCCAACTCGTCATTCATTTAAGCGTTTGATCACGGCTATAATTTAATATAGTATCAATATTTGATATCAGCTAATTTATAAGATTTTTATTGCATTCAGGTTATTCGAACCGTCATTGCCTAGTCATTTTCTCGGCAAATTTTTTGGGACACCGCCATTCGCAATGTCATGAAATATCGGGGCTACACCGCGCGTATCGACTACGACTCGACCGAGAACCTATTCGCTGGAGAAATCGTTGGCTTGAGTGAGAAACTCACCTTTCATGGCGCAGGCGTTGACGAGCTACGCGCGGATTTCGAATTTGCAGTCGATCACTATTTAGCGTCTTGCGCCGCGATGGGGGTTGTCCCAGAGAAGCAGGCCTCTGGCAAGCTCTTGATTCGCATCCCACCTGAAATTCACGCCGCAGCAACCATTGCAGCCGCTGCTCAAGGCCAGAGCCTGAATCAGTGGATTATGGATGCACTTGCCAGTGCAACTCAGCGCCAATAGTGTTTTCGACTACCTAGAAACACCAAGAAGCGTGAGGAGCTGGACGGAAACAAAAGAAAGCGTTGCTGCGGTCTCAATTTTTCATCCGCCCTCCCCAGCAGCGGTAGCACACCAGAAAGTCACCGCCAAAAAAACATCGCTCGCCGTTTTTTACAAATTTGGCATCGGCGCATCGCGCCATTATTCAATCACACAACAAATCATCGTGCCCTATTAAGCCAATTCATTGTAATAAGAATAACCGTCGGTTAAACACAAGCCGCGCCGCCATTCGACGGGTTTATCGCCATAGGTGTAAGCGATCCGATCCACGCTTAACAGTGGGGTACCCACTTTAACCTCCAACGCGATTGCGGCAAACGCTTCTGCTGAGACTGCGCGCAGCCTCTCTTGGGCGCGGACCATGCGAATGCCATAGGCGGTTTCTAAAAAATTATATATCGAGCCTTTTGATTCAATAATTTTCGCCATGGTCAACGCCGGAAATAAGGCTTGGGCCAGCACGATTTCATCCAAAATCAATGGCTTTCCGGCAAACACCAGGACACGTTGAATCGAAGTGACAGGTGCCGCCAATTTAATGTCGAGAACCCGTGCAATTTCGCTTGACGCTTTGCCTCGCTTCACTTCAATAAAACGTGTGGTGGGATGCTGCTTTTCACCCGTGTTGGCGACGAGGCGCAAAAAGCGATATTGGATATTCGGCTCCGTATCGGTCGCGACAAATGTCCCCTTCCCCTGGCGGCGGATCAGAATATTTTCAGCAGCAAGCGCATCAATCGCCTTCCGCACTGTGCCCTGACTCACGCGATAACGGGCTGCGAGTTCGAACTCTGACGGAATCGCATCGCCGGGCTTCCACTCGCCCGCGATCAAGCTCTGCGTCAGCAAAATTTTTATCTGATCGTAGAGCGGGCTAAAGCTTGGGCTGTTTGGTGAGGACAACGTTGCAGTCGCAGGCTGGACAGGTATGGGTGCCGATAATACTTCGCCTGGTTCAGAGCCCTTTTTAATAGCACTTGAGGTCAGTGCTGATGCCGTTATCAATTCCGATGCGTGTGTCACTTTGGAGGTTTTCTTTGCCATTTGTCTGTTAACTTTAAAGTTCTGGTGCAATCCTAGCACGATATTTTTATTTTACGCCGCTATCCTATGTCTTATATAAGATATAAGTGTTGTTGACTTTTGCATAGCCTCATGCGTAAAATTGTTGCAATGCGCCAATTTGTGTCGATTACCCGATTTTCCGTTTTCTGCTAACCCGTTTTTCGATTTCCGAGCCACACAACAGCCACAACACCACTAATTGCCACAAACAACGAGCAAAAAACGACGAGCAACAAACGAACCGCCATGAACATAAGTGAAGCGCCATAAACGAAGCCACGAACGAAGCCACGACTAATCAACGCAACCAAACTCGCCACAATAAAGACTCAAAAGGACCGTATGACACCGTTTCTGCGCCCTCGCCGCTCCATGCTTTATGTCCCCGGCTGCTTCACTCGCTTTCTAAACAAAGCACGCACGCTTCGCGTTGATTCAGTGATTTTCGATTTGGGCGATTCGGTACTGGTTGAAAACAAGGAGCTCTCACGCAAGCAGGTGGTTGAGGCCATTTTGACTGGCGGCTACGGACGGCGCGAACGGGTTGTGCGCGTTAATAATCTCGACTCACCGTGGGGGTTCGACGATGTCAACGCTGTTGCTAATATTGGTGCCGATGCGATTTTATTCCCTAATATCGAATCCGCTGCCGATGTGCATGAAGCACTAAAAGTTCTGGACGCAGCGGGCGGTCACAATATGCCAATCATGTTAATGATCGAAAGTCCGCTTGCCGTACTTCGGGCTGAGGAAATCGCCGCCGCATCGGATCGAATCGCTTGCCTGATTATGGCCACCAGCGATCTCATCACCCAGTTGCATGGCCGCAAGACGCCGGACCGCATTCCCCTGCATTACTCCCTCTCGCATGTGCTGCTGGTGGGGCGCGCTTACAAACGCGCGGTGGTCGATGGCATTAGTATCGATATCAAAGACATGCATTCGTTTGAAATGGCCTGCCGCTTGACGCGCGATTTGGGCTTCGATGGAAAGTCCCTTGTACATCCGAATCAGCTGGCTTATTGCAACGATGCGTTTACGCCAAAATCAACTGAAATTGCTTATTCGTACGAGGTGATTGAAGCGCTGGAGCAGGCGCACCGTGAGGGACGTGGCACGATTATGCTGAATGGTCGATTGGTCGAGCAACACCATGTTGCGGCGGCTAAACGCACCTTGGCATTGGCAGAAATGATTAAGGAACTAGAATCGGCTTGACGCCAAAATTGCCGAAATTTGCCGAATCACGCCCAAACTTCCTATGAAACCGTCCACCCGACAACCCGCTGGCTATTTTTTTGACGATTACGCCATCGGGCAGACCTTTGCCCATGCCGTGCCGCGCACCATCACATCGGGAGATTCGGCACTTTATCAGGCACTGATTGGCGCACGAAATCCGCTCCATTGCAGCGAACCCTTTGCGCAGTCGTTGGGCTATCCCTCGGTACCCGTGGATGATTTGCTGGTGTTTCATATCGCGTTTGGCAAAACTGTTCCCGATATTTCGTACAATGCGGTGGCAAACTTGGGTTACGCCGATTGCCGATTTATCAAACCCGTATTTATCGGCGACACGCTGCATGCCACAACGAAAATTATTGGCCTAAAAGCAAATAGCAACGGCAAAACTGGCGTCGTTTATGTGCGCTCCGATTGCTTTAACCAGCGCGATGAATTGGTGCTGACGTGGGCCCGCTGGGTGATGGTGCACCGGCAGGCTGATGCGTCTCTACCACCAGCAAGCCTCCTGCGAAACACTAGTACTGGCCTGCCTGTTGAGGCATCTCCGCTTCCGATATTCGATGAATTTGTAGCCCCTGCGCAGCTTGAATCGGCGATTCAATTTCAGTTCTCCACGGCAGATTCTGGCGTAGTTGAACGAGCCACAGGCGGCACCTTATTTTTCGACGATGTCGCGCTAGATCAACCGATCAAACACCCGGCTGGTATGACCATTGACGAGACCGATCACACGCTTGCCACCAAACTCTACCAAAACACTGCTCGCGTGCATTTTGACTCGCACCATATGGAAAACAGCCGCTTTGGCCGCCGCCTCATTTATGGCGGGCAAATTATCTCGATTTGCCGCTCGCTTGCGTTTGACGGCCTTGAAAATGCGCTGACGGTTGCCGCAATTAACGGCGGCTCACACACTAACCCGACTTTTGCAGGCGATACGCTCTACGCTGTCTCAACACCACGCATGAAATGGCCGCTCAACGCGAACGTTGGCGCGTTGCGTTTACAGTTGGATGGCTACAAAAATTGTGATCCGAATTTGGCAGAGTTTGTGAATGTGTCTGCTGATCAAAAAGTGTTGTCGCTTGATTTAACTGTCCTCATGCCGCGCCGTTCCTACTCCACTTGAATCCATTTTTAATTCATTTTTCAACCCACTTTTCAGCCCATTTCTAGGCCAACATCATGTCCACAGTCCATCCCAGTACAGCCCTATTCGTCGGTGAAAAGCCGTTCCCGATCATCCCCAGTTGCGAGCATTTTGCCGGCAACGAAAAATTGATTTTAAAAGCACTGGCGCTGCAAGATACAATCGGCCCCGTGTTTGATATCACCTGCGATTGCGAGGACGGCGCACCAGCGGGACAAGAAAAATTGCACGCGGAAATGATCGTCCGTGTGCTTAATTCAGAAGCCAACAAACACCATATGGCTGGTGCGAGAATTCACGATTTTTCGCATCCGCACTGGCGTGCGGATATTGATATTTTGGTCGGTGGTGCGGGCAAGGTTTTGCGCTACATTACGATCCCGAAATCGACCTCGTTTGCGGATGCGAGCGAAATGATTGCCTATGTTCGCAACGTCGCGTCTAACCATCCTATTGGCCGTGAAATACCGATCCATATTTTGGTCGAAACCCATGGTGCGCTGCGAGATATTCAGCAAATTGCGCAGCTGCCGAATATTGAAGTACTCGATTTCGGTCTGATGGATTTTGTCTCAGGCCACCACGGCGCAATCCCCGCGGCGGCCATGCGTTCACCGGGCCAGTTTGACCATCGACTGATCGCCCGTGCCAAAGCAGAAATGGTTGCTGCCGCGTTAGCCAATGGCATCGTGCCGGCACACAACGTTTGCCTAGATTTAAAGAACGCCGAGGTTGTCAAAAGTGATGCGTCCCGCGCCAGAAATGAGTTTGGATTCTTGCGTATGTGGTCGATCTATCCCGCGCAAATTCAGCCAATTGTCGATGCGATGAAGCCCGACCACTCGGAAGTTGAGGACGCGGCGAATATTCTGCTCGCGGCGCAAGCCGTTGACTGGGGTCCGATTCAATACAAAGGTGAATTGCACGACCGCGCAACCTATCGCTACTTTTGGGAGCTACTACAAAAGGCGAATGTGACACAGGTTAAAATATCAGGCGAGGCGACGGAAGCGTTTTTTTCTTAACTTTTTTAGTACTTTCTTTCGGCCACTTTTTTCGACCGCCTTTTTCGACCGCTTTATTCGACCGTTTTATTCGACCGCTTTCAATCGAAAAGACGATGAAACACTAGCACCGGCGGGCATTTTGAAGCAACCATCGCCTAGACTGCGCAACTGCATCACGGGTTTCGAATGACGCCCTACCGAGTTTAGAAACGAAGCCAGAATTGAGGCAATCCCGTCTTTTGTTGTTGACTGATTAAATGCGTGCCAAAGGATTGACAGGGGTTTTCGGTATGTAATTAAAGAGCATCAAGAGTTGACTTCACCGCCAAAGATCTTCGCTCTGTCCCCTTTTCCCAATAGGGAAACCTAAAATAAACCGCAACCGGAAACTAATATGACTACCTCCGCAGGCCAAACATTTCGCCAAGCTGTCCTCGATGAATCACCACTTCAAGTCGTCGGGGCGATCACTGCCTACGCGGCGCGGATGGCCGAACAATCCGGCTTCAAAGCCATCTATTTATCGGGTGGCGGCGTGGCGGCAAATTCACTTGGCATGCCCGACCTTGGCATCAGCACCATGGAAGATGTGCTCATCGATGCCCGGCGGATCACCGACGTGACCACTGTGCCGCTGATGGTTGATATTGATACCGGCTGGGGGGGCGCATTTAACATTGCCCGCACGATTCGCAGCTTTACCAAAGCCGGCGTCGCCGCCGTTCACATGGAAGACCAAGTCGGCACCAAGCGCTGCGGCCACCGTCCCGGCAAAGAGGTAGTGAGCGTCGAAGAAATGGTCGATCGTGTCAAAGCGGCAGTGGATGCCAAAACCGATTCGCAATTTGTCATCATGGCGCGGACAGATGCGCTCGCGGTCGAGGGTTTGAATGCCGCCATTGACCGTGCTTGCGCGTATGTTGAGGCGGGTGCCGATATGATTTTCCCCGAAGCTATCACCACGCTTGATGAATACCGACAATTCCGCGCGGCCGTCAACGTGCCGATCTTGGCGAATCTGACCGAGTTCGGGTCCACGCCGTTTTTCACGCTTGATGAGTTACGTTCTGCGAACGTCGATATTGCGCTGTATTGTTGCGGCGCGTATCGCGCCATGAACGCCGCAGCACTCCATTTTTACAAGACATTGCGGAAAGAAGGCACGCAAAAGAGCGTCGTTCCCACCATGCAAACGCGGGCCGAGCTTTACGAATACTTAAACTATCATTCGTACGAACAAAAGCTCGATGCTTTGTTTGCTGCCAAGAAATAATCATTCGCTGCGCCCGTGAAAATGACATCAGCGATCCCCACATTACTCCTTCGCACATTCGCGTCACCAGTGGAGCTGCGCACGCCGCGCCTGCTATTGCGGCAATGGAAAGAAAGCGATCTCGATAAATGGCTTGAGATGAATGCGAATCCTGCGGTACGAAAGCATTTCCCCACTATCAACACTGCCGAACAATCCCGCGGCGAAGCAGTGCGTATTGGCGCTAGCATCACGCAGCGTGGTTGGGGCATGTGGGCTTTAGAGATTCCGGGCGTGATTCCGTTTGCCGGATTTGTCGGCCTCAACCCGCCCGCTTATCCCGCACCATGGCAACCGGCCGTTGAGATCGGTTGGCGTCTCGCCCCCGAAGCATGGCATCAGGGCTATGCCACTGAGGCCGCCGCCGCATCGTTGCAGTTCGCGTTTAACGTACTGGAATTGCCGCAAGTCATCGCGCTATCGGTCACCACCAACACGCCATCACACAACGTGATGACACGTCTTGGTATGGCGCGCGACATCAATGCTGATTTTGTCCATCCTCGGGTACCCGAGGACTGGCCGCTCAAGATGCATATCGTGCATCGCATTTCGCGCGAAACATGGCGCAACAATCCATTGGCCACGGGCATGGGAGCATGAGCACAACATGATTACCGGTTTAGACCATATTCAAATATCGATTCCTTCAGGTCGCGTACCAGATGCGTTAAATTTTTACGTCGACTTGTTGGGATTTCAACGCGTCCCCAAACCAGCAACGCTATCGCAAACCGGCGCGTGGCTGGTGTCGTCAAACGAGGCGGGTGGCGTGAACCTGCATATCGGCGAAACCGACCATTTTGTAACCGACGGCAATGCCCACCCGGCGTTTAAAACGAGTGATGCAAGCGCGTTAATCAAACGCCTAGAAGCCGCTAATTTTCGTGTTCGCCGTGATAGCGGCCCGGCTGGATTTATTCGCGCATCAACCTGGGATCCGTTTGGCAATCGAATAGAGTTTATGCAACGTATAACCTAAATCTGTTTATAAACTCTAGTCTAGACGAGCGTTTTCAGCCAAATTCTTTCTGAAACGCCCGCCAATACTAGCGTTTTAAAATTTGTTTTTATTTTTGATTTGACAAGGAGCATCAAGTGAGCGAGACCAATGCCGGCAACACCCCCGCAAACAACACGACCTCAGCACCCGCCAATCCTAACGCGCCGAAACCGAAAAAATCGGTTGCGCTTTCCGGGGTCACCGCTGGGAACACCGCACTTTGTACCGTAGGCTTGAGTGGCAACGATCTGCACTATCGCGGTTACGATATTTTAGACGTCGCCGACACCTGCGAATTTGAAGAAATCGCCTACTTGCTGGTGCATGAAAAACTCCCCAACAAAAGTGAGCTCGCTACCTACAAAGCCAAATTAAAATCGCTGCGCGGCATCCCGATGGCGGTGCAAGATGTGCTCGAAACATTGCCTGCATCGGCACACCCGATGGATGTATTGCGCACGGGCTGCTCGGCGCTGGGCTGTAATTTGCCTGAAAAAGACGACCACAATATCCAAGGTGCGCGCGATATTGCAGACCGCATGATGGCCTCCTTCGGCTCAATGTTGCTCTACTGGTATCACTTCGCGGTGAATGGCAAGCGTATTGATGTTGAGACCGATGATGACTCGATCGGTGGACATTTTTTACATTTGCTCCATGGCGTGAAGCCGAGCGATGAATGCGTTCGGGCGATGCACACCTCGTTGGTGCTATACGCAGAACATGAGTTCAACGCCTCCACCTTCACCGCCCGCGTGATTGCCGGCACCGGCTCTGATATGTATTCCGCGGTCACCGGCGCCATCGGCGCATTGCGTGGACCCAAGCATGGCGGCGCAAATGAAGCCGCATTTGAAATCCAGTCGCGCTACCATAACCCAGATGATGCCGAGGCCGATATCGCCAAGCGTGTCGCCGAGAAGCAAGTCGTGATCGGCTTTGGCCATCCGGTTTACACGATTTCTGATCCGCGCAATGTGGTGATTAAAGAAGTCGCCCGCAAGCTTTCAAAAACGGCCGGCAATACCAAGCTGTTTGATATTGCAGAGCGCCTGGAAACCGTGATGCTGCGTGAGAAAAAAATGTTCCCGAACCTTGATTGGTTCAGCGCCGTGAGTTATCACATGATGGGCGTGCCGACGAGTATGTTTACACCACTTTTCATTATTTCCCGTACATCAGGCTGGGCTGCGCACGTGATCGAGCAGCGAATTGACGGCAAAATTATTCGGCCATCGGCCAATTACACGGGGCCCGATAATTTAGCGTTCGTGCCGATGGAAAGGCGGAAATAACATCAATTTCGGCATTCATTGTAGATATTCAGCTTAAACTCTTGAAAGCTATCGAAATGGCCTAAAAAGGCCGTTCGTAAATCAAAAAACGTACGGGGATCAACTGTGGCGGAGTTTTTATGGATATAAACAATATTTATCGCAAAACAGCACACGGCCTCGACGAAATGCAAGCGCGGAAAATGGCACTAAAACCGGCGGTAAGGCGTACGCTCATTTTGGTGGACGGCAGAAAATCCATCGAGGCCATGATGCCGTTATTTCGGGACCCCAACGATGCTGAGGTGGTACTTGTTGAGCTGCTTCAACTCAATTTGATCGAACAGATAGCCGAGGCAGAAACGACGCCCAGTCCGCTAGAAGATATCAATACTGTCCCAGCCCCGGTTGAAAACCGCAGCGAAGATGCCGCAGCAACACGGAATCCCGCCCAGCGCTTTATGGATGGGCAAAAATTTATGAACAATGCAATTCGTGAAAATCTCGGACCAATCAAAGCCGTTTTCTTTACGCTAAAAATTGAAAAATGTAACAACGTCGATGATTGTCTTGCTTTGCTCGATGAATACCAAGCTGCATTGGCCAAGGCGATTAAAGACGACGCAATCGCCGCATCATTGCGCCGGAAAACGGAGCGCATTTTGAGGCCTTGATTTCACCCAGCCACGCTAGAACATATCTTTTGTATTAGTAACGCCGCCCCCCAGTTCGATTCATTTTAATCACCATAGGAACCCAGCATGTCCGCACATATCTCCAACGTCCGCCCCAAACCCGACAAAGTGTTAGTCGATATTGTTGATTACGTCACCAAATATAAAATCAAATCCAAAGCAGCCTACGAGACAGCACGCTATTGTTTGATTGATACCTTGGGCTGTGGTTTTGAGGCATTGGAATATCCGGCCTGCACTAAATTACTTGGCCCCGTGGTGCCGGGCACGGTCGTACCGAACGGCGCAAAAGTACCTGGCACCCAATTTCAGCTTGATCCTATTCAAGCCGCTTTTAACATCGGCACAATGATTCGCTGGCTCGATTTTAACGACACATGGCTGGCGGCTGAATGGGGTCATCCATCGGATAATCTGGGCGGCATTTTAGCCACTGCCGATTGGCTTTCGCGTAACGCCATTGCCAACGGTAAAAAACCGATGACGGTACAAGATGTATTAACCGCAATGATCAAAGCGCATGAAATCCAAGGCTGTATCGCGCTTGAAAATTCGTTCAACAAAGTTGGCCTCGATCACGTGGTGTTGGTGAAAGTTGCATCAACCGCGGTGGTCGCTGAAATGATGGGCTTAAGCTACAACGAAATTTTGAACGCGGTTTCACTCGCCTGGGTAGATGGCCAATCGCTGCGCACCTACCGGCATGCGCCCAACACCGGCTCGCGCAAGTCGTGGGCGGCGGGTGATGCGACCTCTCGTGCGGTACGTTTGGCATTGATCGCCAAGACCGGCGAGATGGGCTATCCATCCGTGCTATCAGCCAAAACATGGGGCTTTTATGATGTGCTGTTTAAAGGTAATGCGTTTAAATTCCAGCGCCCCTATGGCTCATATGTGATGGAGCAAGTGCTGTTCAAAATTTCGTTCCCGGCAGAGTTCCATTCGCAAACCGCCGTTGAAGCCGCGATGACGATCAACGCAGAATTGAGGAAGCTCGGCAAAACAGATAAAGAGATCAAAAAAATCACCATCCGCACGCATGAAGCCTGTATCCGCATCATCGACAAAAAAGGACCGCTTAACAACGAGGCCGACCGCGATCACTGTGTGCAATACATGGTCGCCGTGCCGATCATTTTTGGCCGCTTAACCGCGAGTGATTACGAAGACAGCATCGCCGCTGATCCGCGTATCGACAAGCTGCGCGACAAAATTATCTGTGTCGAAGACGTGAATTTCACCAAGGATTATCACGATCCGAAAAAACGCTCTATTGCCAACGCACTCACCGTCGAATTCACCGACGGCAAAAAAATGAAAGAAATTATCGTCGAATATCCCATCGGCCATAAACGCCGCCGCAAACAAGGCATGCCAGTGCTGGTCGCAAAATTTAAAACCAATTTGGCACGCCAATTCCCTGAGAAACAACGCAACGCAATCATGGCGCTATGTTTGGATCAAAAGAAGCTGGAAGCTACGCCAGTCAACGAGTTCGTGGATATGATGGTGATTTAGTATTTGTAATTCCAAAAAAAAACGGCGCACTTGTGCGCCGTTTTTTTATCCGGTTACGAATGATTAGTCGCGCGCGTTTCCACGTGCTTCCACCTAGTCCTACATTTATTTTCTTTCTAAATCACGACATGTGCCGAAACAAATGCTGATAAGCACGCGAGACCGCGACAGATTTGGCTCCGCCTTTTAAATTCAACAACATACGGCCGTCGCCATCGCGTTTGCTCGATGCGATAAATTGCACCAACAGGGTTTTTCTCGCGAGCTGCGGTCGGCGGGTGTGAATAGCATGTTGAATGATCTCAGCAATCATCGAAGGGGTAGGTGATTGCGTAAAAATGGTCGGATTACCGTGACGGCAATAAGTGAACTCCTCAAACAACAAGCTCAAAACACCCCGTTTGGCGCATGTTTGCAAGGTGTTATGGCTGAAAAGCCCCGCCTAGACTAGCGTTTTAAAGTTTTAACCGATACTGGCGCAAACACGGAATAATGTTGTTTGTGCCATATCTCGTGCACCAGCTTAAGCTCCACAATGCGCCCATTATCTGACCAACAAGGACAAACATAAGATGAAAACTAAAGCTGCAATTGCCTGGAAATCAGGCGCGCCGCTGACGATTGAAGAAGTCGATTTGCAAGACCCGCAAGCGGGCGAGGTGCTGGTAGAAATCAAGGCAACCGGCATTTGCCATACCGATTACTACACATTATCCGGCGCGGACCCTGAGGGCATTTTCCCATCAATCTTAGGCCACGAGGGTGCGGGCGTGGTGGTGGATGTGGGCGCCGGCGTAACGTCGCTCAAAAAGGGTGACCATGTGATTCCGCTCTACACCCCGGAATGTCGCCAATGCAAGTTTTGCCTCTCGCGCAAAACCAATTTATGCCAAGCGATTCGCTCAACCCAAGGCAGGGGATTGATGCCGAACGGCACGAGCCGGTTCTCAATGGATGGCAAGCCTATTTTTCATTACATGGGCACTTCAACCTTCTCTAACTACATCGTCGCGCCAGAAATTGCGATGGCGAAAATTCGGGAAGATGCACCATTCGACAAGGTTTGTTATATCGGCTGCGGCGTGACCACCGGCGTAGGCGCAGTAATTTTTACCGCAAAGGTCGAGGCCGGTGCCAACGTGGTGGTGTTCGGCTTGGGTGGCATCGGGCTCAATGTTATTCAGGGTGCAAAGATGGTTGGTGCCGATAAAATTATCGGCATTGATTTGAACCCTGAACGGGAAGCAATGGCACGCAAATTCGGCATGACGCATTTTATCAATCCGAAGGATCATGAGAACGTGGTCGACGCGATTATCCAACTAACCGACGGCGGCGCGGACTATAGCTTTGAATGCATCGGCAACACCAAAACCATGCGCCAAGCGCTTGAATGCTGCCACAAGGGTTGGGGGCGATCGGTCATCATTGGCGTAGCGGAAGCCGGCGCGGAAATCTCGACACGCCCTTTCCAACTGGTAACCGGCCGTGTGTGGGGCGGCAGCGCGTTCGGCGGCGCGCGTGGGCGCACCGATGTGCCGAAAATTGTAGATTGGTATATGGAAGGCAAGCTCAATATCGATGATTTGATTACCCACACCATGCCGCTGGAGAAAATTAACGAAGGTTTTGACTTGATGAAACGTGGCGAATCCATTCGCGCCGTGGTGTTGTATTAAATGATTGAAACCATTTCAGAACACGCTTCATTCGGCGGCAAACAAGGCTTCTATCGGCATCTATCACATGTGATTGGATTGCCGATGAAGTTTTCGGTCTACGTGCCACCCTTGGCACCCGTACCTACGGAGGGTAAAACAGAAAAGGTTCCCGTGCTGTTTTTCTTAGCTGGTCTAACAGCAACAGAAGAAACCTTTGCAATCAAAGCCGGAGCGCAAAAATTCGCGGCGGCGCATGGCGTGATGATTGTCTGCCCCGACACTAGCCCGCGCGGGACTGGCATCGATGATGCAACCACTGATTGGGACTTCGGTGAAGGTGCGGGTTTTTATTTGGACGCAACCCAAGCGCCCTGGTCAAAATATTTTCGGATGGAAACCTATATCGTTAACGAGCTGCGTGAGATTATTTGTGCAAGCTTTCCAGCCGATCAAAATCGTATCGGGATTTTTGGCCATTCAATGGGCGGACACGGCGCCTTGACGCTCGCACTCAAGCACCGCGACATTTATAAATCCGTATCGGCGTTCGCGCCGATAGCCGCACCGATGCAATGCGCGTGGGGACAAAAAGCGTTTCCACGATATTTGGGCAATGATGAATCAACTTGGGGCAACCACGATGCCAGCCAATTGATGCAAGGCCTCAAGACGCCCTATCCGCTCGGCATTCGGGTCGATCAGGGATTGAACGATCAGTTTTTAGCGGCGCAATTATTGCCACAAGCGTTTGAAGCGGCCTGCCTGACGGCGGATCAGCCGCTGACATTCGAACGTCATGCCGGCTATGATCACGGCTATTATTTTGTCGCCTCGTTTGTGGAGAAGCATATTTCGTTTCACGCAGATAACTTAAATTCGTTCGAGTCCTAACCGTGATGGGTGACGATCAACCCGACTGACTCGTCGTCGTTTGATAAACGCAACAACATTAACCCCGCCGAGCCGATCGAGCGCGATCTAACGCGCCTTGGCAAACATCAACAAAACGAAGGGTGAGGTTTAAGATTCTTCTAGTCTTGATCGACTGGGCATTAACGTCGTCAATTGCGAATCACAAAACCGATGACGGAAACAATTGACGCCAAGCGCACCGGTTGTGCTTCCAGCCCTCCCCAGCGCCCGGTTGTTCCTCGATCCCGCAAAACCTAACGCGAAAATACTATTAGCGCATTGCGTCATCAGTACCGGCTATGTTTCCAAAGGCGCCACCATATTCGTTCAGGTCGCTACGGCAGAAAACACCGAAAAATAGTCTGGAAAAGTCTTTGCCACACAGCCTGGATCATTGATCGTAATCGGCACGCCACCCAACGCGACTAACGAAAAGCACATCGCCATACGGTGATCGTCATAGGTGCCGATGTTGGCGTTGGCAATGAGCGTATCAGGTGGCGTGATCTTGATGTAGTCCGCGCCCTCTTCTACCGTCGCGCCGACCTTCCGCAACTCGATTGCCATCGCTGCGAGCCGATCGGTTTCCTTCACCCGCCAACTGGCGATGTTGCGGATCGTGGTAGTGCCGTCGGCAAACAAGGCTGCAATCGCAATCGTCATGGCGGCATCGGGAATGTGGTTTAAATCCACATCGATGGCCTGTAAGCGCCCAGCAGACGAATCACGCGAGGCCTCAATCCAATCATCCCCCATCGTGATTTTCGCGCCCATCAGCGCGAGTACTTCGGCAAACCGCACATCACCCTGGATGCTGGTCCTACCGACGCCACGCACGCGAACCGGGCCGTCGGCAATCGCGCCAGCGGCGAGAAAATATGAGGCGCTCGAGGCATCGCCTTCGACGTGGATGGTACCGGGTGCCGCGTAGGCAACATTTGCTGGAATAATAAATTCACGCCAATCGTTGCGTTCAACGATGATGCCAAACCGCGCCATTAAATTGAGCGTGATCTCAATATAGGGCTTCGAAATCAACTCGCCAATCACTTCAATCACGATTTCATTTTTAAGCAACGGGAGGGTCATCAGGAGTGCGGTTAAGAACTGGCTGGATACATCGCCGCGTACCTTCACTCTCGTCGCGTTGCCCGCAACGTATGGCGAAATTTCTAATGGGGGGAAGCCAGCGCTGGCCAAATACTTTATCTGTGCACCGATATCGTTGAGCGCCTCAACCAAATCACCAATCGGCCGCTCGTGCATCCGCGCAATACCGGATAGCGTGTAGTTGCCTGCCTGAAATGCGAGCGCCGCGGTGAGCGGGCGGAACGCGGTACCTGCATTGCCTAAAAAAATCTCTGCTGCCTGATTCGGAAATTTGCCACCACAGCCCTGAACGACAAAATCGTTACCGCCAACACTCGCCACTCCGACGCCGAGCTTTTCCAACGCGCCAAGCATGACGTCAGTATCGTCTGATTTCAGTAAATCGCGCACGATCGTTTCGCCATGACTGAGTGCGGCCAGCAGCAAGGTGCGGTTGGAAATGCTCTTAGAACCGGGCAAGGTGACCACACCCGACGCATGGGTAAAGGGGCCAATGCTGATATTTTCTAGTTTCTTCATTTGGCTTTCTGCACTCTGCGTTCTGCACTCTGCATTCCACGTTTTTGCGTTTTTTACTCGCTGCTTTTGGCGTTTTATCTACACCGATTCATCGCGAAAATATTCCAAATCTCCCGCGAGCCAATTGGCTTTCGCATCATGCGAACGCTGCATCACTGCTTCAATTTGTGCCGCGTCAGATTGGGCTACCAGCTCCCGGAATTGCCCGATTTTTTTGATATATAAATCCATCTCAGCCAGCAGTGCCTCCCGATTGTTAAGGGCAATATCGCGCCACATTTCGGGGTGCGAACCGGCGATGCGTGTGAAATCCCGGAAGCCGGAAGCCGCGAAGGCAAACAGCGTTTTGGCATTCGGACGCCCGGCGAATTCATCGACCAACGCGAATGCCAACAGATGCGGTAAATGACTCACGGCGGCAAAGATCGCGTCATGCGCCTCAGCAGACATCGCTTGCACAGTCGCACCACAGGCGCGCCAAATGGCTTCGGCCCTGGCAATCGCCTCCGGTGGGTTCTCAACGACGGGTGTCAAGACAACTTTTTTGCCTTTATAAAGCGCTGCGTCCGCTGCAGCGACGCCGGCGATTTCTCGCCCCGCAATCGGATGCGCGGGAACAAACTGCGCGATTTTATGGTCGAGTCCAATGCGTGCGGCCGCAACCACATCCTGCTTGGTGCTACCAGCATCCATGACGAGGGCATTCGCTTTTAGATGCGGCGCAACGGTGGCAAAAATGGCTGGCATTTGCCTAACCGGCGTTGCAATCAAAATACAATCAGCAATCGCAGCAGCCTCGGCCAAGTCGCAAGCACGATCAATAACGTTCAGACGCTTGGCTTCCGCTAACGATGCCGCGTTGCGCCCAACGCCGATCACCTCGCCAACAACCCCAGCACGCTTTAATGCGAGTGCTGTGGAGCCGCCGATGAGGCCAACGCCGACGATGGCAATGCGTTCTATTTTAAACAATTGATTACTAACACGCTAGTATTGGCGGACGTTTTGAGGCAAAAATGGCTGAAATGCCGCTCTGATGCTGACGTTATCATTTTATCGCGTCGGCAAGCGCCTTCAAGAACGTCGCGTTCTCAGCTTGCGTGCCAATCGAAATCCGCAGATATTCAGGCATGCCGTAGCTCGCAATCGGGCGCACAATTACACCCGCTTTAAGGAGCTTCAGGAACACCGCCGCCGCGCCGCCACCAGGCGAATCAACGCCGCCCATCTTGACGCAAACAAAATTGCCAAATGACGGAATGTGGTCCAATTTCAATGCTGCAAAACCCGCCAACAGTTGCGCCATGCCTTGCTCGTTCACCTTAAACGAACGCTCTATAAATTCGATATCGTTTAACGCGGCTGTAGCCGCCACCTGCGCCAATGTATTGACGTTAAACGGTTGCCGAACACGGTTCATCAGCGCCACGACATCGGCATGCGCAATCCCGTAACCTACTCTTAGACCGGCCAAGCCGTAAGCCTTGGAAAACGTGCGCGAGATGATGAGATTTGGAAACTCTTTTGTCCACGCCGCCGTATCAACGCGCAATTGCTTGGGCAGATATTCGGTATAGGCTTCATCCATCACAACCAACACATTGGCGGGGACTTTTTTGAGCGCGGCATGGAGCACGGCGTTGTCCATCATCGTGCCCGTCGGGTTGTTAGGATTCGCAATGAACATGAGCTTGGTGTTGGGCCGGATTGCAGACAACATCCCATCCAAATCGTGGCCAAAGTTGCTTGCCGGAACTTCGATTCCCATGGCGCCGACGGCCTTCACGGCCAACGGATAAACCGCGAACGCATGCTGTGAATAGACGGCCGAATCATTCGGTGTTAAGAACGACCGGGCGGCCAATTCGAGGATGTCGTTGGAGCCGTTGCCAAGCACAATATTTTCATGCGCAACGTTAAATTTTTTCGCAATCGAATCCTTCAAATCAAAGCCGTTGCCATCGGGATAAAGCGCCAAGTGTGGCAATGCGGTCTGCATCGCCGCCATCGCTTTCGGACTCACCCCGAGCGGGTTCTCGTTGGAGGCGAGTTTGACAATATCAGCTTCGTTTAGTCCCAACTCACGCGCAAGCTCGGCGATGGGTTTGCCGGGCTGGTACGGAGCGATTTCGCGGATGTATTTTGGGGCTAGATCAGCAAAACTCTTGGTGAGGCTCATAAACAACTTTCAAAAACAAATTTACAAAAAGCAGGTCGACAACCCGCTAAATAACGGCCGTCGGATAAGAACCCAACACCTTCACATACCCTGCAATTTTCCGTACTTCATCAAGCGCTTCGGAAACATTGGCATCCAACTGATGCCCTTCAATATCGACAAAAAACAGGTAATCCCAAATCGCCACTTTCGAGGGGCGTGATTCAAATTTGCTCATCGACACGCCACGTTGCGCAAATGGTGTGAGCATTTCATAGACAGCACCGGCGCGGTTGGTGGCGGATAAAACAAGAGACGTTTTGTCGTGGCCGGATGGTTTTGGCTCGTAGTTGCCGAGTACTAAAAAGCGGGTGGTGTTGTTAGGTTCGTCTTCGATATTGGACGATAGAATAGCTAAGCCGTAATGCGCCGCCGCCATCTCACCCGCTACTGCTGCGGATAACAATTCGACAGACGCTCGTCGCGCCGCTTCGGCATTGGATGAAACTGAAATGCGTTCGGCATGTGGCAGGTTGATATTGAGCCATTCATGGCATTGCGCGAGCGATTGGCCGTGGGAAAATACACGTTGAATTTGCGCCATGTCTCTGACCGATTGCGACATCAAATGATGATGAATCCGCACCACCACCTCGCCACAGGTTTTGAGCGGCGTTTGCGGCATTAAATCGAGCGATCGCCCGACTGCGCCCTCAGTCGAGTTTTCTACCGGCACCACACCAAAATCGGCCGCGCCCGATTCGACTGCCCGATAGACTTCATCAATGCTGGCGGTTGGTTGCGTGTCGGCGCCTTCGCCAAAATGTTTGGTCGCTGCGAGTTCGCTAAACGTACCCTTGGGCCCTAAGTACGCCACCGTGACCGGCCGCTCCAGCGCCAAGCAAGCCGACATAATTTCACGGAACAATCTCACGACGACTTCATCGGGCAGCGGACCGTCATTGAGCGATTTGATGCGCCGTAACACCTCAGCCTCGCGCTCGGGACGATACGCTTGGCCGACTTTCAGTGAGCCGACTTGGCGCGCAATCGCGGCACGATCATTTAGCTTGGTAAGAATTTCTACGTCGAGCGCGTCGATGGCGATGCGTAAATCGGCCAAATTAAGCGGCACAGCTTGGGGCGGATTGAGAGCAGAATCAGTGGACATGTAGGGCGAATCGTTTCTGGCGTGAAAGCAGTCGTAAGTGTATTCTTTGGAGCGTTCGCAGCGGTGTTTGCAACGATCTTGATGGCATAGAAGAAATGTACCCTAAAAAGCCACTTTGCGGCCATCGAAAACGACCCTAAAACACGTCGCCTCAATGCAATTTCCGCAATTTCGTCACGCTAACTTTGCCGCAAACGCCCGCATGTACAACACCAGCGCTTCAACAGCCTCTGGTGACACCGCGTTGTAAATAGAGGCTCGCAAGCCGCCAACTGCCTTGTGCCCCTTCAGACCCACCAATCCGGCGGACTCAGCGCCCGCCAAGAACGCGGCGTTGTGCTGCTCATCGCGGAGGAAAAACACCACATTCATTTGTGAGCGATCCGCCACAGCCACGTCGTTACGATAAAAGCCGTTTGAGTGATCAATTGTCTGATAGATCTGCTTGGCTTTGGCAGCGTTCACCTTACCCATCGCCTCAACACCGCCGTTTTGCTTCAGCCATTTGAAGGTTAACCCCGCGAGATAAACCGCAAAGGTCGGCGGCGTGTTGAGCATCCAATCGTGTTTGGCTTGTTGGGTGTAGTCGAAAACTGATGGCGTCATTGCGTGTGGATGCCCCAGCAAATCCTCGCGGACAATCACCATCGTCAGACCCGATGGCCCGATGTTCTTTTGTGCCCCGGCGTAGATGCAACCGAATTTCGATACGTCCATGGGGCGCGACAAGATGTGGGATGACATATCGGCTACCAATGGTACGCCGTCATCGAATTCCGGAATCGAAAAATACTCCACGCCGTGCACGGTTTCGTTGGTGCATATATGCCGAAACGCCGCGTCCTTGCTGGGTTTCCAGCCACTAACGTCGGGCACGTAGGTGAAATTTCTATCTTCACTGGAAGCGATGGTGGTGACTTCGCAATACTTTGTAGCTTCCTTAATCGCGCCGGTTGACCACAATCCCGTATTCACATATTCCGCTTGGTTTTTACCGCGCAGCAGGTTTAGCGGGATAAACGAAAACTCGCCTTTGCCGCCGCCTTGCAGAAATAAAACCTTGTAGTTGGGAGGGATTGCCATCAGCTCCCGAAAATCGTGCTCAACTTCGGCGGCCAATGCCATAAATATCTTGCCGCGATGGCTCATTTCCATGATCGAAATACCGGTGCCTTGATAATCGAGAAGTTCGGCTTGGGCTTGGATGAGAACTTCAGTGGGAAGGGCTGCGGGGCCAGCGCTAAAGTTGAACGTACGATTCTGGGTGCGGTTCATTATTTTTTAACCAAGGGATTGCGTGTCTTGCGTTTTGGGAAACGAGAAAAATCACGATCTGCCGTCCAAAGCTCTGAAACACCGTGGTGCAGGTAAATCACCGCAATTTTTGCGTCATGAATCATTCCGCTCGAAGCTTTTAAGGAGGCCAGGAGATTATCAATGATTTCAAGGTAGCCTGCGCCTTCGCCAATAAAATGAAACATCGGAAACAACGTGCAGTTTTTCAGGAACTGCATCGCAAGGTCTTGCGGCGTTGCAGACCGATGGATCTTTTGGTTGGTGACCGCAGACAAAAATTCATGCGCACATGGCCAGGGAATTGCCCAACGCCCCCCCCCGCTGGCGCTTATTTCGGTGACAGCACGATGCGCTTCATTGTGGAAGGGATATTCCGTTCTGGTGGCGTAAACCAAAATGGTGGTATCAATCGCGATCATTTACGGCTTTGCCGCAGAATGACCACCTTTTTTGTAAATTTTTTTGTAGGTAAAGGCGCATCACTTTAGGTAGGACAGCGTCGCTAGCCGGATTAAACGGATAGCCGTGTATTTCATCGCGAATTCTATCCCAAGGTACATTCAGAAATTCAGGCGCAACCTCGCCCGACACAATGGGAATGTCAAGCAGGTAAGGCACTGCGGCCTTTTCACGCACTTCAAAGCGCGTGACGATCGATTTAAAAGTCTCACCCTCGCGCTGGGCCAGCTTCTTCGTTCGGCGGGAAAGGTTGTCAGAAATTTCAAGCGTTGTTTTCATATGGGTGACCATATCTGCAAATATGGTTTGGTGTCAACTTAAGAGCTGGTGGACAAGCAGGTGAAAAAAAACGCCCATCGTCAAGATGGGCGTTATATAAAAATTGAGTTTGGCACGCAGAATCATGCCCCGCCAAAAAACGAAAATTACTTCTTGGCAGGCGCACCGGATTTATTGGTTTGACTGTTCTTTTTCACTTCCTCGGCAACCTCATCTACAATTTTTGTGATCGCTGCATTCATGCGTGGCGCAATCAACCCCATGATTTCCGGCATGGTTTGTTGCATCATTAGCGGGAGCGTGGTCAGCGTCTTTTTGCCAACAGGACTTACGTAAAAAGCGGCAATCGCTTTAACCTCCTCCACCGTGAAGTTTTTGGCGTACATCCGCGCCATAATGTCTTCAATGCCCTGTAAAATTTGTGGGTCATTGTAGATATCGAGCACCGCTCTGGCCGCACTTTCCGATGCTTTTCCGGCTGATTTCCGCGCCTCGATTTTTTCCGCATCCGACATTTTGATGTTGTTCGCAAACATCTGATCCATCATCTTCGGCATGTTTTGCGCCATTGAGACAGTCATCTGCATCATCATTTGCTTAAAATTCATTGCGTCAAGCAGCTCCCTGACCGCCGCTTTTTGATCCGGCGATACCGTGACCGCCGGTGCGCCTGCCGCCTCGGCCTGCGCATAGCTCGATAACGATGCCATCGCAATGGTTAAACTCATTGCAACAGCCAAAAGAGATTGAATTTTTTTCATTTTATTCCTGGTTGTTAAAACGTCAGTGTAAATAAGTCAGAGCAATTAAATTCTGTTCGGGTATTTTCAGTTGAGTCCCAATCCTTTGCGCCCTTGGGTACTTTTGGCACATTGGGGGACCGTTAACTTCCTTGAGCCACTGCCTTTGGTGATTTTAAATCCCCAGAAGATTCAAGCCCTAAAACAAATCAGCCGATTCTTCATCCGACTCAACCACCTTCTGCAAGCCCGACAACTTTGACCCTTCATCTAGGTTAATCAGTGTTACGCCTTGCGTTGAGCGGCCCATTTCACGAATCTGCTTGACCTTCGTCCGAATCAGCACCCCGCCGGTAGTAATCATCATGATTTCATCCGTTGGCTGTACCAGCACAGCGGCGACTACCTTGCCATTACGGGCGGAGGTTTGAATCGCGATCATGCCTTGGGTGCCACGGCCATGGCGGGTGTATTCCGAAATAGCGGTTCGTTTGCCGTAACCCTTTTCAGTTGCGGTCAGAACAGAATCTTTTTCGTCTTGGGCGACCAGCATCGAGATTACCTTACCGCCTTTGGCTAAATTCATCCCACGCACACCGCGTGTGTCACGACCCATTGAGCGCACATCAGATTCTTCAAATCGGACCGCCTTGCCCTCGTCGGAGAATAACATTACGTCATGCTTGCCATCAGTTAAGGCGACGCCGATCAGGTTGTCGCCCTCGTCCAACGCAATGGCGATAATGCCCGCCTTACGGGGGTTGCTAAAATCAGACAACGCCGTTTTCTTGACCACACCTTCGGAGGTTGCAAAGAACACGAATTTATCTTCAACAAATTCTTTGACAGGCAACACAGCACTGATTTTTTCATCGGGCTGCATTTGCAGCAAATTCACAATCGGCTTACCACGTGAGATGCGCGACCCCTGCGGAATTTCATAAACCTTCACCCAATAGACGCGGCCTTTGTTGGAGAAGCACAGCACGTAGTCGTGGGTATTGGCAATGAACAATGTCTCAATAAAATCATCTTCTTTCATTGCCGTCGCCTGCTTGCCGCGACCGCCACGCTTTTGCGCGCGGTAGTCATCCACTGGCTGGTACTTGATGTAGCCGGTGTGCGACATGGTCACGATCACTTCTTCCTTCGCGATCAAATCTTCCATCGACATTTGCTGGCCGTTAAGCACAATTTCAGAGCGACGTTTATCGCCAAACTTTTCTTTAATCGCCTTTAATTCCTCGGCAATAATAGCGCTTACCCGCTCGGGCTTTGACAAAATATCAAGCAGATCGGTGATACGGTCCATCACTTCTTTGTATTCAGCCACAATCTTGTCTTGCTCAAGGCCTGTCAAACGCTGCAATTGCATCTCGAGAATGCGCTGGGCCTGCACATCGGACAAACGATAGCCGTTGTTGTGCAGACCATACTCAGCCAATAGTCCTTCGGGGCGGTAGGCTTCAATACCCGCATCGGCGGCGGTCCGCGCCAACATTTCTTCTACCAGCTTCGAGCGCCAGACCTTGCCCATCAACTTTACTTTGGCTTCAGACGGTGTTTGCGCCGACTTAATGAGTTCAACGATCTCATCGACGTTCGATAATGCAACCGCCAAACCTTCCAAAATATGACCGCGATCGCGTGCTTTACGGAGCTCAAATACTGTGCGGCGCGTTACAACCTCGCGGCGATGGCGTAGGAAATAATCAAGGAATTGTTTCAGGTTCAAGAGCTTCGGCTGGCCGTCGCAAATCGCGACCATGTTCATGCCGAAGGTATCTTGCATTTGCGTCATTTTGTAGAGGTTATTGAGCACCACCTCAGGCACTTCGCCGCGTTTTAATTCGATCACGGCGCGCATGCCGGATTTATCGGATTCATCACGCAAATCCGAAACGCCTTCAAGCTTTTTATCGCGCACTAACTCGCCGATTTTAATCAGCAAATTGGCTTTGTTTACCTGATACGGGAGCTCGTCAATAATGATCGCTTGGCGGCTACCTTTTTCGAGATTCTCAAAGTGCGTACGGGCACGCATAATCACCCGGCCGCGGCCGGTCCGGTAGCCGTCGCGCACCCCATCCACGCCATAAATAATACCGGCGGTTGGGAAATCAGGCGCTTTGACAATGTCAATCAAGGCTTCAATATCAATTTGCGGATTATCAAGCACCGCCAAACATGCATCGCAAATATCGTTCAAGTTATGCGGTGGAATATTGGTAGCCATACCGACTGCAATACCGCCCGAGCCGTTGACCAACAGATTCGGAAATTTAGCCGGGAGAATGAGCGGCTCGCGTTCGCTGCCGTCGTAGTTCGGGCCGAAATCAACAGTGTCGCGATCTAAATCTTCTAACAACTCCGCGGCGATTTTGGACATGCGGATTTCGGTGTAACGCATCGCCGCCGCGTTATCGCCATCAACCGAGCCGAAGTTACCCTGACCTTGCACCAGGGGGTATCGCAGCGAAAAATCTTGCGCCATTCGCACGATAGTGTCGTAAATCGCAGTATCACCGTGCGGGTGGTACTTACCCATCACATCACCCACAATGCGCGCCGATTTTTTGAACGGCTTATTCCATTCGTTCGATTGCTCGAACATCGCGAATAGGCAACGGCGGTGCACCGGCTTCAAGCCATCACGTACATCGGGTAGCGCGCGACCAACAATCACGCTCATCGCGTATTCGAGGTAGCTGGTGCGCATCTCCGATTCAATCGAAATCGGATGGGTTTCTTTTGCGAATTGGGGCAATAGCGGTTCAGTCACGGCGGCTCTTCTCGTTAAATTCTGTTGAAGCGATGGTTTAACCGAGACTCGACAGAGTCGAATCCTAGCTAAGCCTTTGATTTATATAAAATTTGAAATACACCAAGCACACTAATTTAGCATATTGGACAAAAAAATGCCATCCAGTGTCGAGAAAACCACTAGCGATGCTGCTTACGCATTACTGCAACACACTACCTGTAGTGTTTCGCTTTGAAAAACATATTTACTGTGGTTTTTGTTGCGAATCTACAACTTCACGCCTCATAGTGTTGTTAAAAGGATGTGTGAAGGTTGTGTGCGGCAAAATGAATCGTGTATCATTCAAGAGGTTGAAGTTCGGGGCGTACTTTGTCTTTGAAACATATCGTGTCTTTGAAGCATACCGTGCCATAAATTTTGAATTATCGAATTAAGCAGGCTGTGGATGGCGATGTGCTGTTGGTTTTGGTGCTCGCAACCGTCTGATCAGTGTTTAATCGTTAATCGATAACAAGTTTTTGTTTCTATAATATTTTTATTCTATCAACCCTCTCGGGAGTACAAAATGAAGAGTTCTCTGATCACCAAACTGCTTGCAGCAACACCAGCCTTCGCGGCTTGTTTTGCGATTGCGGGCGTTACGCCAAATCTGCTGGATTCACAAGGCCAGCCAGTACGTGACGGCTCGGGCGCCTGCGTCCGTAGCGAGTTCAGCGTGGAGCATCCAGATTGCGTTGCCAAAAAAGCAGAGCCAGCGAAACCTGCGGCCCCTGCTGCACCAGCAGCTCCTGTTGCGCCTGCCGCGCCAGCTGCGCCAGCCGCGCCAGCTGCACCGGCACCTGCATCGGTTAAGCAGTCAATCACCATCCAAGCCGAAGCGCTGTTTGATTTTGATAAGTCGGTCTTGAAGCCGGGCGGTAAAAAATCAATTGATGAAGCAATTGCGAAGATGAAAGACCTTGACATCGATATGGTCATTGCAACCGGCCATACGGATTCAATCGGTACCGATGCTTACAACCAGAAGCTATCCGAGCGTCGTGCTACGACCGTTAAAGAGTACATGGTCAGCAAAGGTGTTCCAGCGGCCAAGATCACCATCTTGGGCAAAGGCGAAACACAGCCGGTGGCAACAAACAAAACTGCTGAAGGCCGCGCGAAGAATCGTCGCGTTGACATCGAATTTAAAGGCGTTAAGAACAAGTAAGCACCTTTAAGAAATAACGTCTTAAGTACTAACGTCTCACGCAATAACGTGAACTACCTGAAAAGCCCCGCCAGTCGGGGCTTTTCTGTTTGCGCAGTTGTTGTACCAACCGTTTCTGCACCTCGATTTGGATATTTTTTTGGAACCTTTCCCCTAGCCTTTCATCAACCTTTCATCGACCCTTCATCGACCCTTCATCAACCGTTCCTCTACCTTCCCGGCGATACAGTCGGTGTGATTACTTAAACTTATGATTGATTTTGCCCGTGAGTTATTCAATGCCTGCTTCTTCGTCCACACTTTCGTCCAGCATGGTTAGCGCAAGCTCGACCACCACGTCACCTCAGCTCATTCACGCCCGCTGGATCATCCCGGTCGAGCCGCGAGGTGTCGTGCTGGAAGATCACTGCGTTGTGGTCGCCAATGGTCGGATCGCGGCGATTCTACCGGGTGCCGAGGCTCGAGAACAATATCCCGATGTGCACGAGACCAGCCTTGGCCAACATGTGTTGATTCCAGGCCTTATCAACCTCCACACCCACGCCACGATGACGCTCATGCGCGGATTGGCTGACGACACACCGCTGATGACGTGGCTGCAAGAGCATATTTGGCCCGCCGAAACCCAGCATTTGTCCGCGCAGTTTGTGTTTGATGGTACTGAACTCGCCACCGCCGAGATGATTCGTTCTGGCACGACTTGTTTCGCCGACATGTATTTTTATCATGATGTAGCTGCCCGCGCTGCCCTCAAATCTGGCATGCGGGCGGCGCTAGGCGGCGCCATTTTGGAATTCCCCACGCCCTATGCAGCGGATGCGGAGGGTTACCTCGCCAAGGGCATCGCCACCCGTGAAGAATTTTTAGCCGAGTCGCGGTTAAAACTCTTGTTAGCGCCGCATGCTCCGTATACCGTTTCGGATAAAACCATTCAGCGGGTCGTTACGATCGCCGCTGAAATGGACGTGCCAGTCATGATGCATATTCATGAAACCCTCGATGAATGCGCACAAAGCGAGGCCGAGTATGGTGTTCGGCCGATTGCGCGCTTGGAGCGTTTGGGGATGCTCGGACCAAATTTGATTGCAGTGCATTGCGTCCATATGACTGCGATCGAAATCGAGCTATTCGCTAAACGCGGCGTGCATGTCGCACATTGTCCGGTATCGAATCTCAAGCTAGGCAGCGGCATCGCGCCCGTCCAAGCGATGCTGACTGCCGGCATCAATGTCGGCGTTGGCACCGATGGCTGTGCAAGCAATAACCGCCTCGATATGCTTTCAGAAACGCGCCTCGCTTCGTTGCTTCAAAAAGGCATCACCGGTGACGCAGCCGCCCTGCCCGCCCATCAGGCGCTAGAAATGGCCACGCTGAATGCCGCCAAGGCGCTTGGCTGGGACGACGACATCGGCTCACTCGTGCCTGGCAAAGCGGCTGATATGGTGGCGATAGATCTGTCGAGCATCGAAACCCAACCCTGCTACGACCCGGAATCGCATTTGTTTCATGCGGCGAGCCGAGAGCATGTGACACATAGTTGGGTAGCGGGTGAACTCTTGTTGGATAATGGCGCTCTGACTCGTATTGATGTGAATGAATTGAAAACAAAGGCAAGAATTTGGCAGCAGCGACTGCGGCCAAATCCTTGACGTCAACACCGAAATCTTGAATCTTGTCGTCTTGTTGTCGGACGCAAGCAAAACCCGAAAGCAACCGCATGAACACCCAATCCGCTTCAAAAACCGAAACCAACAACAGCATCAACACCAACGTCGACCCGGCTGAACTCGAAAAATTCGGCGCGCTTGCCTCCCGCTGGTGGGATCCGAACAGCGAATTCAAGCCGTTGCATGACATCAATCCACTTCGATTAAATTACATCGATAAATTAGTCGGCTTGAAAGGCAAACGTGTCATCGACATTGGCTGCGGCGGTGGCATTCTGGCGGAGAGCATGGCGGTGCGGGGTGCCGAGGTGACGGGCATTGATTTATCTGAGAAACCACTCAAGGTGGCACAACTGCATTTGCTCGAAACAAGGCAAAAAGTGGACTATCGTTTGGTGTCCGCTGAGCTGATGGCCGACCAACAGCCAGAAGGCTTCGATTGCGTCTGCTGTATGGAAATGCTCGAGCACGTACCAGAGCCAATCTCGAGTATCCGCGCGGCATCCCGGCTGGTTAAGCCCGGTGGCTGGGTATTTTTTTCGACCCTGAACCGCAATCCAAAATCGTTTCTATTCGCGATTGTCGGCGCGGAATATGTCTTGAATTTGCTGCCCAAGGGCACGCATGAGTACAAGCGCTTCATCACGCCATCCGAACTCGCCGCGATGGTACGTGAAGCGGGCTTAACGGTTTCGGGATTCACCGGCATGACTTACAATCCGTTCACCAAACACTACGCGTTAAACGATGATGTTTCGGTGAACTACATTGTTGCTTGCCGTAAGCCAGCGTTATAAACCTCTGTCATAAGCGAACAACTGATGAACCGCCGAAAATTCTTGGCTAGATCGCTCGCCGCGACGGGCGCCCTGCCGCTGACAAGTGCTCCGTGGACAGCGTTCGCGGCGGATACCCCTACGCTATCGTCCACTCCGAGCTCCGCCTCCATATCGGCTCTCACCCCCGCATCCGCACCGATCGCGCAAAAATTGCTCATCCTTGTTTATCTCAAAGGCGGCAACGATGCCTACAACACCTTCGTGCCGCATAACGATGCAAGGTACAAAAAGTTGCGCCCCAACATTGCCTTGCAGCGTGAGGGATTGATCCACGTATCCGATTCGCACGGTTTCCATCCCGCCCTGGCGGCCCTCATCCCGGCTTGGGAAGCGAAGCAGGTGGCACTAGTACAAGGTATCGGCCAGCAAGAAATTACCAACCAGCATTATCGTGATCTCGAAATGCAGTTCACCGGCGCCAGCCCCGATCAATATTTCGATCAAGGTTGGCTCACCCGGGCGTTGTTAAAAAACCCGCAGCCAGCATCGATACCAAAATCGGCATTGGATGCCATTGCCTTCGACGATCTCGACATCCGTGAAGCTGATCCGATGGGCCCGTTCCGCGGACAGAAGCTGCGGGTCGTGCAAATGCAGCATCCATCCGAATGGCTCGCGAACCGGACAGTAATTGGCACAAAACACACATCAACACCCGCTGCTATCACAAGCGGCGCTGAAAAATCCTTCTTGCAGGCCGATATTGCGCCGCGCAACACAAATTTCCCCGCTGATGCATTTGGCGATGCTCTCAAAAGCGCCGTCCAGCTTGCCAGCCTAGGCATGGCGCCGCCAGTGATACACATCACGCTCAACGCGCTCGATGGCGATCAGCACAACGCGTTCGATACCCACTGGACGCAGCTGAAATATCACGGTGCGGTGTTGGCGCGATTGGCCAACGGCCTCGCAGCGCTGCGCGAGGGCATGATTGAAATTGGCAAATGGAATGACACGCTCGTCGCAACCTACGATGAATTCGGTCGGTCACCGAAAGAGAATATCGATAAAGGCACGCACCATGGTTGGGGGAGCGCGCAATTTGTGATGGGTGGTCGCGTCAAAGGTGGCTTGCACGGCGAAGCCCTGCCAGTGGTGGATGTGTTCTCAATTGATGGACCACCGCCGGTGATTGATTACCGCCAGCTCTACACGACGATCATCGAAAGCTGGTGGGGTGGCAGCGCGGCTGGCGTGTTCGATCGACGCTTTAAAACGCTTGATTTGTTAACTACCTGATGGACTTAACGCTTGTATCCCAGCCGATTAGTGCCGCTGCGGAAGCGCCAATTGACGCGCCTGTCGTCCAAGCAGTCTTATTCGATTTGGACGGTACATTCGCCGACACTGCGCCCGACATGGCCGCTGCCGCAAACGCGTTACGCAGTCGCCGCGGTTTGCCGCCCTTGCCGCTTTCGGACCTACGTCGATATGTCTCAAACGGCGCGCGGGGCATGGTGTTTGCGGCATTCGGTCTAAAGCCTGACGATGCAGATTTTAGCGAACTGCGCCAAGAATTTTTAAGCGAATACGAAGCCGCCATCTGCGTGCATTCGCTTATGTTTGATGGAATGATAGAAACTGTGACGATGCTTGAGGATCGAGACATCGCTTGGGGCATTGTCACTAACAAAGTCGCTAAGCACAGCGCGCCGCTTGTTCGGGCATTTGGTGTGGAGACTCGTGCCGCCTGCGTGGTCAGTGGCGACACCTGTGCCCGCGCCAAACCGTTCCCCGATCCGCTACTGCATGCCGCAAAACTCATCAGCATTGATCCCGGACACTGCCTCTACGTTGGCGACGATATCCGTGATATCCAAGCTGCCCACGCCGCCGGCATGCGCAGTGTGGCAGCGCTATATGGTTACTTGGGCGATAGTCATCCGGAAACTTGGAATGCCCATGCCACGATCAACAGCCCGGCCGAGATTTTGCAACTCGTCTAATATTTGCCTGCCTCGGCGATTGCACCGTTGCCCGAGGAACGGTTTAAATGATTATCGCTTCAAACGGTGCGTAAAATTCTTCCGAAATTTTGAAATCTTGGGCGAAACCACCGCCATGCAATAGCCCTGATTTGGGTTCCTCTTGAAGAATTCTTGGTGATAATCCTCAGCAGCATAAAACGTCGCCGCCACTGCTACTTCGGTGACAATCGGCGCGTCCCAAATTTTTTCACCGTTCAGTTGCACAATCATTTGCTCGGCGATCTCGCGCTGCATCGCTGAATGCACATAAATGCCGGAACGGTATTGCGTTCCGCGATCAGCGCCTTGTTGGTTCAAGCTCGTCGGGTCGTGGATTGCGAAAAAAATGCCCAGCACATCCGCTAACGAAATGACGGTCGGATCAAACTTGACCCGCACCGCTTCCACGTGGCCGGTATCACCCTCGCAGATTTTTTCGTAGGTCGGATTAACCGTGTGCCCGTTGGTATAACCTGACACCACATCGGTCACGCCAATCACCTCATCAAACACCGCTTCGGTACACCAGAAACAACCGCCGCCGAGGGTGATTGTTTCAGCAGTGGGGGTTTGTAAATCGCTCATATTTATTCCTTCGCAATTCAATTTGGCTCAAACAAAATTAATGAGTCTCGCCGCACAACGTTACCTTACAACGAAGTAACCCGATAGCGACGCTAAAGTTTAAACTCCAAAAATGACAAACCGGCTAGTCCGCAAGTGCGAACTAGCCGGTTGGGTAGCTACAACTGATGTTAAAACGGCTTTACCCACCGCCGTAGACTACTTCGCAAAATTAGCCGAAACAAAATCCCAATTCACAATCGACCAAAATCCCTTCAAATAATTCGGACGGCTGTTGCGATAGTCGATGTAATAAGCGTGTTCCCAGACATCGCAGGTCAAGAGCGGTGTAACGCCCTGCGTCAATGGCGTGGCAGCATTACTGGTGCTTTCCAGTGACAACGTGCCATCAACCTTTTTACAAAGCCATGCCCAACCCGAGCCAAACGTACCAGCGGCTTTAGCATCAAACTGCTTTTGAAACTCTTCAAACGAGCCAAATTGCGCGTCAATCGCGGCCGCTAGCGCACCGGTCGGCTTGCCACCACCACCAGTGGCGACCGGTTTGAAGCCCATGAAATAGAAATCATGATTCCAAATCTGCGCGGCATTATTAAAAATCGGCCCTGCTGGCGCCTTCTTCACCACTTCCTCCAAGGACAAATTTTCAAACTCGGTGCCCTTGGCAAGGTTGTTCAGGTTGGTGACGTAGGTCGCGTGGTGCTTGCCATAATGAAAATCAATCGTCTCCGCCGAAACGTGCGGTGCCAAAGCGTCTTTGGCGTAAGGTAATGCAACTTGTGCGAATACAGTCATTTGAAGCTCCTGTGGTTGTGGGGGATTGGTTGTTAATTAAATATAAATTGGGCGGTTTGGATAGGATTTCAAGCAGAGCGTTACAAAATTGATCGGCATATTTTCGCAGGAAAAGGATTGTTTCGCCGGTGTAAACATAAATTTTCTGATGCTCATCGTCCGCCTACATTGCCCATTCAGCAAATTTTGCTTTGCAATTTAAGCGGAAGGTCAGTTTTGAAGCTGATGCGAAAATCTACTGAATTCGGCCACTAGAGACGAACTCGCACAACGAAATGGCAATGGGATTGCACCATTTTCTTTTGCTTCCAAAAACCGATGTTAATAGCGGTGAACTGCAACGACTTCACAACAGGATAATTCAAGTCCTCCATCATTGGCCGCATGCATTCAAACGCTAGCGCCGACGCGTATGTTCAAACCAATACCGCCAAACTCCGCACCAATACCAGCGCCTCAGACCACACTCACTCCGCCAATACCCCAACCCGCATCACCGGGTAAACATTAAATCGTTGATCCCAAGACTGATGCCGCTCTGCAAAAAAATCTAATCGTGCGGCCGGGTTTTTGGCGAATTCCGGATCGGCGTCGAGGCGGTCTTTGAAGGCTGTGGCAAGTTTTGGATCAGCAGCCAATTGCTCGCGCGCAACAGCCTCGGCAACGTAATCTTCCATATACTCTTTACGTTCAAAGGCATTGTTGAAATAGCCCCAAGCAAGAAATGAATCCGGCGCTTGTGGCTCCAGCAGCGCCATCACCAGCAATGACTTCGCCTGCGCAGTCGGCACAAACAAGCTGCCGGGCTGAATCGACGCGCCCAGTTGAGCCTCGGCTCCTGGCGATTCATTTTTCGCGAGAGTCTGCCATTTACCTTCTACCTTCAACTCCTGATGACTTTCATTTGATCCTTTGCTGAATGTTACTTTCTCAGCTCGAAAGACTTCAAGCTCGGCATGGATGAAAGATTTGCTTAGCTTGCGGAACACAATGCCGTGTTGTCGCAGCTTTTCGCCAACCCATGCGGCGTGCGCAGCGGGCACAATATAGCCGCCTAGCGGCGCAACAATACTCAGGTTCGGCACGACGTCATCGCGCACCGTAAGCTTCCAGATTTGCGGTTTGGTATCGTCATAGCGGGTCATCAACGCGCCTGAAACATCGGACATGGTGCGGCTGTATTCGTATCCCCTGAAATCAATCGCACGTTTTTTCTCAGACGCTTTGTAGCTCAATTCAACCGACTGTCCGGCAATGCCAGCTGCCTGAAGATCAGCCGCCAGAGCGGCCTTTCGCCATTCTGCACCGTGTTGAGCGATTTGCGACATGACCGAAACGACGGTATTGCGCGTCGCGCGTACCCGCGTCGCATAGTCTTTCCATGAGTGGGTTTCAACGAGCATTCCGAAGCGGTTACGGGTTAAAAAATAACCTGTCGAAAATCGCGGCGGCGCGACACCATCAGTAAAACCTGAAGCCGGATCATCGTTAACGTTAAACGATGGATAAAACGGCAACGGGAGCGAACCCGTTGCGGCGAGGTCTTTGATCACCGCATCGCGAAAAGCCACCCCTATTTTGCGCAAGCGAACATCGCCCGCGTGAACAGGCTCGACTTGGATCGCAATATCATGCTCAAATTTCGCGCCATCGGTCACGTGTAAATCAATGTAGGCCAGCGGATCCCATGCGTTGACCAGCGCCAGCATCGCCCGCATTTCCGGCGCATCAGCTTTGGCGTAATCACGATTTAAATTAAAATTTTGCGCGGTTGTGCGCCAGCCCATTTCATCGGGCCCGACTTGGTTCGGGCGATTCCATTTGCCAAAGCGTTCATGGCCGTCGATGTTAAACACAGGAACGAATATCATCACCTGCTTTTCAAGTGCGCTGGTTGTTGAAGTGACGGCCGCACGGTTATCGAGCACATCCCGCAGCGCCAAAAACCCTGCGTCCTTGCCGTCAATTTCACCGGCATGAATACCGCCCTGAACCAGCAACACGGGAATGCCACGTCGCTTGGCGGCTTCAGGCGTAAATGCGCCGGTCCGTGTCGCAATCAGCGCCATCATCGGCCTGCCCTCCGGCGTGACGCCAAATGATGTGCAGCGCACTTGCTGGGGATAGGCCTGTTGGTACGCCTTGCAGAGCCGAATCACCTCTTCATAGCGGCCGGTTTTTTTAAAGCTTGTGTGTTCGGCGGTGGTCTGGAGGTCTGGCCTCGCCGCTGTGCGCTGCGTCGATACCGCACCGAGGGTGGCGCCATGCGCGCTGAAAGCGGCACCTAGAGCAGCAACAAACGCAGCAACGAAAGCGCAACGAAGGGGCGAGATGATGGCGATGATTTTTGAACGCGACATATTTTGAACCTAAGGCTGGGGGAAGTGAAATAATATCAGTCAGTTTAGCCTGCAAGAGGCGCCCCATCCTAAAGCGAAGCGGCGGTGGGGTAAATTAAAAGCCCGGCATCCGCGCAGCGCGCTCGGCACATGCCTTCAAACGCCGCACCAGTACTCGCGTTTGGGACAGTTCGCAAAAAAAAAGCCCCGCCAATTTCTGAGCGGGGCGTTTCGACAATTTCAACTGCTCAGGAGATCGTAAAAAAACAAATTACTTAGGTAAATCAGGCCGCACAAATTTTTCATCGCTGGTGAGTGTTTCCAAAAACGCCACTATCGTTTTAATCTCGCCATCTGTCATGCCCGTCTTGACCAAGATCGGGGTTTTATTAGGATCATCATTGCCGCCATTGGCCATGTATTTCACCGCTTCTTCTAGGCTAGCCACGCTACCATCATGAAAGTAAGGCGCTGAAATGCCAACGGAACGAAGTGTCGGCACTTTAAACGCGCTGGTGTCCTCCACTTTTTTGCTGACATTAAAGCGGCCTAAATCTTTTTTCTCTTTATTTGCTTCCAAGCCAATGTTGTAGAACTCGCTGTTGGTGTAGATGCCCGTCGTATGGCAAATCACACAACGGCCTTTGCCAATGAAGAGCTCAAAACCTGCTTTCGCATCGGCGCTGACAGCTGCTTTGTCGCCTTTCTCATAGCGATCCCAAGGCGAATCACCGCTGTTTTTCGTCCGCAGATAGGCGGCAAGCGCTTTTCCGACATTCATTTCATTAGGCGCTTCTCCAAAGACAGCTTGAAACTGCGCAGCATAGCCTGGGATGGCCGCGAGTGCGGCTGACACTTTCACTGGATCAGCGCCAAGCTGGCCTTTCCAAGCGGCGCGGTTGTTGCCCTCGAGCGTGGCGGCGCGTCCGTCCCAATACCACGATGTCAAAAAGCCGACGTTATACATGGTTGGTGTGTGCCGCGTGTTTAAACTGCCATCAGACTTCTTTGATAATTTATTGCCGTCCGCCCAACCGAGATGACGATAATGGCAGCTCTCGCAAGACATTTCGCCATTCCCTGACATACGCTTATCAAAAAATAATTGTTTGCCGAGCGCTACTTTTTCGGGTGTGCCCGGGTTTTCCGCCGGGTTCACGATGGCGGGGAGTTGTGACATTCGCGGTGCGGCGGGCGCGTCTATCGTATTGGTTTGTGCGGGTTGTGCGGTTTGGGCGCTGTGCGTACAAGCGACGAGACCAAGTGCCCCCGACACCCCTAATATCCCCAACGATAGGGCGGCCGCAGATGCGGCGGTTTTCGTCCGTTGCTGTTTCATGTTGTCCCCTCTTTCCGCTTTTGAAATGAACTGCTGAAATGTTGCGAAAACTTGATGCAAAACCGCGCCTAACCACGAATATACTACGACAATATTGGATTGTTTGTTTTTGCCTTTGTTTTGTTTTTGGGCACTTGTTAGCATTCTCGCTCCCGCTCCCGCTCCCGTTCCCGTTCTCATTCCTTGTGCCATGATCATCACCGCATCAAGTTTACCGATTGTTGGATTTAAGTTGAGCCATAAAATTATTCCCATCACTGTCGCAAATTTCAATACGGACGCCAGGACCGCGACTCGTGCTGGCAGCCGCACGCTGGACATACCACCGTTGAGCGCGAAACCAGATGCCGTCTCGCCAGTCGATCAACGAGGCCGTCGCATCCGTGATTTACGCATCTCGGTTACCGACCGCTGCAATTTTCGCTGCACTTATTGCATGCCGAAAAATGTGTTCGACGGCGATTATCAATTTCTGCCGCATGACGAACTGCTCACTTTTGAGGAAATCACCCGGATCGCCCGCATTTCGGTGAGTTTGGGCGTGGAAAAAATACGGCTCACCGGCGGCGAGCCATTGCTACGCAAAGGGATTGAGCATCTCATCGCGATGCTGAAGGAAATTCCCGGCATTGATCTAGCCCTGACCACTAACGGCTCGGCGCTCGGCGCTAAAGCGGTCGCTCTCGAAGCGGCAGGCCTGAAACGCGTCACGGTATCACTCGATTCCCTAAACGATGCCACCTTCCGTTCGATGAACGACGTTGATTATCCCGTTGCCAAAGTGCTTGATGCTATTGATGCCGCACAACATGCGGGTTTAACGCCGGTCAAAATTAACATGGTGGTTAAACGCGGCGTAAATGATCATGACATCGTAGAAATGGCGCGGCGATTTAAAAACACCGGGAACATTGTGCGCTTTATCGAATTTATGGATGTCGGTGCCACCAACGGCTGGCTGATGGATGACGTGATCCCTTCCGCCGAAATTGTTCGTCGTATCAACGATGTTTTTCCGTTAGAAGTTGCCGATGCCAACTACGAAGGCGAAGTCGCCGAGCGTTGGCGCTATAAAGATGGCAGCGGCGAGATTGGCGTTATTTCAAGCGTCACTCAAGCATTTTGCGGAACCTGTACGCGGGCTCGTCTGTCCACCGATGGCGGGCTTTATACCTGCCTGTTTGCGCAGAAAGGCTATGACTTGAAAGCGTTGTTGCGGGGCGGGAAAAGTGATGATGAAATTCGGGAGGCGATGGGAGCGATATGGCAGTCACGGGCCGACAACTATTCTGAAGTTCGGACGGCTGAGACTGCCAAGAGTCGAAAGGTTGAGATGAGTTTTATTGGCGGGTGAACATGACGAGGTCTTTTGATATATTTAACAACATTTCTGATCACTTTTTTCAAGCTATTGAGCCACGGCCAATGTGTGAAAGTGCGGCTGTTTTAAATGATTTTGTTGGAAATTTTTTTGCCAAATTCTCACCCGTAAACAGAATTTACGCCGCAAAATTTACGCAAGCGAATCATGGCTATCGCTAAGTTGCCCCGCTGGCCCAATGATGGAGATGGATTGCTATGGCGGAGGTATGGCGGACAAATGGCGGAGAAATGGCGGAAATACGGTGCAACAGCAATTGGCAAATGTGATCCTTTTTATTGATTGTTCCTTTGAAAAAATTTAACCCATGCACATCCCAGCCCTCCTCCAATTCCTAAAAGAGCTCGACGAAAATAACAATCGCCCGTGGTTTTTGCACAACAAACCGCATTACGACATCTTGCGCGAAGAATTCGTTGCGCTTGTTGGTCAAGTCGGCGCGAAGGTAGCGAAGTTCGACAAAGAACTTGGCCCGTTCGAGCCCAAGAAGGCGGTATTTCGTATTTACCGCGATGTCCGGTTTGCCAAGGATAAAAGCCCTTTCAAAAATCATATTGGCGCTGTACTCGGCGCTAGGACGACCGACAAAACACGCCCCGTTTATTATTTTCATGTTGACTGCCGAGGCCAGTTACTCATGGCTTGCGGCGTCTATATGCCAGAAGCGCTGGCGATTAAAAAAATCCGCGATTACATCGTTGCCGAGCCGGCAAAGTTTGCGAAGCTGTTAAAAAATAAATCGCTCAACGATACCTTTGGCGGGCTGATTGAACAAGACCGTATGGTACGGCCACCCAAAGGCTATGCAGCGGATTTACCGCATATTGATCACATCAAAAATCGGCATTTTTTATGCGAAACATCGATCAATCTGTACAAAAAAGTGCCAAAGGATTTGCCTGAGATGATCGCCCAACATTTTGAAGCCGCGAAACCGTTGGTAATGTGGCTGCGGCAAGCAGTAATGTAAACCGCATCAATGGGCACAAGCGCTTTAGTCGGTGCCACACCAATCAGGTCCAATGCATAAGTCGACGCACATTCAGACACCGGTGCACACGCTGACCGCCGATATGAGGCCTGCAATATGTGCGAGTATAGAAATAAACCGATACGAGCCACGAGGTCCACGAAATAATTCTTTTGTCAACCTGTCAGAACTGACATTGACGTGATATTCGCCTTGCCCTAATATTAATTATGAACGTAGTTTTTCAGCAGGCATCTCGCGACCCGCGTCAAAGCCTAAATATACGTTTTCAGCCATTTCGTAAATTAGTTCGCGATCAACTGCGGAGCCCTCAACGTGAATGCCAGTGTAGAAGTTGTTTCTAAATACGCGGCCATAGAGCAGCGGGTGAAACTCCAGCAGGCGGCGCTGCTGCATGTCATGAAGAGTGATTTATTGGCGCAGAATCTCACTAGGGTTTTTGCACAGCTTACCGAAATATGCGCTACCACCATCGGTGCACGCCGTGTTTCGATTTGGCGATTCACCGACGATCGCGCAACACTTGAGCTGATTGATCTTTACGAGCTAGACACCAATCGGCACTCGTCTGGCGCGCGGTTGAACGCCTCGCACTACCCAATCTATTTTGAAGCCCTGCGCTGGAATCGCGCCGTTAATGCCTGCGACGCGCGCACGGATACTCGCACTGCGGAATTAACGCAAAATTACCTGCTGCCGCTCGACGTTTATTCATTGCTGGACGCGACTATTTGGTATGGCGGCGAAAGCCAAGGCGTGGTTTGTGTCGAGGCCGTTGGCACAAAACGCGATTGGACACCAGACGAACAGCAATTTTCGGTGTCGATCGCAGATCTCACCGCAATGGCGTTTGAAAACAAGCACCGTCGTGAGACGGAAGATCAACTTTCGGCTTCCGAAAACCGTTTCTCGCGTGTCTTCTGGCTGAGCCCCGATTGGATTGTTGTAAAGCGGGTAAGCGACGGCATGATTATCGAGGTTAACGAAAGCTTCGAGCGCCAATCTGGCTATATGGCGCAAGAAATAGTTGGCCATACCGTCGATGAGATCGGACTTTGGGCGTTTTCAGAGCAGCGCGATACTTGGCACAAGCGCATAACCGAAGGCGGCAGCGTGCGTGGGTTTGAGGCGGCGTTAAAGTTAAAATCAGGTGAAATTCGCACCTTTGAAATCGCTACCGAGCGGCTTGAAATTGATGGCGAGATGTCACTCATTTCTATTGGCCGCGATATCACCGCCAGCAAACGGCAAGAGCGCTTGGTGTTCGATATTGCGCAGAGCGTGGCGGCGGCAAGTGGCGAAGACTTTTTTCGATCACTGGTCGAATGTTTGGCGCGTGCGCTCGATGCCGATATGGCATTTGTCGGTGAGCTTGATCACGATGATGAAAGCTGTGTCAGCACTATTGCCGTACAAAAGCAAAGCGGCGCATCCGATAACTTTATCTATCGCTTGGCTGGTTCTCCATGCGAAACCGTGTTGGGGCGCGGCATTTGCGCCTATCCCCGTAATGTCGCTCAGCTATTTCCTGATGATATTGCGTTAACAAAAACATTAACCGAAGGCTATGTCGGCGCGCCATTGATGAGCTCATCGGGCAAACCACTTGGCTTAATTGCTGTTTTATTCAAGAGACCATTGGAGCAAAGCGGTGTTGCCATTCATATGCTGCAAATATTTGCTGCGCGGGCGGCAGCCGAACTCGAGCGGCGCGATCAATTGGCGGAATTGGAATATCGCGCTACCCATGATTTGTTAACAGGTCTTCAAAATCGATCTGCATTGGAGCGCGATATTAACCGTTCCATTGATGCTGCAAAACATGGATACAGCGCACTGTTGCTGATCGACTTGGATCACTTTAAAGAGATCAACGACACCCTCGGCCACGCGGCCGGGGATTTGCTACTCGCCAAATTGGCACATCGATTGATGCCGGACAATGAGGGGCTTAGCGTTGGCGACGATATTGTCGCGCAAGAAGTGGCGCGCGGCATTGTGCCGGGCGGCGCGCGCGAGGTGCCGGGAAACGCGTCGCGGACTGTAACGCGAACGGTGGCGCGGTCGGTGGTGCGAAAAGTAGCCCGACTAGGCGGGGATGAATTTGCAATTTGGTTAGAAAATTTAGCCGATCCGCAACTTGCAAAGGCAATGGCTACACAAACCTTGGCGACAATAACCGCGCCATTCGATATTCAAGGCTATAGATTGCAGATCAATGCCAGCATCGGCATTGCCTTGCATCCGGGGAACGGTGCCAGTGCGATTGAAATCATGCGCTGCGCCGATGTCGCCATGTATATCGCCAAACGGCGCGGCAACAGTTACGCGGTCTATGACCGCGCGGACGATACGCATTCACGCGCCCGCCTTGTGTTAATCGGCGAAATTGGCGACGCCGTCACCAACAGACAGCTTGAATTGCACTACCAGCCAAAGATTTCGTTACAGACTAACCAACCCACCGGTTTTGAGGCGCTGGTCCGTTGGCGGCACCCTACCCGAGGGTTGTTACCGCCGTCACAATTTATCCCTCTGGCCGAACTGTCCGATATTATTTTACCGTTAACGCTATGGGTGTTGGATCAGTCGCTGGCGCAACTTAAATCATGGACCAACGATGCCGCCATCATCGGCACCACCCATCAAAACTTTAGGGTAGCAGTCAATTTGTCAGCACGCCACCTCATGGATGAGGCATTCCCTGAACAGGTTCGCCAATTGCTCGAAAAGCATCAGGTGCCCGCATCGCAATTAGAGCTTGAAATCACCGAGAGCGCGTTGATAGCCGATCCCGAGCGGGCCACGCGGGTTCTGCAGCACGTACAGGACATCGGCATTAAGATCGCGATTGATGATTTTGGCACTGGCTATTCATCACTATCGCACCTCAAAACCCTGCCCGTCAGCACGTTAAAAATTGACATCTCATTTGTGCTGCAAATGTTGAGCAACGAAAAAGACGCGGCGATTGTCGAATCTACCATTAACCTCGCCCACAATTTGGGCTTATCGGTTGTTGCCGAGGGCATTGAGGACGAAACTACGCTCACTGCGTTGCGCGACCTCGGTTGCAATGAAGGACAGGGTTTTTTTATCAGTCGGCCGATGACCAGCGCGCATGCCACAGCGTGGCTGAAAGCTGCTTTAGTCTAGAGAAAGCAAGGTTCCCCAAGCACCTCTGGCAGCGCACTCCTCACGGCTCGGAACGTTTTAACGCTGGCTTGGCGGGGGGATGCGGCGGCATTGCTTAGGTCATCATTCAACCAGCCGTTAGAACAGCTTTTCACTTCCCTTCAACTCCCCAGCAGCACTTAAAAAGCCCCAAGCAGCCCATCAGTTCCTAGGCGGCTGCTGTTTCCTGCCAACCTTTTGGAATCGAACCCAACAATTTTTTGGTGTATTCCTGCTTTGGATGCAAATAAATCTCATCCGAGTTTGCGACTTCAATGACATCGCCTTCACTCATTACCATTACCTGGTCGGAAATGTATTTCACCACCGCCAAATCATGGGAAATGAAGATGTAGCTCATTTTGTATTCATCTTGTAGATCCTGCAGCAAATTGAGCACTTGCGCTTGTACAGACACATCCAGTGCCGATACGGATTCATCGCAAATCAACACATCGGGCTTCATGGTCAAGCAGCGCGCTATTGCGATCCGCTGGCGCTGCCCACCGGAAAATTCGTGCGGATATTTGTAAAACGATACATCGGGCAGGCCAACGCGTTTTAGCAGCGCCATTGCCAAGCCGATACGCTCTTGGTCATCTACGCCAATGCTGTGAATCTTCATCGGCTCCAGCAAAATCTGGCCCACGGTAAAGCGCGGATTCAGCGAGGCGTAAGGGTTTTGAAAAACAATCTGGATACGGCGCTTGTATTTCAAAAAGTCTTTTTCGCTCAACTTTAATAAATCGACACCGTCAAACAATACTTCACCGCCAGATGCCGCATGCAGGCGCATCAGCGTCAAACCAACCGTCGTTTTCCCGGAACCTGATTCGCCCACCAAGCCCAGCGTTTTACCGCGTGCCAGCTTAAATGAGGCGTCCTTCACGGCGGCCACTTCTCGCTTTTTAAACAGCCCATCTTTGAGCATGAATTTTTTGGAAAGATTATTCACTTCCAACACAATTTGGTCATTCGGCTCGTAGCCGCGTTTGCGCTGCACGAGGTTTTCTTTGTTCACACCTTCTGGTCGCAAGAAATCATCGATCACCGGCAAGCGCTTGGGCCGTTCCAAAACGCTCGGACGGCACGATAGCAGTGCTTTGGTGTAGGGATGTGTTGGCGCCTCAAAAATGGCCTTGGCAGTGCCTTTTTCTTTGATTTCGCCGCTTTGCATCACCACGATATGATCGGCGATTTCGCCAACGACTGCCAGATCGTGCGTGATGAATAGCACCGACATAGAGTGGCGTTGCTGCAAATTGGCAATCAAATCCAAAATTTGCTTTTGAATCGTCACATCAAGCGCAGTGGTGGGCTCGTCGGCAATCAGCAATTTGGGTTCGCACGAAATTGCTTGTGCGATCATGACACGCTGCTGCTGCCCGCCAGAAAGCTCATGCGGAAATGAATTCATCCGCAACTTGGGGTTCGGAATACCAACTTCATGCATCAGCTCTTCTGCCCGCGCCCAAGCTTGTTTTCGTGTCATTTTGGTATGCAGACGTAACACTTCGGCAATTTGGTCACCGACCGTAAAGACCGGATTCAGTGACGACATCGGCTCTTGAAAAATCACCGAAATAGCTTTACCGCGAACATTGCGCATGTCTTGTTCAGGCAGCTTCAGCAAATTTCTGCCCTCAAATGAAATCTCGCTATTGGGTGAAATGATGGCGGTTTCTTTCGGCAACAAACGCACAATCGACATCGCCGACACCGATTTGCCGGAGCCTGACTCACCCACTAGCGCGACGGTAGAATTTTTGGGCACATTAAACGAAATGCCTTTAACCGCTTCAAAAATTTGGTTGCCGTCAAGCCGAAATTTGACGTTTAGGTTTTTAACTTCGAGTAAATTATCCATTGGGGTCGCCCGTTTTTTGTGATGTGCTTATTTTATTTTTGGATCGAGCGCATCGCGCAACGAATCGGTCAGCATTGAAAACGCCGTCACCAATATCGCCATCGAGATACCCGCCGCGGCCAACTGCCACCATTTGCCAATCACCAGCTCGGATTGCGCTTCGGCCAGCATGGTTCCCCATGAAACGGAATCAACTGGCACGCCCAATCCGAGGTAGGACAAAATCACCTCGGCCTTAATAAACTGAACCACGTGCTGCGACAACTGCACCAAACACACATGGCTCACATTCGGCAAGATATGCACGAACATGCGTCGCGAATCGCTCGCGCCAATCGCTTGCGCCGCCTTCACGTACTCGCGCGAGGCGTGCTTGATATATTCGGAACGCACCAAACGATAAATACCCGTCCAGCCGGTAAACGCCAAAATCGCCACCACCATCGGCACGCCCTTGTAGGCCGCAAGCTGTGGCGAGCTCGCGAATACCGCGGCGAACGCCAAGATCAGCAGGATGTATGGAATGGAGGTAAAAATGTTGTAAAACCATTCCAGCAAATCGCCTACCTTGCCACCCATGTAACCAGAAATCGCGCCCAGTGTAGTGCCGATGATGGTCGCGAACAACGCTGCAAAGAGCCCGACAAAAATAGAGGTCTCTGCTCCCTTAATGGCTTTTTGCAGCACATCGCGGCCCCATTTATCACCACCAAACGCCAATGATTCAGCGCGTTTAACCTCTGTGGTTTTAATCTTTGCGGTGCGCTCCGCCCACTCGGCGTAACGCGGTGCCAATGGATCAATATCCGATAAATCAACCGGTTCAATTTTGGGGGCATTGGCGTCCGCTTTGGTCCGTACTGCCTCCAAGTTCTCGGCCCCGGCCATAAAGCTGGGATTGGCATACGAAACGCCGACTTCTTTCGACCAATTTTTGGCCACTAGCCCCGTATAAGAACCCACCATCATCAGCAAAAAGAAGATCACGACAACCAGTGAGACTATCCCGACTTTATCGCGCTTCAGCCGACGCCACGCCAGCTGCCAGAGGCCGGGCGACACTTGATGAAGCGGCGCCGCAGGTGGTGGAGGTGTGTGGCTGGCATTCAAAACTGCACTCATGTCGGCTCCTTATTTAAACGTCACGCGCGGATCGACGGCTTTGTAAAGCACATCCACGAGCAGGTTAATAATCATGGTCACCATCGCCAGATAAACGGTGGCCGCTTTAATCACCGGAAAATCCGAACGATTCACGGCGACTAAAATCTCGCGCCCTAAGCCAGGGATCGAGAAGAATGTTTCCAATAAAAATGAACCGACGAAAATTCCCGGCAGCGCGATACCGATATTGGTCAAAATCGGAATCATGGCGTTGCGCAGCACATGTTTCATCATTACCGTTTTTTCGGATACGCCCTTAGCGCGTGCCGTACGAACATAGTCGTTGTTAATTTCGTCGAGAAAAAAACTGCGATACAAACGCAGTGCCGGGGCCAAGCCTACGAACACGGCAAGCATGATCGGCAGCGGCGCGTAGTAGGTAATGTTTTTCCAGAAAGAGTCACTCCAACCCTGTACCGGGAACCAGCCCAACTGGAAGCCGAAAATGTATTGCGCCACGATGATGTAGACAAGGAACGAAACCGACATGGCGACGGTACACACCATCATGATCATCCGGTCGGTTAGTGAGCCGCGTACATAAGCCACGCCAATTGCCAAAATAACACCGAGGATGGTTTCGAGAATCAGCACGGGAATCATAATCGTGAGTGTGGGCACGATGCGGGTAGTCAGAATTTTTGGCACTTCTTCATTGGTGGCCCATGAGCGAACAGCTTGACAGCCTGATTTTGTCTGTGCGGTTGCTTTGACCGCATCTGATTTTGCGTCGGTCGTGGGGTCAGCTTTGGGATCTGTCTTCGGTGGCTCGGGCTTATCAGTAAAGCTCTTCCAAGTACAGGTAAACCCGGTTGCCACCTCGAATGCAAAGTAGCCAAGCTGCACATAAGCGGGCTGATCCACGCCAAGCTGCTTTTTGATATTTTCGATTTGCTCTTTATTGGTGATTTTGCCCGCCAGCACCAATGACGGATCCCCGCCCACCCAATTGAACAACACAAATATCAGCAACATCACACCCGCTAGGGTAGGAATCATTTGCCACAACCGTCTTAAAACATAGGCACCCATCAAGCCTCCTTATATTTATCCGCTATCTGATTTTTGTCTGATTGCTGTTGCTGCTATTTTGTTGCCAACTATTGTTGTTGTGCAGCTTGTTGTGCGGCCGTATCAATATCTAAGTATTTAAACGCAGTGTATAAAATAGGATGCCGCTTATAACCCAACACCCACGGGTTAATAAAATGGCTAAAGATACGGTTCACACCCAATCGCCAAGGCGCATAAGCCACAATGAGCCGGTTCATTTCACGGTAAATTTTATTGCGCGCCGGCCCATCTGGCAGCTTCAATGCCTGAGAGTATAAACGGTCGTACTCGGGTAATTTAAAACGCGCATCATTGGATTCATCAATATTTGGGCCATACAAAAGCTGCAAAAAGTTTTGCCCATCCGGATAATCGGCAGTCCAAGACAGATTCGACATCTGGAATTTGCCGACCTTGCGGTCCCGTAGCAAATCCGCAAATTGGACGGCGGTTGTTTGCATACGAATCCCGATCGCGGCCATCGATTTCACCCATAGCTCGGCAATCTGGCGGCCCTCCATTTCGGCGCGATGTTTAAATGTCAACACAATCGGGCTGCCATCGGGCATATCGCGCCAACCGTCACCATCTTTATCGACATAACCGTATAGATCCAGCAAAGCCTTGGCACGCGACAAATCGTATTCTTCGTCAACCGCGTAAAAATCCGGATCGTATCCCACTGCCCCCGGTGGGATCGCGCTTTTGGTCGCGATTGCCTGCCCCTTGCGGATGATATTGATCTCGCTAGCACGGTCGTGCGCAAGGACCAGCGCCCGGCGAAACGCCACATTTTCCGGCTTGTAGCCGCCGACTATTTTGTCTTCCATATTAAAGGCGTCCCAGGTAATTTCAGGCTCCTCGGTACGCTGTACATGCACATTGCGTTTAACCATGGCTGGTGAGAGTTTGCCCAGCGATAGCAGCTGGCTCACAAAGTTCGGCGGCGTCTCTTCAATATAATCATGTTCCAAATTCATGAACGCCAAAAAGCGCGGTTGCTCTTCTTCGATGGGCGAAATCTCAATCCGATCAATCAGTGGCAATGTTTTACCGGCCAACGCTTTGATGGCAGCTTGGTCAAATGGATCATTTGGATTTGCATATTGTGTATCCAACTGATGCCCGCGATAGTTAGTGTTACGCTCCAGCACTATTTTGGATCGGCGCGTCCACTGTTTCAAAATATAAGGCCCTGTCCCAACCGGATGCGCCATGGTGTCAGAGGCATATGCCTCGATTACTTCACGCGCTACAGGCACTACGATTGGCATGGCAAAAAAATACAGAAAATTATAGTCAGCCTGTTTGAGCTTGAACGAGATCGTATATTTATCGAGCACCTGCACGCCGGGGATCGATTTCTCGTAATCGTATTTGTTCGCTTTTTTGGCGGCCTCAACATACTCATCGAAGCCCACAATCCGATCAATAAATAGCCATGCATAAGGGCTGCGATTGGCGGGATCGCGGAAGCGTTTGATCGCATATTCCATATCTCGAGCGACCAATTCGCGCTTTTTTCCTTTGAATGCCGGATCGTCAGCAAATAAAATGCCGGGCTTAATACGGAAGGTAAAACGCGTCCCGCCCTCTTCGCCCTCAGGCACCTTTTCGGCTGCGAGCGGCACGAGCTTGGCAGGACGGGCAAGCCAATCGTATGTGACGAGCGTATCAAAAAAATTCTCAATGATGCCCACTGAATAGCGATCCTCGATCCGCTGCGGATCGAAGCCAGTTTCGGCATTGCGAAAAGCAATTTTGAGCGTTTTCAAATCGCCAGCCTGGGCTACCGTGGCGAGGAAAATTGACGCCCAAACGAGCGCCAATGCTGCGATGGCACGCTTCGCACAGTTTAATGTTGGGATGTTTAGATTCATTCGACGCATTTCATTTTTATCGATTAGCGCAGCACATTTAACGAAAATACCAGTATCGGCGGGCGTTTCAGGGCAAAAGTATCTTGAGAAGCCGGCCGATACTAGTGTTTATAAATCCCATTGTGACGATTAACACCGAGACTAATGCCCCGCTTTTGCCTTTAAATCCAAATCAATATCGACGTATTTATAGGTGTCATGCAAAATTTGGTGCTTGCGAAATCCCAACACCCACGGCTGATTGAAGGTGTCGAAGGTGCGGTGGGTGTGTAGCTTCCAAGGCACATAAGCCGCAATCAGCTTCGACATTTCTTGATAAATTTTGGTGCGCGCGGGACTGGCTGGGATCGCAACCGCTTGCTCGTACAATTTGTCGTAAGCGGGCAATCGGAAATCGCCATCGTTCGACGAACCGGCATTGGGCCCGTAAAGCAGCTGGAAAAAATTTTCGCCGTCTGGATAATCAGCACCCCAAGATAAAAACCAAGATTGCAGCTGCCCAAGCTTTGATTTTTTTCGAAGATCCGGCCATTTCTCAATCAGTGGCCTCATTCGAATACCAACCGCATCCATGTTTTTCTTCCACAACTCGGTATAGAGTTTGTCGAGCTGGGCGGGGGTGGTCGCATAGATCAAGGTCAAGGGTGAGCCATCGGGCAGTTCACGATAGCCGTCGCCATCACGGTCAATATAACCATACATATCGAGTAATGCTTTTGCCTTTGCCGGATCATAGTTTTGGCCAAGTTTGAATGTCGGGTCGTAGCCCAACACGCCCGGCGGTACGGGCGTTTCAGCCTTAATAGCATTGCCGTTACGAACAATATTAATTTCGGCATCGACATCGTAAGCAAGTAAAACCGCCCGGCGAAGCGCGATTTTTTCAGGCGTATAGCCGCCGAAAGTCGGATCTTTCATGTTGAAATAGGTGTAGGTTGTGGCGGCCTCAACTTCATGCGTTGCCGTCATACCCAATTTGCCTAAGTTGGGCGCGATTTTACCCCCCGGAACGGCGGTGCTATTGAATTCATAGGGCAGCTTCACGGTATCTAGCTCGCCGCTCAAAAACGCCAGCCAGCGCGGCTGCGATTCTTCAATAATTGAGATCTCGACGCGATCTAATTGCGGCACGCGTTTGCCTTTCATTTGCGCGGCGAGCTTTTGCGAAAACGGGTCATCGCCCGGATCAGCATCGTAGACTTCTTCGCGGAAATTCGGATTTTTCTCCAACACAATTTTCGACGAGCGCCGCCACTCCTTGAGCAGAAAAGCGCCCGTTCCAACCGGATGTGCCCCGATTTGCGTACCGTATTTTTCAACGACCTCACGTGCCATGGCGCTGGTTGCGGCCATACCCAAAATATAAATAAAATTATAGTCAGGCTTGGTGAGGGTCACACGCAGGGTGTTCGCATCAAGCACTTCTAAGCCGGTCACTTTTGCATCGTAATTGAATTGGCCCGTTTTTTTAGCCTCGGCGGCAACGGCATCCAGCCCCACAATCTTGCCGTCAAATAGCCATGTATTCGGCGATCGCAGTTGGGGATCAACAATCCGCATCCACGAATACACATAATCCTGGGCGACCAGCTCACGGCGACTACCGTTGAACGCCGGATCGTCGGCGAACATAATGCCCTTCTTCAATTTCAGCGTAAACACCTTGCCACCATCCGTCATCTCCGGCATGGCAATCAACGTCTGCGGCTTTAGCTTAGCCGGTCTTGCGAGCATGTCGTAAGTGAGCGGCGATTCGATAATTTCTTCGATAACTGCGTTGGAATAAAGATCAGAAACCTTGGCCGGATCAAATTCGGTTTCCGCAACCAGAAAAGCGGATCGGAAGATTTTTTGGGGCGTTTCAGCAGCAGCGGGCAGTACCCAAGACCCTACCGCCGCCAACACGAAGACCGCAACAAACGAGCGCAGCATGCTCAATTTTTCGCTTCAAATTCTTTTTGCATCGCCACATCAATGTCGACATATTTCCACCAGCTCTGGCTTTGCACCAGCGGCCGACGGAAGCCTTTTACGTAGGGATACCACATGTCAGTTGAGATACGGTGAATATTGATTTTCCATGGCGCATAGGCCACCATTAGCTTCGCCATTTTTTGATAGAGTTTGGTGCGTTCGGGGCTATCAGGCAGCAATGACGCCGCTTCAAAAGCCTCGTCATACTCTTTGAGTTGAAAGTTAGCAAAATTACTCTTTATCCCTGCGTTCGGGCCGTACAACGAGGTGAGCCAAGTCTCAGCATCGGGGGTGGAAGCAGAGCCGCCCAATTGCCACATCATTAATTTCCCCGCATAGGAGGCTTTCAATAAATCTGGCCATTTGGCTTTATTGAATTCAATTTTTACGCCGATGTCGTCCATCGATCGTTTCCAAACCTCATCGATCTGCTTGTCGCGTTCGGTAGGCGTAGAGTTACTTTTTAGAATAAGCGGTTTGCCGTCAGGCATATTGCGCCAGCCATCGGCCGCACGCTTGTAGCCGTACATGTCCAACAGCGCGTTGGCCTTTGCGGGGCTGTATTCGTTGGCGCTGGTCTTAAAATTGGGGTCGTAACCGGCAACGCCGGGGGCGTATGGCGTATGCGCGGGAACGGCTTGATATTTGCGGATGACACGAATTTCATCGTCGGTTTGGTAGCCCAATGAAATCGCCCGGCGCAGCGCAATTTTGTCCGGCGTGTATCCGCCAATAACCGGGTCCTTCATGTTGAAAAACATGTAATTGAGATCCAGATTGGGCACTTGCGCGAACTCAATTCGCTGTTTCACCAAATTGGGAGCAAGTTTATTGCCGGGGACGGCGACGGTCGCGAATTCCTCTGGTAACCGCCAGAGTAAATCCTGCCCGCCGCCCAAAAATGAAATCCAGCGCGGCTGCATTTCCTCAATGACGCTGACTTCAATCCGATTCACCATCGGGAGGCGTCTGCCCTTCAGCGCCTTCAAAATAGCTTCTGCTTCTTTGTCGCCCGGCGTCGGAGCGCCGTCAAAATATTCTTCGCGGAAATTGGGGTTGGCTTCAAACACCATCTTTGACGCACGCTTCCACGATGTCAGCTGATAGGCCCCTGATCCCAATGGGTGCGAGACAAAGTCCTTGCCATAAAATTCCACCACTTCGCGCGCTACCGCACAGCTGGCTCGGCAATCCGTAAAGACATAAATGAAAATTGGCGCAGGCTTTACCATCCTGACCTGGAACGTATATCGATCTAACGTGCGCAAACCTTCAATTTGCGCATCGTAATTAAATTTACCGGTTTTACGCGCCGCATTGATGGCGTCGTCTGCTCCGATAATCTTGCCTTCGTATTCGCCAATCTGCGTGGCGGAATTTTCAGGATCGAGCACACGCTTGATGGAATAAACATAGTCCTCAGCCACCAGCTCGCGCTTTTTGCCCTTGAAAACTTCATGCGGCGCAAAGTAGATCCCGGGCTTTACATGAAAGGTGAAGGTGCGGTAGTCAGTCGATATTTCGGGCATTGCCGTGAGCGTATTTGGCCTTACCTTGAGGGGGCGCGCGAGGTAATCATAAGACAACGGGGTATCGTAGACAGCGCCGAGAACTATGTTGGAATAAACATCGCTTATGCGAATCGGATCCATACCGGTTTCCGCAATCTCGAATGCATAACGCAACACTTTTTTCGGGTCGGGCGCGTAGGCGGAGGGCACGGCTTGCGCTGTTGGCGTTGTTGGCGGAGTCGGTTGATTCACCACTTCCCATTTTGTCGGCGCAGGCTCTGGCGCACTTCCAGCGGCTTGGGATTGCGACGCAAATTGAGACGCCACAAGCGATATAACCGGAACGATGAAGGCAATCGCTGCCAACAGATTTGGCGCAAAAAATCGTTTGATCCACTTCATACCCGGCATTCCTTAAAAGACCATTCATAGTTGAATTCAACGGCGGCGACGGCAAATTTCTACCAGCTCGCGTTATGCTCTCTGCTAACACTCAAATGCGCCTTAACTATAGCGGAAAAAACACTTGATCGACCATTTGAGCGGCGCAATTCACTTCACGGCAGATCGTGATTGGCGTCTTGATATGAAACTTCCTAACCTTAATCTTGTCTGTTCATCATCTGTAATGCGATGATTGCGAAAAATTGCCCAAACAGAAGGATGAGCAAGCGTTCAGTTTCCCGCCATTTGTTGTCGTCCCTCGCATTGGCATTGCGATGTGTTCACCTGAATGTATCAGTACCAATCTATTTAGAATTTATGAATCCTCATTTTCAACACCACTTTAAAACCACGCGCTTATCGCGAAAATCAATCGCTGCGTTTCTTTTTTACGCCTCTGCTTCAATCGCGCAGTCGACAGTTTCAACACCCGCCTCTACTGCCGCGTCCGCTGCGGCATCGGCTGCGGCATCGGCTCCGTCGTTTGCGCCGGAAGCGGTGTTGGAAAAAATTCTGATCAGCGGTGAGCAGCCCGGCCCCGGTCTTTGGAAAGTATCAAAAGGGGATCATGCGCTTTGGATTATTGCTACCCAAGAGCCGGTTCCAAAAAAAATGACATGGCGAACCAAACAGGTGGAATCGATCATCGCGCAATCGCAGGAGGTGATTGGAACCGTGGGCGTCAGCGTTTCGATGAAGCAAATTGGTTACTTTAGGGCGATTACGTTGCTACCCGCCGCAATGGAAGCACGTAAAAACCCGGATGGCAAAACGTTGCGCGACATTGTCTCGGCTGATGTTTATGCGCGCTGGGCGGTTCTGCGCGATAAATATATTGGTGATTATCAAGAAGACGATAGCGATATCGAGCGTCGTCGGCCGATGTTTGCTGCCCTTGAGTTATATTCAAAGGCGATCAACCAAAATGGCCTCACGACAACCAACCCGGTTAGAGCTGCCGTAGAGGATTTGGCGAAGAAATATAAGGTCAAGGTGACCAATATCAATCTTGAGCCCGCCATCGGCGACTTGCGAGCCGCAGTTAAAGAGCTTAAGTTTACCAATTTGGCCGATGTGGAATGCTTTACCAAAACGGTCGCGCAGATTGAGGGCGACTTAGCGCTGATGCGCGCACGCGCCAACGCATGGGCGGCTGGCGACATAAACGCCCTGCGCACGCTCCCCGCCAACGACCAGCGTGCCGCCTGCACAGCAGCGATTGAAAATGCATCGTTCGTCAAAACGCTGGGCATTGAAAACGTGCGATCGCAAGTCGAAGCGGCGTGGATAAAAACCGTTGAAGCGGCATTAACGACTAACGTATCGACGCTGACGGTGCTACCGATCCGGGAAATGTTTAAGCCAGACGGCTATTTGGCGAAGCTAAAAAGCAAAGGGTATGTGGTCCTTGAGCCGGATCCAGACTAAGGGATGGCGATAGCTGATATCGCCATCGTTATCGTTATCGTTATTGTGATCGTAACCGCAATGCGATATCTAAATTCTTTCTGCTTAAATGCGATGGTGCCAAACAACCAAGCTAAACGCCAGAGTTGAGCAGCTGCGCGAATCCCAAACACCCTGAAGAATCAGACAGAACCCGGAGTTTGAATCGGTTTTGCGTTCAAACAACCAATCGCATGCATGCTTTGGGTGCTGCTTGTTGTGTGCTGCGCATTTCTATTCTACCTTCGTGTCCCAATTCCGCTTTCGTTTGCGTTAATCTATCTCTCGCTAGCTATTTTTGGCAAACGCAAAGGAGTTCGACATGAAGTATTCAATACCAATTGCACGTTTTGTACTCGCGAGTTCAATGATTGTTGGCGGTGCATGCTACGCGGCCGATACCAAATGTGACAACTGCGGCACCGTCACCGATGTTAAGACGGTGCAACAAAAAGGCAAAGGGACGGGCTTGGGCGCTGTGGCCGGTGGCGTGCTCGGGGGAGTCTTGGGCCATCAGGTTGGCGGCGGGCGCGGCAAAGATATTGCAACCGTGGCAGGTGCTGCGGGTGGCGCTTATGCCGGACATCAGACTGAGAAAAATTTGAAGACCAAAACGGTCTATCAAGTAGTGGTGAAGCTGGAAAACGGTGCAGGACGGACGTTCTCGTTTAACGCGGCTTCGAGCTACAAGGTTGGCGACAAAATTAAGGTTGTTGACGGGAAGTTGGCAAGGCAGTGATCGTGAAACAAGAAATTGAAACAAGAAATCAAAAAAGCTCGGCGCGCTGGTTTTTTGATTCCAATTGCGAGTACTGACAGAAAATTTGACCTTAAGTTTTAAACAACAAGTTCGGCAACCAAATCATGCTCGTTGGTTTCAACCACGCGGACGCGGACCAAATCGCCCTGCTTTACATTCTTAAAAGCTGCTGAATCACCACCAGCAAGCGCAGCAGCATGAACCCGCACTTGGCCGTCGATCTCAGGCGCATCCGCACTGCTGCGGCCAACCACGCCATCGCGGCTCACCAAATCAACCAGCACATCCAACTCGCGGCCAATTTTATTTTTTAGCTTGGCCTGACTAATTTTAGTCTGTGTTTCCATGAAGCGGCGCTGACGATCGTCGCGGATTTCTTGCGGGACCGGATCAGGCAACTCATTCGCCGCGGCACCGTCAACGGGTGAATACGCAAAGCATCCGACACGATCCAATTGTGCTTCTTGCAAGAAGCTGAGCAGCTCCGCAAATTCTGCCTCCGTCTCACCAGGAAAACCGGCAATAAACGTTGAGCGGAGCGTAATATCGGGGCACATTTTGCGCCATGCATGAATACGATCCAACGTTTTTTCTGCATTCGCGGGGCGCTTCATGAGCTTTAAAATACGCGGGCTGGCGTGCTGAAACGGTACATCCAGATACGGCAAAATTTTACCCTCAGCCATGAGCGGAATCACCTCGTCAACATGCGGATAAGGGTACACATAATGCAGGCGCACCCAGACGCCCAACGTACCCAACGCTTCGCAAAGCTCAGTCATCCGCGTCCTCAGCGGGCGGCCTTGCCAGAAGCCCGTGCGGTACTTCATATCGACGCCATATGCGGATGTATCTTGCGAAATGACAAGCAATTCTTTAACGCCGGACTTTACCAAATTTTCTGCTTCCTGCATGACCGAGCCGATGGGACGGCTTACAAGATCACCGCGCATAGACGGGATAATGCAGAAAGTGCAGCGATGGTTACAGCCTTCAGAAATTTTGAGATAAGCGTAGTGCTTAGGCGTGAGCTTAATGCCCGCAGCAGGCACAAGATCCGTAAACGGATCATGCGGCTTCGGCAGGTGCGCATGAACATGCTGCATCACCTCCTCTTTCGCATGCGGGCCTGTAACAGCCAGTACTTGCGGATGGGCCCGCTTTACTAAATTCTCACCGCCATCACCCGATTTCGCGCCCAAACAACCGGTCACAATAACCTTACCGTTTTCAGCCAAGGCCTCGCCGATCGCATCCAATGATTCCTCTACGGCAGAATCAATAAAACCGCAGGTATTAACCACGACCAAATCCGCACCGGCATAGTCAGGCGCAATTTCGTATCCCTCGGCACGCAGCTGGGTGATGATTTGTTCGCTATCGACCAGCGCCTTAGGGCAACCAAGGGAGACAAAGCCGACCCTCGGTGCACGAATTGTTTGAATTTGCTTTTTGGTAATTTTAATGGGGCGGGCGATCGAATTCATGTTGTACTTATTTTTGCTTTGTCGGTTTGCGTGAGGGTTTGCGTGAGGGTTTGCGTGAGTTAAGCAGATGGAATTTATTAGCGGGATTTACTCAACATGCGGTTTTATTTTGCAGGCTTCTTGCGACGCGCCTTCACGGTAGCCGCACTGGCTGGTTTGCGTTTCGCTTTTGGCGCGGTAGGGCGCGGCATGTCGCCAGCTCCAAGGCTGCCATCGTCGGCATCGTTTACGGCGGCAGGGTTGGCGGCAGCTGGTCCGCCAGAACCGGGGAACGGGAAGCCCGAAAACATTCGCATGGCTTTTTTGCGCAAGTCTTCTTGCAGACCCATGACGCTTGATGCGCTTTTTTCCAAATAATCGTTCATTATCGTAGGCACAGCGGCTGGCGTGCTTTGCAGTATTTTCGACCATGCATCCGGTTTGAAGCCCTGCCCAAAGCCAGTGGTGGCTGCTGGAGCGATGTTGTAAAGCGATTTCGATTGCTCTTGAAAGTGATGCTGCGCCTCGTGGAACGCGCTGATACTGCGTTCTAGGTAATTGCCCATCAGTCCCTGCATGGTGTGGCCATAATAGCGAATGACATTGGAGAGCATGTCGGCCGAAAACATCGGTGCCCCGCCACCCTCTTCTTCCAAAATAATTTGCAACAAAATGCTGCGGGTTAAATCTTCGTTGGTTCGTGCGTCATGAACCTCGAACTGTTGATGATCAAGCACAAACTGCTTCACCTCGGCAAGGGTAATGTAGGCACTGGTTTCGGTATCGTAGAGCCGACGGTTTGGATATTTCTTAATAATTCGCGCCATAACTAAATCCCTCAATGTCGTTGTTTAATGTTCTTTCGTCTTCCGTGACTTTATCAGCGATACGTCAACGGTTTCAACACGCCACAGTATGCCGCACTCGCAGCAAAGCCTCACGCAGGCGTATTTATTTAAACAATGACATTTAATGCTGCAGCACACCAAAAAGCATGGTCAAAAATGATTTTTTATCTGTTTTAGCTGGCTTTAACGTCGTCATCAAACTGCAACAGCTCTTTGATTATAATAACATTTTTATCGCTTGGCAAAAGCCGGATATTGGGCATCCGTCATTTTGTTGCGTCGCAACATAAAAAAGCTTGACATATGATACCAACGCCCATATTATTTGTTTTGTGCAGCGCACCAATTTTCGTTAAGTGTGTAACTTGATCGTATCGTTACTGCTTAGGGTGTCCTGCAATCGAACCATTTTTTATTGCATAGACACCCCATTCAACAACCAGGAGCATCATCATGGCAAACGTAAATACTGCAACAGAACAATTTAGCGACTTTTCCAAAAATGCTATTGACGCGGCAATGAAATTCGCAACCGCTTCGTTTAGCAACGCGGAACGCATGATTGCGTTGAACCTCGAAGCCACCAAAGTTGGCTTGGGTGAAACGGAAAAAAATGCGAAAGCATTCGCAACGATTAAAGACGCACAAGAATTAAATGGCTTAAGCACCAAAACTGCTGAAACCGGTGTCGAATTTTTGATGGGCTACTCGAAAAATTTCTACGAAATCTCCACCGCCGCACAAGCACAATACACAGCTTTAGTTGAAGAGCGTATGAATGGTTTTCAACAATCAGTTGCTGAAACACTTGATAAAGTATCGAAGTCAGCTCCTGCTGGTTCGGATGTTGCCATCACCGCCCTAAAATCTAGCATGGCCGCATCAAATGCCGCGATGGATAACTTCAGCAAAGCGACCAAACAAATGACTGCATTCGCTGACTCGGCCTACAAGCAAGCAACTGAAACAGCGACCGCCGCAACAAAAGCTGCTCCTAAGCGCAAGTAAGCGCCAAGTAGTACAAACAAGCAGGCGCAATATCAGTTTTAGCAAGACCGTTTTTAGTTTCGTTACCGTCTCCTCCTCCTTTATTGCATTCTCAAGAATCAGTAAAGGATTCAACCCCAAGATTTTTTCTTGGGGTTTTTTTTACCATTTTTTATCGTTTTTGGCGATGGGATGGGTACTGAAATGTGCTGCATGCGTTTACAAGTAGCGCTTTCAACGTCGTCTACATCACAAATCAAGCCCTGCCTCAGCCATCTCAACTACCTAAAGCCTAATAAGCAACCATCTTTGGGTAGAAACAAATTGACCACACTCATCAAGACTCAACGCCAAAGTTAGTTACACATCGCCTATAACAAAGTTAGTTACACATCGCCTATAATGATGACGTTGGTTTTAAAGCAAGTTTTAAAGTACGCCTTAAAAAGTACGCCTTAAAACACTGAAGCCAATACAACGCTAGGGGTGCTGATCGGAATTTCTACATTTCGGTTCGGCTGAGAACAAACCCTAAGTACTTGATCAAGATAATACTTGCGCAGGGAAGCGTTGCAGCTGTTTCGTATCCGCCGTCATTGCGGATTGCTGCATCCTTTTCTGCGGTTGTGCTTTTATCGCATTTTGCATGTTTTGCGATTCAACGCGATCACCACGCAGCTCAAAAGGACCGTTTTCGATGGCGCATTTCAACAAAAATTTTTCTTTATTCTTGCCGCTGTTTTTTAGTGCCTCATGGGCGCAGCATACCCATGGACAAACAACCGCGCAAACAACGGCATCAACCACCGCCCCGCAACAATTAGAACCCGTCACCATCACCTCAAAAGCCGCGCCAGTGCTAGAGGTTGACCGTGCTGATGTCTCCGGTTTCGGCTTGTCGCTACTCAAGACACCACAAAGTATTTCGGTGTTAAGTAGCGATTTATTGAACACGGTCGCCGCGCAAACGCTGTCGCAGGCAATCAAGCTCGATGCCTCATTGGCTGATAGCTACAACACGACGGGTTACATCGAAAGTATTTCGGTGCGCGGATTTTTGCTCAACCAAAAAAACAATTTTCGACGTGACGGTCTGGCGATTTCAAACTATGCACCCCTTGCGTTTGAAGGCATTGAACAAATTGAAATACTCAAAGGTGTTGCGGGCTTGTTGGCAGGCGTATCCGCGCCGGGCGGGCTGCTGCAAACCATCACCAAAAAGCCACAGCGCGAGACGTTTACGACGCTAACCGTGAGCGGCGATCAATATGGCAGCGCCAAAGCGCATATTGATACCAACATCATCCTCAATAACGGCATTGGCGTGAGACTTAATATCGCCAGCGAAAAACTCCAGTCGCATTTTGATCATACGAATGGCGAACGCCAATTTGCGAGTATGTCGGTTGCGGTGCCCATGAGTGCCGCCACATCCATCTCTATCGGGGCAGACTATCACACCCGCTCCCAACGTGATGTGCCCGGTTTGGGGCTGCTCGATACGAACGGCGACGGCGTGGGTGACACCCTGCCCCGCACCATCAATCCGCGCTTAAATTTGAACAATCAATCGTGGTCGTTGCCGTATCAATCCAAAACGACGACGGCACAAATCGCATTGGATCATCGTTTCACTGATGATTGGAATGCACACTTGGCTGCCAACACACAGCGATCCAGGATCAATGACCGTATCGCCTTCCCCGATGGTTGTAGCAATGCCGCCGTCTATGTTTACCCTGGCTTGTGCGCAAATGGTGATGTCGATATTTATGATTTCCGTTCTGAAGGCGAACGCCGCACCTTGACGAGTTGGGACGCGCACCTCGACGGGCGCATCAATGTGGCGACGATGGAACACAAGCTGCGTATTGGCATGAATGGCCGCACAGTAATTGATCGCTTGCCTGCATTTGAGGCCTATAACTACGTTGGCAGCACCAACATTTTTAATCCTATCGCCGTTGCTTCAGACCCTGCACTCACCTCGCGGAACACCAACGGAAGTGAGCGTACCCTCGAAGGTTATGCGAGCATCAATTCCAGCATTAGTGCGGCTTGGCAGACATTTGTCGGCGTTCGCGTGAGCCGATTTAAACGTGACAGCGCCGTGAGCGACGGCAGTGAAGCAACCCAGCTTTCGCAAACGGTTTCAACACCTTGGGCTGGCTTGAGCTTTGCGCCGACTACGACCAGCCTTCTTTATGCGTCATGGGGAGAAGGAGCCGAGCTGGAATCGGTGCCGAACCGTCCGCTGCAATATGTTAATAGCGGCGCGGTGCTTCCCGCGCTCAAGAGCCGCCAAATTGAGATCGGCGGCAAGTGGCAAATTGAGCCACGCTTGCTCATGACGATGGCGCTATTTGATATCAAAAAACCTTATGCGGAAGACCAAGCGGCGGCGCAAATACCAAGTGCGCCAGGTGCGCCAGGTGCGAAGCTAGTTCGTATGAGCGGCAGCAAAGAAGCCCGTCATCGCGGCCTTGAGTTAAACATGACCGGGCGCGTGAATGAAGCTTTTTCTTTGCAAGCGAGCGCGACTGCGCTGGATGCCGCGTACGTTCGTGCCAACGATCAAAGCCTGATCGGCAAACGCATCACCAATATTCCGCGATTGGCTGCATCCATTTTTGCTGATTACAAAATTACCGCGATATCAGGCTTGGCGTTCAATGCTCTGCTCACCCTGCGAGACAGCAAGACCGCAACAAGCGACGGCAGCGTGAAATTACCGCGCAGCGGCCAACTCGACCTCGGCACCCGTTATTTACAACGATTAGCCAGCATGCCGATGCATCCTTTGCTGTGGCGGCTCAATATTGAAAATGCAACCAACCGTATTTATTGGCGCGAAGCACCGATCCAATCATGGGGCGGCATTTACCTGTTCCCTTCAACCCCCCGCACTGTGCGGATGAGTTTAAGCACGGATTGGTGATCGCCGTGCAGACACTCATGCAGACTTCCATGCCAACAATCGCTACAACATGATGAGCCTCGTCCATTTGTTTCTGGCGCCCGCTTTTACGATGCTCGGCACCGTCGTCACATGGCTTGAGGTAATCGCGTTTTTTCTGGCGATGGCGAATGTGACCTGCGATGTTCGCGAGATTCATTGGGCATGGCCGCTCGCGTTGCTATCGAGCTTGCTTTACGCATGGCTGTTTGCCGCCAGCAAGCTTTATGGCGAGGCCAGTGTGAATTTATTTTTCGCTGTCGCGGCGATTTGGGGATGGTGGCAATGGCTGCGCGGAACCAGGCACATCAGTGTCATTCACGAACCGAATATCAACGTAAAATCATCAAAAACAGCGTACAAAAATGCCTCGAAAGCCGCGCCAGTACTGGGGCTTCGGGTCATTCGCCTCGATAAAAAAGGACTGTGGATGGCCTGCGGCGCATGGCTATTTCTGTGGGGTATCTGTGCCGTCGTTCTTGCCGGCATCACCGATAGTGATGTCCCCATCGCAGACGGATTTGTCACATCGGGCAGCGTCGTCGGTACGTATTTATTGGGCAGAAAATTTATTGAAAATTGGCCGCTATGGCTCATCGTGAATGCCGCTAGCATCGTCTTATTTGCCTATAAAAACCTGCAACTGACCGCGATTTTATACCTCATCTTCTTTGTATTTTCCATTTGGGGATGGCGCGCTTGGGCGACAAAGCTTTCCGTCGATTTGGCGAACAACAAAGTCAACGTCATGGCATCAAACGACACTGGATGATGCCCAATACAAAACCAAAATTGATTGCTATTCTTGGCGCAGAAAGTACTGGCAAAACCAACTTGGCCCAAGCGCTAGCGGGGCAATTAAATTGCCCTTGGGTAGCAGAATATTTGCGTGATTTTTGCGCCGAAAAAAATCGTACCCCGCAACCACAAGAGCAGCGCGGCATCATGACAGCGCAAATGGATAGAGAAAAGCAAGCGTTAAGCATTGCTACTACCAATCAAGCGCCCTTTGTGTTTTGTGACACGACACCCTTACAAACCGCCGTCTACAGCGACTATATTTTTTCCGATGATTCGCTTTATGCCGAGGCAAAGGCGTGGCACAGCCGCTACGCCCTGACGCTGGTCTTGGCGCTCGACATTGATTGGGTTGCCGATGGTTTGCAGCGTGACGGTGCGCATGTCCGAGAGACCATCCATGCCATGATTGTGCGAGCACTTGATGAAACCAACGCCCTAGTCTCCTTGATCCACGGCTATGGCGAGATGCGTTATCAACATGCTGTTAATGCGTTGAAAGCCTGTGATATGAATAGACGAATAGACGCGATATGAGTACGTTAAGATAGTTTGTATGTAAGGCATGCGCTCTAACAGCTGACTTTAGCGGGTGGACAAGTGCGAAGCCCTTGATTAAAGGTTCGCTAAATTAGACGTCCGCCTAACGCCACGAGAAATGGGGTCGGAAAATCACACCGAATACTCAATTCACCAGCCATTTTCGCCGCCTGTTGTAAACCCCATCGCAACAGCCAGTCGCGCCGCATCAATTGCACTATCCAATTGCACCATTTAATTGCACCAAACACTCATTGACGCTTGCTTCTCATGGCACGAGTTTGCTCGATGGCGCTGTTGTTCAACAACTGCTGGTATTGTGCGCTACCGATAGGAACCAAAGCAACCTCGCCTTTTTCGTTGAAATGCAAACCCCAGCCATAAGACTTGGCCAAAGGAGAGGTTCGCATACAAGCCATGGGTTTGGAGAAGAAGGCAGACCAAAGCTCATTTCGCTTGGCTTGGCGTTGCAATGGCATGATGCCGGTTCGCTCAATGTGCACAGCGAACTGAACTTCTTCTTGCGTCTGCTTGTAGGGATGCGGGGCGATGAGTTCGTATTCGATTTGCGCGATTGATCGCTTACCTGCGTGCGCAGGCGGGACGGAACCAACCTTTGCTTTGGTATCGGGAGACGCTGCGATAAAGGTGTTGATGTAGTTCACGTTTAACTCAACTTGCAACGCCAATCAGGATTTTGTATTTCATTTTGCTCTCCAAATTTTAGCCGGGCGAACGCTCTTGTCAGCAGCGGTTGTAAACTGATACACAGCAGCGATTGAAAACTGATACACCGTTTTGAGATGATGGCTGCTTTTCGGAGCGGTCTTGAAACCCAACGAGGTGTATGTGGAAATTCAGTTATTGAGCAAGCATGGGTACAGTTTGAGGCGGATCGCCGCCGAGGTGGGGTGTGCGGTAAACACGGTGCGGCGGCACCTGGCGCTGGAAGCTGTGCCGAAATATGAACGCAAGGTCAAGCGCGCCACCAAGCTAGCCGCGCACGAGGGCTACCTGCGCG
>JANYBL010000021.1 GCA_025360815.1 Burkholderiales bacterium
GCCGAACATTGTTGACCAACGCCGATGCTTTTGCCATGACCGACATTGGGCATAAAAACGTGCCCAAGCACGGGCTAAAGCGCTTTCCCACATAACGCCTCCTAGTTTGACTAAAAAATATTCCTTGGTTAATAAAGCGTCCCCCCAAGTTGTTCTTGACGTAATCGGTGAGCGTTCACCGGATGTTTTGGTGCTCAACGAATATGTTGACGACGTCGCAGCTGATCGCGGCCATCGAAGAACCGGCCGTGATTCAACGCATCCTTACCCATCTAGGGCTCGGGGCGCAGCCGCCACCGCGCGCGCCGGCTGTGCGGGTGGATCTGTTTGAGGCGGCTTGCGGCGACAATCCGGACTGGTTTTTTTGACAGGGCTGGGGGCGGGGTTCGGCCTGCGCGCGCGTAATTGCCTGGCTGGGGTTGAAAATCGGGCGCCTCGCGGCGCAGGTTTGCCAGCGATATCGAGAAAACAGCGAGTTTTACGCCAATGGCTCACGTTTGACCGCTGCTGTGGCATCGGATACATTGGGGATTCTTGAAAAGGAGGTTTGAAATTTCTATACCCAAGCCAATAGCCCTAACCTAAAATATATCATGCTTAATCCATCATGTTATGAATAGCTTTGTCATGTTGTTGATCGGGGCGGGGTTCGGCCCGCGCGCGCGTAGTTGCCTATCCGTCGGGGCCATCGGGAACGGGGGACAAGCCGTTCGGCCCGCGCGCGCGTAGTTGCCTAGCTGGGGTTGGAAATCGGGCACCTCGCGGCGCAGATTTGCCTGCGATATCGAGAAAACAGCGAGTTTTACGCCAATGGCTCACGTTTGACCGCTGCTGTGGCATCAGGTACATTGGGGTTTCTTGAAAAGGGGGTTTGAAATTCCTATACCCCAAAAATGATTCGCGTTCACACGCATCGTCCCGCTACCCACACACATAGGGTTGATGGCAAAGCCTGCCAAAGACAAGTGCTAGCGGATTGGCATAGGCACGCACAACGCTATTCAATCATTGCAACAACATAACAACTTGACTATCAACTCCAAAATAATGCCCTATGCATGGCGTGCCATACGATTTCTGTCTTTAGGGCACTTGCGCCAACAAAATCGTACGCCTGATTTGCAAATTAAACGCATTGCAAATTTGGCCGAATATCGAGCACATATTGATCAAAGCATTAGTGTCCACCAGTCGCGCTGGCTAAAAGAGCTACGGCTAGCCGCATCCGAAAAAGAATTCCATACCAAGGGTTTTTGCTACCCTTGCAACAAGGAGGTGGAATTTAGCACTGATTTTTTGTATAGCCATACCACTGTAAACAACAAACCCGTGCCTAATTGGCGCGAGCGCGTGTTGTGCCCACAGTGCAACATGAATAACCGCACCCGAGCGTCCATTCAACTTTTAGAAAAAACCATTAACGCTAGGCGTGACATGCAAATTTATATTGCAGAACAGGTCACCCCTTTATATCAAACATTAAAGAATCGATTTGCCCATTTAACGGGCAGTGAGTATCTGGGCAATGAAATTAGTTTCGGTCTGACCAACAAAAACGGCATCAGAAACGAGAGCATTACAAAACTCACCTTTGCAGATAATGTATTTGATGTCATCCTAAACTTTGATGTGCTTGAGCATGTACCTGACGTAGATTCAGCGCTCAAGGAAATTTACCGCGTCTTAAAACCTCGCGGCAACTTATTGCTTTCAGTGCCATTTTTATCCAATGATTACGAAAATCAGGTACGGGCGCAATTAGATAATAACGGCGACATAGTGCATTTACTCACGCCGCAATATCACGGTGACCCAACGACTGCTGAAGGCTGTTTGTGCTTCCAAGATTTTGGCTGGTCGCTGCTAGATCAAATGCGTTTAACCGGATTTACAGATGTGAATATGCTGCTCTACTGGTCAGACGCGCTTGGATATTATGGCGTAGAGCAGATGATGATCACGGCTAAGAAAGCTAGTTAGCTTGTATTTTGTAGATCTCGCTTTTAATAAGCGGCAATAACGCATCGGTTAACAATCGCTGACCTTCAGTATTCCGATGTAGCGCATCCCAAAAAGCGCTGTATTCTCCCGCAGGTGTTTCATCAAAATAATTGCTGTAATCATGCAAGATGATCGTGCCATCATCTGCTAATGGCTTAAGTGTAGATCGCTCAAAATCTTGAGTACCCAGCGGGTTTAAGTGTTGCCGCCGCATTTTTAGTTCTGGCATCAACACAAACAGTATTGTTTTTTTAAGCTTCATGTTGCGTAATTCATGTTGGCGTAGTTTTGCTAGCGCTTCCCATTGCGGTACGCTGCCCATTGTTCGCCAACCTCGCCCATCATGCTGACTATTTGCGCTAGTTAGATCTGCCTTGTACTGATTAACAATTCCTACATCAGAAACTGGGCGTGGCATTGCAGCTGCGCATTGCTGTACTGTCTGAATTGGTACAGCGCAAACATTGACGGATATAGGAATTTCAAACCCCCTTTTCAACTATGTGGCAGGCGGTGGATCAACGACGACC
>JANYBL010000025.1 GCA_025360815.1 Burkholderiales bacterium
GCGGATCGGCGAAAGTTTGTTTGCCCGTGAAGGCCGCCGCCTGATCTTGACTGACACAGGGCGGTTGGTGATGGCCTATGCCGATAACATCTTCGGTCTTGGTCAGGAAATGCTAGGACGCTTACAAGGCCGCTTAGCTGGCGTCACACGCTTGCGTGTGGGCAGCGTGGCGACGCTATCGCGCAACTATCAAGAAAACTGGATTCGGCCCGCACTTGCCGACCCAGCCGTAGTGCTGACACTGGAGTCCGGGTTATTGGAAGGCCTGTTGATCAGGTTGATGCAACATCAGCTAGACGTGGTGCTGGCCAATGAGACGGTCCCTACGGATCCTGACCGTCCATTGCACTGTCGGTTCTTGGGTAGTCAGTCGGTCTCCTTGGTCGGCCCTGCGAGCAAGTGGGTGTCGCAAAGCCTGCGCATCCCGGAAGACCTAGATGGCGTTGAGATGGCGTTGCCAGGTCCACGTCATGCCCTGCGCGCCCAATTTGATGCCCTTTGCGCCGCGGCGGACGTGAGCCCCAGAATGCGGGCTGAGGTGGACGATATGGCTATGCTGCGGCTGATCGCTCGCGACAGCGGCTGGCTAACCATGTTGCCCGAGGTTGTGGTTCAGGATGAACTGCGTGCCGGAATTCTCGTCTGCGTTGGCCAATCAAAGACGCTGCAGGAGCGCTTCTACGCCATCACGACACCACATCGGCATCGTATCGAAGTGCTTGAGCAACTATTGGCTGGTGCGCCTGAATTTCAAGGTCACGAATACCACCCCTGAAGCCGTATCAGGACGCTGACGATTCAATATTGCACCGCTTGTCCGCATCAGCTGCCCTTGGCGTGCAAGCTGTATTTCATCCGATGATTTCAACCGCATCGACTTCATTTGCGAAAACTGTCAACGACTCAACCAACCTGCTTAATCGGGATTTCCTTGCGGCGGCTGGTGGCTTTCCGTATCGCACCAACCGCATAAGTCTTAGCAACATACTCGTCCACAAGCGCCTGGAACTCTTCGGAAATTTTGTCGCCTTTTAGCGTGATGGCTTTTTCACCATCAATATAAACGGGGGCAACTGGCCGCTCGCCCGATCCCGGCAGCGAGATGCCGATATTGGCAAGTTTGGATTCGCCGGGGCCATTAACAACGCAGCCCATGACTGCCACATGCATGTCTTCGACGCCGGGATATTGGCTTTTCCAGATCGGCATCTGGTTGCGTAAATAAGACTGGATGCTTTCAGCAAGCTCTTGAAAATACGTACTGGTCGTCCGCCCGCATCCGGGACAAGCTGCAACCATTGGCGTAAAAGCGCGCAAGCCCATCGTTTGCAAAATTTCTTGGGCGACGATGACTTCTTTCGTGCGGTCGCCGCCGGGTTCAGGCGTCAAGGAAATTCGGATGGTGTCCCCAATGCCTTCTTGTAGCAGTACCGATAACGCCGCGGTCGAAGCGACAATGCCCTTGGAGCCCATGCCTGCCTCCGTTAAGCCGAGGTGTAATGGATAATCGCAGCGGCGCGCCAGATCGCGATAAACGGCGATTAAATCTTGCACTGCGCTGACTTTACAGCTCAAAATAATTTTGTCGCCCGCCAAACCTAATGCTTCAGCTTTGGCGGCGCTTTCAAGGGCTGAGACGATCAGCGCTTCGCGCATCACAGCGTCAGCCTCCTTGGGTTCAGCCAATTGCGCGTTTTCATCCATCATGCGCGCGATCAGTTCTGGGTCGAGCGATCCCCAGTTCACGCCGATACGAACCGGTTTATTAAATTTAATGGCGGTTTCAATCATCGCGCCGAACTGATCATCCCGTTTGCTGCCCTGCCCCACGTTGCCTGGATTAATTCGTAGTTTGGCGAGCGCTTCAGCGCATTCAGGCACTTCGGTTAAAAGTTTGTGGCCGTTGAAGTGAAAATCGCCCACCAGCGGTACATAAACGCCCATTGCATCGAGCTGCTTGCGGATTTCAGGCACAGCACGGGCGGCGGCTAGGGTGTTGACGGTAATTCGCACAACCTCAGAACCTGCTTTTGCCAGATCGGCGACTTGCTTGACGGTACCGGCAATGTCTTCGGTGTCGGTGTTGGTCATCGACTGGACAAGAATTGGCGCGTCGCCGCCGACGAGCACGGTATGCCCGCTATGGCTGAGCGTGACCTGACGGGATTTACGGCGGGGAATTGAATTAAACATGATTGAAATTTAAAATAGGAATGACTAGTGACAGCGACGATGGTGACATTGCACTGCTATCCAGTGATTGAAAAAATTTACCGGCATTATTTGACGCTAATACGGGCGACCGATAGCTTGGTATGTGGCGCCAAATCGAATTCTTTACCGTTGTAGGCCATCCGCGTCACGCCTGCTTTGCCGATCACAACCGAGAATGGGGCACGGCCGGAGACCTCATCAGCCTCCCCAGCTTTGTAGCGACGAGACAGGATCGTTTTGCCGGTACTGTCGACGACTTCTACCCATGATTCGCCGGAAAATGTAAAGCCCAAGCTGCTCCCGCCCTTGCCCGCAATGGTCGTTTTTGGGTCTTTGGTTTTTGCAGCCTTAACGCCAGATTCAACGCCAGATTTAACGCCAGATTCAACGCCAGATGTCGGAGCTGAAGACGATGCAGCTGATGTCGGCGCAGACGCCACCGTTTTCGAGGGCAATGTCTGAACTGCGCCTGCGGTTGCAGCAGAAACTGGCTCAGAAGGCCCACCAATGCTGGGGTTTGGGGTATTGCTTGCTGCGACGTTTAGCGCCGCACCATCTTCTTTAAGCGCGGCGTCTGGCGCAGTCATTCCTGATATTGATGGTTGAACGGCCGGCGATAATGGCGGCGTTCCTAGCTGCGAGAGTGGCTGTGATACTGGTTGTGAGAATGGTTGTGAAAATGGCCCCGACGGCGGTAGAGCTGCCGACCCATCACGTGCGGCGATTACTTCGGCGGCTGGCTTGGCTCTGCCCCCTTCTGGCAGACCTGGCCGCATATATTCCCACCAATACCAAACCGCCCCCCCGAGCAGCACCAAGACGCCAACCAAGATGGCAATGCGTATCTTCGTTGAGGCTAATTCATTGGAGCTGATATTGATTTTGATGCCTTGGCTGGGCACGACAATCGGCGCTGGCTTTGTGACGGCGGCGATACTGTGCGTCTTTTCGAGCAGCGTGATCGCCAGCATGGGATCAATCTGTACCGATTTCGCATAATTCCGGACAAAGCCACGCAGGAAGGTGCCCGATGGCAAGTTGGCGTAATCAGATTTTTCCAGCGCATCAATCTGACGCGCTGCCATGCGCAACCGTGTCGCAATGTCGCCAATGGAAAGCCCAGCAATCTCGCGAGCAGCACGCAGCAATTCGCCGGGGGTTGATGGCGGTGTTGCTGCCACCGTGCGTTCAATTGCCAATTTAGTATCAGTAGCCGCGGTTTTAAAGGTAGATTGATCAACATCTCCTGCGCGCGCATCTGAGACCGGAAGGGTATTTACCGACGGTCCATCAGAATTGTTTAATGCATTTCTAAAGTCAGAAGACATGATCGGAATAGCCGCTGGTAGGTTGTTGGGTGTCGGTTATGGCGTGAACAGCGTGAATGCCGTGGTTGTATTAGTTTGCGTCGAGAACGTGTTACCGACAATAATTTTTGCGCTATCGTTATTGCTCTCGCTATCGCTATTGTTATTGCTATCGCTATTGTTATTGCAATCGCTATCATTAATGCGTCTGCTGTATAGCGAGTAGTGCAATTCAAACTAGCGCTCTTCTAACGCCTGCCTAGTCTCACGGGCGTCGGGATAGCGGCGGCGCAGTTGCTGAATATAGCTTGCCTCAGCCGTTTTGTCGCCCATCTGTCGCGCGATTCTGGCGCCAAGATACAGCGCTGCAACTGATGGCGCTTGGACTAGCTGATTGTGCTGCGCCAGAAGATTTTCGGCTGTCTTTAGCTGGCCTTGGGCAAAACGCATTTCTGCCAACTCATAAAGCGCAGGCGCAAAGTTAGGTTGTCGTTGCAGTGCCGCGGAAAGCTGCGTTTCCGCTCGCACCATGTCACCCATCCGGCGCGAACATACACCGATGTTGTAGTAAGCGCGTTCCGGTGTGGCGTAAACCGGGTTTCTCAGGGCCTGCTCAAAATACGGCATGCCCTTGGCCGGCGATTGGCGATCACAAATCAACCAACCTAAATTATTCAAGGTTTCAGAATCATTGGGCGAAATTTTTAATGCCCGTTCGAAGGCTTGCTGGGCTTTGTCGTCCTGCTTCAATTCCATATTGACAATGCCGAGCATGTTGTAAGCTGGTGCATAGCTGCTGCTCGCGGCAACCGCCATTTCGGCGGCTTCTAATGCGACCGCCATTTTACCCAAACGATAATATTCCGCCGAACGCTCCGTGTGGATCTGGGCGCGGTAAAGATTGTCCGTTTTTTCGGGCTTTCCCGATTGATCGGGCACTTTATTTTGGACGGTAGTGTTGGTGACGCAACCGCCCAGCAAAAAAGTCACCGTCGTTAATCCCAGCACGCTGACGACGAGCAATCGATCGAATAATTTCAATTCATTCTCCTTTTTATGATCTATGTTGCGGCGACAAGGTTCGCGCTTTCAGCATTCACTCGTTCACACCATAACACTAAGCTGAGACAGATTTAATCGCAATCGTTTTGCCTGCTTTACTGGCACTGGCGCGATTCGATTTATCGACCACCTGGCCGGCCAATTGCCCGCACGCTGCGTCGATATCATCGCCGCGCGTTTTGCGGATCGTGACAATCAAGCCCGCATTTTGTAACACCTCGCGGAAGCGATGAATCGCATTGTTGCTTGAGCGTTGATAATCGGCTTGCGGGAACGGATTCCAAGGGATCAGATTCAGTTTACATTTGATGTCTTTAACCAATTCAACCAATTCATGCGCATGCTGAACGCTGTCATTTACGCCGCTCAACATCACGTATTCAAAAGTCACGAAATCACGTGGCGCGGCTTCTAAATAATCGGTAATCGCGGCAAACAATTCTGCCAGCGGATATTTTTGGTTGATCGGTACTAACACATCTCGCAGCGCATCGTTGGGCGCATGCAGCGATACCGCGAGTGCCACCGGGCAACGGGTTTTAAGGCGGATCAAATTCGGCACAATACCAGACGTCGATAGCGTAACGCGGCGACGCGAAAGACCATAAGCATGATCGTCAAGCATGATGTCCATCGCATTCGTCACCGGATCAAAGTTTGCCAGCGGCTCGCCCATGCCCATCATCACCACATTACTGACAATGCGCCCATCTTTGGCAGCAATATCGTCGGGGATGTCCGTGGGTTGGCCAGCAGCACTGCCGATCGCTTTGCGTAGTTCTCGTTTTGCCCACCACAACTGGCCGATGATCTCGGCCGTGGTGAGGTTGCGGTTAAAACCTTGTTTACCGGTTGAGCAAAACGTGCAGTCCAGCGCACAGCCGACTTGGCTCGACACACAAAGCGTGCCGCGATCAGCCTCGGGAATAAACACAACTTCAACGCCATTGCCGGTGCCGACATCAAGCAACCATTTGCGGGTGCCGTCTTTCGATTCTTGGGATGTCATGAGCTTTGGTGGCTCAATAGCGGCCAGCGTGGGCAGCTTTTCCCGCAACGATTTGGCGAGATCGGTCATGTCGTCAAAATTATCGACGCCAAAATGATGGATCCAGCGGAACACCTGCTTGGCGCGGAACGGTTTCTCGCCAAGTCCTGCAAAAAACGTTGTCATTTCAGGCAGGGTCATGCCCAACAGGTTTGGCAGATTGCCTTCAGCGTTTTGTGCGTGTTGGGGGACGGCCATTAAAATTTCACTTTCGGTCCGTGGGGTTGGTCGTGTTGGCGTGGATGTCCACGTGCCAATACTGTTGCGAGTGCGAGTACAGTAAGCTAGGCTGTTCAGCTGCGCTTGACGTTCGCCAGACAAAAAACCAAGCAATCAAATTAAAAACAGTGAAACAAAAATCATCAACCGATCATGTACCGACTCAGCAGAATTTTGGCCCCTGCCCCTTTGCCAATGGTGGCAAAGGGGCGAAAATCCGCAATCAATTAACGCGAATAAACATTCAATGCCGGGAAGAAATAAGCGATCTCAACTGCCGCTGTTTCAGCAGCATCAGAGCCATGAACCGCGTTGGCATCAATCGAATCTGCAAAATCAGCGCGGATTGTGCCCGCATCAGCTTTCTTAGGATCGGTTGCACCCATCAGATCACGATTTTTCAAAATTGCGCCCTCGCCTTCCAAGACCTGCGCCATCACTGGGCCTGAGATCATGAACGTAACGAGGTCGTTGAAGAATGGGCGGGCTTTGTGCACGGCATAAAAACCTTCGGCTTCAGCGCGAGAAAGGTGGATCATCCGAGCGGCAATCACTTTTAAGCCAGCACTTTCGAAGCGCGAATAAATTTGACCGATCACATTTTTTGCCACTGCGTCAGGTTTGATAATAGAAAAAGTGCGTTCAACAGCCATGAAAAATCTCCGGTAACAATTTAAAAAATCATGAATAAATATAAAACACGCGATTTTAGCACGGCAGCAGATTTTTCTCCTCGGAAAACCATCAAAATTGCGTCAACAATACCGAAGCAAATATACTGAGCTAGCGTAACTATAATGAGTTAGTCAGAACGCTGTTTTGTCGCTCGCCCATTTTTTAAGACACGCACAGTAGCCCTGCATTGCCAGCCATGGGCTAACCTGCAAATTGATGAATCCCCCACCTGATCTAAATTCCCATGAAACTCCATCTCAACACGGCCCAGGGCCAAAACGCCATTACCGGTCACGGCGAAGGCTACATCGCGGTCAACTATCAACGGCTTGAGCATGCGGTGATTGTCATGCCAACCGCGCCTGTTGTTCGTTGGCAGATTGCCGATTTTTCTAACGATACAGTCGCGCCCAAACTGGCGGATTTTGAGTGCGTGCTGGCGCTCAGCCCAGAATTGGTTGTGTTCGGTTCAGGCAAAATTTTCCGCTTTCCTGAATCGGCCATCATGGCGGCATTTGCGAGGGCAAAAATTGGCTTTGAGGTGATGGACACGCCTGCCGCATGTCGAACTTATAACGTGCTGATGAGTGAAGGGCGCAATGTCGCGGCGGCGTTGCTGGTTTAGTTATTTGCCCCAATCATGTTTGTGTTGCCAACCCAATATTCAATGTCGGCACTCCACCCGCCCCACCACACCTCAACCCACCACACCAAGAAAGTCATATGACTATCATTCCAAAAAGCACTATTTCAACCTCGGTTGGGCTCCTTTTCATCGCGGCGATCGGCTTTTTTTTCGCCACTTATCATGCAAAGGCAGCAAGCGCAGCCGACGCGCCTGACGCCAAGCAGCTAAAGCCTCTTCAAAGTGTTGCGCGCGTTGATCTCAAACGATACGTTGGCAAATGGCATCAAATCGCCCTCTTCCCGAACCGTTTTCAAGCGCAATGTATCAGCGACACCACTGCCACTTATCGGCAGCTTGATGATGGTCAAATCGAAGTTAAAAACCGTTGCAAACTTACCGACGGGAAGTTTGAAGAAGTCATTGGCAGCGCCAAATTAGCGCCCATGAATGCGGCCGATATGACCAATGCAAAATTGAAAGTTCGTTTCGCTCCCGTTTGGCTAAGCTGGCTCCCGATGGTGTGGGGCGATTACTGGGTGATTGATTTGGACGCGGATTATCAATACGTCGCAGTCAGCGAGCCGAGCAGAAAATTTTTATGGATCCTATCCCGCACACCGGTGATGGAACCCGCAAAGTTTGCTGCCCTGTTGGAGCGCCTTCGGATGATGGATTTTGACACCGCCAAGCTGGTCGCTGCCGCGCCGACTGAAGCAAAATAATTGCGCTGAATGCCGAAAACACGAGTGCTGGCGCGGCTTTTTGGCTCAGCCCTTTAAATATAGCGGTGCGGTAACGAGTCGTGAACGCAGCTCGAAGTCAATGCAAACACATTGCAAACACATTGCAAACACATTGCAAGCGCGGTGGGGATTCAATGCGAATTCATTCAATACGCGGCTTACGCAGCTTTCAGTACGCAGCTTTCAATACGCCGCAAGCACCGGATAAGTTCGCACATCTGCAACCGTGGCTAACGAAGCGATTTTGTCGCGCATATCCGAAATGGCATCAGCGCTGTCGGCACGGCCATGAACGATTAAATCAATATCGCCTGCCAACGCATAAACCTCGCTGGCGCCAGCAAATGATTGGATGATCGGGACGGTTTGCGCGCAAGATACGCCCGGTTGCAATTTGACTAATAGCCAGACTTCAATGCCGTTCCGTTCGGCGATTCCTAAGCGCACCGTGTAGCCCAAAATAGCACGCGAATCTTCAAGCCGCTGCAAACGCTCCTGCGTTGCGCTGCGCGACAAATTGATCGCTTTTGCCAACGACGTGAGAGCCCGGCGGGCATTTTGCGAGAGTAAATGGATGATCTGCCGATCTTTGGTGTCGAGTTCTTTTGCCATCCTGACATTTTACGCTTTGTTTCATTTTGATTTTTGCGCCCGTACACCGGCGTTGAAAAAATCGATGCTGGCAATGAATGCTCTGTTTTGCACAACCGGGCTAGGTTGCACCGCCGTTTTTCGAAAAGCCAGAAGTGTATATTTTCTACAGAAAATATTGCATCTGATCACTAGCCTTGATCCGGTCATAGTGGCGGATTGTTACTGTGATACAACCAGATTACAAGGCATATATTTCTATAAATTGCTGTTTTAAATAACTAAATTGTTGCGTTGCAGCAATATATTAATAGTTTAAAAAGTAATAACTCTCTCCAAAAAGTAGTATAACTACATTAGCAATGATCCAAATCATTGTTGGTTAGATTTATAGATACTTACAAAAAATCAACTAGGAGAGAGAAATGATTGGTACAACAAGCACCGTGCTGGCAGCAGCGCGTATCCGTTGGCAGTCGTGGTTTTCCGCAGCAATGATGGCGATAAGCATGCTATTGACCGCTTCGGTTTCGGTATCAATAACTGCCGCAACATTTAACGCGCGTGACACATCTGTCCAGTTGTTCGAATGGAGCTGGAACGACATTGCCACCGAATGCACCCAATGGCTTGGCCCGCAGGGGTATGGCGGTGTGCAGATCTCGCCACCCGGTGCTTCCAAGAACGCAAATGGCTGGTGGGGCGTTTATCAACCGGTTAACTACACCAATCTAACCAGCCGCATGGGTAACGCCGCGCAATTGCAAACCATGATCAACGCCTGCCATACCGCTGGTGTTCGGGTTTATGCCGATATCGTGGTCAATCAATTGGCCGATGGCGGCGGTACAGCAACGGATGGCTCTGTTTGGAACGCCGCCACCCTCGCCTATCCTTTTTTTAGCGCCAATGATTTTCACCCGCTTTGCGATATTCAAGGCGCTGACTACAATTCTCCTGCTGGGCAATACAATGTGCAGCACTGTCGCCTGGGCGGCTTGCCCGATCTGGCAACCGAGAACGCTTATGTGCAGGGGCAAGTCGTCAATTATCTGAATACGCTGTTGACAATGGGCGTTGATGGCTTCCGCATTGATGCTGCCAAACACATGCAGGCAAGCGCCTTGCAGGCCATTTTCAATACGGTTAAAACCACCCACCCCAAAACCAATGCCGGTGAAAACATTTGGGTGACGCAAGAAATCATTAACGACGGCGAAGTCAATCGCGCGGATTATTTTCCGGTGGGCACTCTGAATGAATTTCAATTCCCGTCTGCCATGCGCGATATTTTTCGCGGCAACAATGGGCTGAGCCTATCGTCGATTCCGACTGTGATGGGCACCTGGGGAAATTGGGGCGGCACTTGGGGCTTTATCCAGCCGCAAAACGCGACCATTTTTATCAACAACTGGGATACAGAACGTAACGGTGGCTCACTCAATGCCAGCAACTACACCGGCAGCGTGCCTAATGATACGCAAGGCACCAAGCGCTATGACTTAGCCTCGATATTCATGCTGGCACAAGGGTACGGCGAGGCACAGGTGCAATCGGGCTTTCGCTTTACCAACACCAACGATGATCGCCCCACTGCCAGCCCTTACAACAATGGCGTGGCGCAAATCAATGTGAATTGGGATTTTATCCACCGTTGGCAAGGCATTTCCAATATGGTGAAATTCCGTGCGGCGTCTGTTGGTCAAGCGCAAACGAATTGGTCAACGGGCAATAGCAACCAAGTGGCGTTTAGCCGTGGCACGGTCGGTTTTATTGCCCTGAACAACACCAATGGCGCTTGGACAAATACCTTCTTCACCAATCTGCCCGCCGGCACTTATTGCAACATCATCAACGGCAATCTCAATGCAGCAGGCAATGGCTGCACAGGCGGCTCCGTTGTGGTTAATACCAGCGGCAATGCGAGCATCGCCGTGCCCGCTGATGGCGGTTCATCCGCACCGGCAGTGGCTATCTATACCGGGCAAAAAGTATCCGGCGTGGTCGCTGCTAGCTGTGCTGTCACCTTTACGATTGCCAATGCCAACACGGTAGTGGGCCAAAACCTTTATGTGGTCGGTAATCAAGCCGCGATCGGCAACTGGACACCTGCTAGCAGCTTCAAACTCACCATCCAAGGCTCGGGGGCCAATGTACCGTGGACAGGCACCGTTACCCTGCCCGCCAGCACCGCTGTTCAGTATAAATACGTCAAGTGGAATGGCAGCACGGCGGCGTGGGAAAGCAACCAAGCTACCGGCAGCGGCAATCGCGAATTCACCAGTTGCGCATCGGGTACACAAACCCGTAGCGATGGGAATTTCAAACCTTAGGGCTTCTTAGTGGTTACGGGGCGGCGTTAGCAAACTGCCCCGTAATATCGCTAATCATATCTCCACAAATCGGCAAGGTCCTTACCGATTTTCGTCGTCGATAAATAAATTAAAAACACCAAAAATCCCAACGCTGAAACCGCCGCAAACGTCATCCTCAGCCACCAAGGCAAGCTTTCAATAAACACCAACAGCCCGATCCCCATGCTCGCAACGGCCACCGCGCACTAGCGAATCCATGACCGCGTTTACTTATGGCGCTCCGTCACTTCGATGACCGCATCCATCATCGCTTTGTCTCGTAGGCCAATATTCATTGGATTCTCAACTGGGCCTAAGTCGTTAATCGGCGGGCTTCTTGCGTCATTTATGGCTTGAAACGCCCGTCAATACTCGTGTTTTATGTTTTTTACGAACAGCGCTAGTAGCATCTCCCCGCATCTTTACATGGCGGCAATACCGACCGCAACGACTCCACAATCGCTGCCCGCAACCGTTTCGACGCGGTGCGCTGCCCCCTTGCGCCGACACCCCTCTGCACCGTAGCGCGCCCCGCTGTTACCTTTTGTTTCCAATCGTTCTGCGGTTATGTCCGCGGTATCCGATGCGGTCTCGTTATAAAAATAGAAACAAAGAACCGCATGGTCTGGAACCGAACACGCTCTCGAGCCATCAACATCGCTCGGCCGCGCAACAATACGCTTGAATCATTTCTGGAGAAAACCCAAATGAAAAAACTCAATATCCCATTACTTGTCACCGCCACAATACTAGCGACCGCCCTGACTGGCTGCGTGGTAGCCCCCGTCGGCGTCCGTCCGTTGTATGTCGCACCGGCTGGCGTCGTCTACGTCGCCCCAACCTACGCCACTCCCGGCTATGGCTACGGGTGGGCCTATCACAACGTTTACGGCTGGGGTTGGCATCATCCGAGTTATGGCTGGCATCGTGGCTGGCGTTGAGTGCGTTTTGTGGTGCATCGCGTAGGGCGGGCTGAGCAACGCGAATTCCGCCGGATGCGCTTCAACATTTTGCATACAACCTTCAGCGCACTTCCTGCGTTTCTGCGTCGGCATGTCCTGCAATTGAGCGAGGTCTGATTTAGTGGACGGGCAAGTTAATGAATTATGCGGCCATTTGGATTTCGGTCTCGTGGAATTGTTTTGCCCATTCAGCGGGTGACCGATGATTAATCTTGGCGTGACGTCTGATTCGGTTGTCAGCCACCCCGATCCGATTCGGGACGCTCGGTGCAAATTGACGGTTGAGCAGATTCTCGGCCACGGGTAACCGATGTTTGGAATCGGTCGTGACGCAAAACTTCTTCTGGTGCGTGCAGCGAACACCGTGGAGCTTGCGCAAGCGCTTAATACGGTTCAGCCCCGCTGTCAGTGCTTGTGTGGCCAACTCGGCCTGAATCTTCTTCGGCCCATAGATGCCACGACTCCAAGTCTGATCGCCGCGCTTGGCAACATTGCGCAAACCGCACAAGTTGGCAACCGGATGCGTGTCACGAAGCTTATCGATCATGGCGTAGCTGACGAA
>JANYBL010000040.1 GCA_025360815.1 Burkholderiales bacterium
CCGCAAACGACGACTTATCCACAACGCACAGCAACAACAGCCTATTCGCTCGGCTGATTAAAAGAGCGGCTTAAGCCCTCAACGAAAAGTGGACAAGATCAGTAGCGCGTACGCTTCGATATTCCCGCCAAAGTCAGTAAAACCTGGCGACTCCGCAGAAAACAGTGATGCCGCCCATATCTTGGTACACTGGGCTCCCCATCATCGGCTACTCATATTCATTGAATCACTGAGGCACATGAACCGTACGTTAACGCATGTTGAGCGCATCACCCGTGAGCGCGATCGTCGGCGACTCAAGATCGTGCTTGCCGAGGCACTGTGTGAATTGCTGGGCACTAGCCGTGTGGTGATTCACGGCCTGTTGCAGGCGCAAGGCGAAACGTTTGTTTGGCCCGCGGCCGTCTTCGATGATACCGGTGCGCACATTCATGATGATGGTTTTTCCATTCCTGTCGACATGGTTTCCATCGATTACTATCCGCTGCTTGATGCTTGTCTCAACAGCGGCCTGCGCCAAACAGACGGCGACAGCACGCTGTTCCCTATCGTGCGCGGCAACGGCGGCTTATACGGTTTTGTCGCTATCGCGGGCAAGCCGTTTGACCAAGAACAAATTGCCGTTGCTGAACACCTGCTGGCGATTTACACGAACATATTGACGTTGCTCGACTACAGCGAAACCGACACGTTGACGGGTCTGCTCAATCGTAAAACTTTTGACCATTACCTGATGCGCATCCTGCACAATCTTGCCGGCGGCGACGACAGCCGGGTGAGGTCGCTACACTTGCCGCGTCGCCGCAGCCAACATCCTGAAGCGCAAGATCACTGGCTGGCTGTTCTCGATATCGACCATTTCAAGACCGTCAATGACCGGTTCGGACACATGATCGGCGACGAAATGCTGATCTTGGTATCGGCGTTGATTAAAAATACGTTTCGTGCGCACGACAAGCTGTTCCGCTTCGGCGGCGAGGAATTCGTCATTCTGTTGAAGCCCATGGCGGAAAGCGACGCATGCTTCGGATTTGAACGCATTCGCAAAATAGTCGAAACGTTTGCGTTCCCCCAAGTGGGCCACATCACCATCAGTATCGGCTACGTGCGCATGCGGCTCGGCGACCAACCTTCGTCAATCCTCGAACGTGCTGACGCCGCACTGTACTGGGCTAAGGCGCAGGGCCGCAATCAGACAGCAAATTATCATTCGCTGATTGAGGGTGGTTTTCTGGAGACTAAAGAGAAGGTTTCTGACGTCGAGTTCTTCTGAAGCTGTCCTAATTTAATCCAATCCTATGCGCTCCTCTTATCAAACGAGCGTGGGGGGAGCATAGAATTACTATTTTGGGCGCGGCGTTGCTGCGAAAATTAAGGCGCGCTTGAACGACGCAGGCGCCAGTCGTTTGGCATTCGCGGCGGCAAAGACGGCAGGCGAAGATTTAAATAGCCTCTATCAACCGGACTTCGTTTTTCTAGATTTCGCAGAGTCGGGCCTTGACGGTCTTTTTTTAAAATGGCTGAATCCCGCCGGCCGGAACCATTGTTCAGTTGGGCCCATGACGTTAATGCCAGCAATGGGATGTGCGCCGGATAAGACAATCAATTCTAATCCGGCCTAGTCCTGCGCAAGAATTGGGCGAACCGCTTAAATGCCCATTCTGTGGGGATTTCGCCGTTGGCACAATCGGAAAAAATCGGTCAGAATTATTTATAGTATTTTTCCAAAGTCGGTCAATCAATTGTTTGCAACAACTGAACGGCGTTGCAGTTGCAGCTGCAGTTGCCGTTGCTGGTGGTGCTGGTGCTTACGCTGGCGATGTAGACGCAAATGTTTGCTATTAAAATGTTTGCTATTAAGCCGTTGCGCTTAAATATGTATGATATTTCCGGATAACCTAACCCGCCTTCGGAATGAGCAGTGACCGTTGAACTCAGCCCCTAAACTCATCTCTTTAATTAAGCTCCTTAACTCAGCCCCTGAACCTCACTATGTCCTATCAATCGCCTGCGCCTCGCCGCGTCTTCGTCATCGGCCCCACCGGAACTATCGGATGCGCATGCGTTCGCGCGCTCGTCAACGCGGGCCACGAGGTCGTATGCTTTGCGCGCCCGGCAGCGGCCAATCAAATTACGGAAGGTCGACTGTCCGATTGGAACGGTGCGACAGTCAGGCTTGGCCAAGTGACCGATGCCGTGTCGCTCGCACGAAACGGCTTTCGCGGCGAGCGATTCGATGTGCTTGTATCCTGCCTCGCATCGAGGACGGGCGCGCCCAAAGATGCTTGGGCGATCGACTATGATGCGCATGTAACAGCCCTCGCGGCCGCCAGGGCTGCTGGCGTGACGCAAATGGTGCTCCTGTCTGCCATTTGTGTTCAGAAGCCACGGCTCGCTTTCCAGCATGCCAAGCTAGCGTTCGAGAAGGTCCTGATCGATTCCGGTGTCGATTATTCAATTGTCCGCGCGACAGCGTTCTTCAAATCTCTGTCCGGGCAGATCGAACGCGTGAAAAAAGGAAAGCCCTTCCTAGTGTTTGGCGACGGTTCTGGAACGTCCTGCAAGCCGATCAGCGACGACGATCTTGCGCAGTTCATCGCCGGGTGCCTAGACGACAAGAGCCGCCGCAATCAGATCCTGCCAATTGGCGGCCCTGGCGAGGCGATCACACCGCGGCAACAGGCTGAGCACCTTTTTACGCTACTGAAGCGCGAACCGCGCATCTCGAGCGTCCCGGTGGTGCTCCTCGATACGATTATCTTCGTGCTTGCTGCACTTGGTCGTATCATCCCGCCACTTGCCGACAAGGCGGAGCTGGCGCGCATCGGCCGATATTACGCGACCGAATCCATGCTGATCCTAGATCCCGTTACCGGCCGCTACAATGCAGCGGCAACGCCCTCGACAGGCTCGCAAACCCTTTTTGACTTTTACGCGCGCTTGGTCGAGGGCAAAGCCAGCGTTCATCGTGGTGATCACTCGGTGTTTTAACGAAACCGCAACCTCCAAGCAAAATGAAGCAATTCCGCCTGTGGCGTCGATGAGCTAACTACCGCTTGGTTGTATGGTTGCTTCTCGTTGATACCAAGACGTAAAGTACGGTTTGCTGCCGGGAATGAAGTTGACTACGTGCTTGCAATAACGGAACGGGCCGCAGCGTAAATTGAATCAGCCTGAGCGAATAGGGTGGCGTGAAATACCAGCCTAGTTATTGATTGATTTTTTGCGATCGCAGCATTTGCACGCTGGTCCGGCTGCGCCTATTGTGTGGCGAACGACTTGCTTCCTGTGGGTACGCAAGTACGGTATTCTCACAGTTTACATTGGTGTTTTTATTTGCGTCGCGACGGCAAAGAGCATCGATAGCGTCATCGACCGTAACCTAAAAGAAGGGGGCATGGAGTGTCATGACGAAATTTCAGGACTGGCTCACTGCGCTTGGCCTCGAGCAGTACGTTAAAATATTAGCTGAAAACGATATCGATTTCGACATCATTTCCGACCTCGCAGAGAGTGATTTCGAGAGGCTAGGTTTTTCGTTAGGCCATCGCCGCAAGTTGCTGAGAGCCCTCATGGAGCGTGCTCGTACCGACACCATGCTGCTGGCTGCCGTCCCTTTTCCGGCCCCTGCCCCCGCCCCCGCTCCTGCCATTACCCATCCCGATCCACCGGCGACGACAGAAGCTGAGCGGCGCCAAGTCACCGTCATGTTTTGCGACCTAGTGGGCTCGACCGCGCTCGCCAACACCATCGACCCTGAAGATATGGGCCTAGTGATCCGGCGCTACCAGGACGCTTGCGCAGGCGCCATCGTTCGCTTCGACGGCTTTATCGCCAAATTCATGGGCGACGGCGTGCTCGCGTATTTCGGATATCCACAAACGCACGAAGACGCGACCAAACGGGCGATATTTGCGGCACTCGCAATCATTGAAAATGTCGCGCATCTCACAACGCCCGAGGGGCATCCGGTTCAGGTGCGCATTGGCATCGCTACCGGTGTCGTGGTGATTGGCGACATTATCGGCACCGGCACGGCACGCGAACATTCCGTTGTGGGCGAAACGCCCAACCTTGCAGCGCGGCTGCAAGCGCTAGCAGAGCCCAATGCCATCTTGATCAGCCAAAGCACGCACAGCCTTCTGGGACGGCAGTTCGATTATCAAAGCTTGGGAGAGCATCCTCTAAAAGGCTTCGCGATCCCAGTGCCTGTCTGGCGGGTATTGCGAGAAGCGTCTATCGCCAGCCACTTCATGGTCGAGCGAAGCAAAGGGGCCGGGCACTTGGTCGGACGCACCGAGGAAATCGCCTTGATTCTGAATCGCTGGCAGATGGCCAAACAAGGTGAGGGCCAAGTTGTCATTCTTTCTGGCGAACCCGGCATGGGAAAATCGCGCATCATTGAAGGTCTGTGTGACAGCCTTCGCGGGGAGACCTACTATCACCTCGTTTGTCAGTGCTCGTCGTACCGTACGAATAGCGCGCTGCATCCGATCATTCGCAATCTGGCGCACGCCGCCGGATTTGCGCCGGAAGATTTGCCAGCCCTGAAGCTGGAGAAATTGGAGACGATGCTTGCCGCTTCCAATAACTACAGCGAGTCTAACGCATTGCTTCTGGGCGATCTTTTGTCGATTCCACTCGGAGACCGCGCACTTACTACCCCGCCGGCGCAGCGCAAGATCGCTACTATTACTGTGCTGGTCAATCAGATTATCCGCATCGCTGAACAGCAACCTACCTTGCTCATCTTTGAAGATGTGCATTGGATCGACCCTTCCACGCAGGAACTGCTTACTCGCCTTATCGATGGCATTGCGGCGTCGCCCGTTCTCATCATCATCACCGCAAGACCTGAGTTCGTTTCGCCTTGGTCGGGGCGCGATCATCTGACTTCACTTGCTCTCAGCCGCCTCGGCAAAGCGCATTGCATCGAAATGGTGGCCAATATTGTTGCGGGCTGGAAATTTGCCCCGTCCCTAATTGATGAAATCGTGGCCAAGACCGATGGCGTTCCGCTCTTTGTTGAAGAATTGACCAAGGCGTTGATGGAGTCCGCCATGCCGGAGCGGCCCGCTGTTCCGGCCACGTTGCACGATTCGCTCATGGCGCGCTTGGACCGACTGGGGGCGGCCAAGGAGGTCGCCCAAGTCGCGGCTGTGATTGGCAAGGAGTTCTCTCTGCGCCTGCTGGAAGCAGTGGCGCTAGTATCAACAGCCGACGTTGCGAATGGCATCGCGAAGCTGGTCGATGCCGGGCTGGTTTTCCCGATCAGCAAGGCGAGCGAACCCGGCTACACTTTCAAGCACGCGCTGCTGCGCGACGTGGCCTACGACAACCTGCTCCGTGGACGCCGCCAGCAAATCCATGAACGGGTCGCGCGCGCCTTCGTCGCGGATTTTCCTGACATCGCAGACGGTGAACCAGAATTGCTGGCCTATCATTTTGGCGAGGCGCGACTTTCCGATTTGGCGTGCGCGTACTGGGAACGTGCTGGCGACCGTGCCGTAGCACGCTCCAATTTTTTCGAGGCGGTTGCTCATTTTAGTGCGGGATTATTTGAGGCAGGCCGCTTGGCGGAAGGTGCGGATCGCTGGAAAATCGAATTGGAACTGTTGCTCAAATCGGGGCTGGCGCTATCGATTATTAAAGGCGCGCAAAGCCCGGAAACAGAGCGAGCCTACCTGCGGGCCCACGAGATTGGTGCCAAGCTGGGAGACAAGAACGGGTTATTCAGAGCGACTTGGGGCCTTTGGTTCTCGGCGAATCTTGGTCGCAAACTGGAAGTGGCGCGCGATCGCGCCCAAGAGCTTGTCGCGCTGAGCCAGCATTTAGATGGCACGGATCTGCTGCTGGAAGCTTTTCACTGCCGCTGGTCGACGGCCATGTTTAGGGGTGATGTACCGACTGCAATCCAAGACAGTGAGGAGGGCATCGAGCGCTACGACGACGCCCAGCACAGCTGGATGGGCCCTATCTTCGGCGGCCACGATCCCGGGGTTTGCGCCTATGGGGTACAAGCTATTGTTCTGGCCCAGTCGGGCCAATTCCAGCGAGCAGCGAGCTGTATTGAACAATCGCTGGTCCTCGCCGATAAGCTTGGCCACCAACACAGCATCGCGCATGCGTTGCAAAATGCATCGACCTTCTGCGTATTGGCGAATGACTACGTTGGTGTTGAACGATATTCGCAACGCCAGGTTGACCTCGCCAATAAGTACAATTTCCCGCCCCAACGCGCGAACGCGCTATTCCTGAACGGATGGGCACATGCATTGGGGCGCAATTCCGAAGCCGGTCTAGAAGCGATGGAAGGCATTTACGACAGTGTCATCGCCATTGGACCTTTCTTCCGCTTTTACGCCGGGCTGTTAGCCGAAGCAAGAACGAATTTTGGCAAGGCGGCAGCTGCCTTGCCGATTCTCGGTATGGCCATTGAGACGGTCAACGAGCCGGGTATCGGCTTTTGCGTGTCGGAGCTGTATCGCATGCAAGGCATATGCCTGCTCGCGGCTGAGCCGAATAAGCCGGAAGCGGCGATGACTTCGCTGCGACAAGCGCTGGCCATCGCGACGCAGCAAAAGGCGCCGCTGTTGCAACTTAAGGCGGCCACTAGTCTGGTAGACGCGGCTCGCAGTACTCCGCAAGCCGTACAATGCCGCGAAACCCTGCGCGCCTTGTGTGCCGATCTCCCAGAAGGGTTCGATGCATTGGAGCTTGCCAACGCGCGGCAACTGTTGCTGGCGATGTAAAGACGGATCAAGTGGCCGCAAAGTCCGATTTGCCTGCCTTCTGACGGCAAGCCGCATTTGACCGCATCTCCGGTAAGCTATTTGTTGGGGCATCTCTGATGTAAATGCCTCCGAGAATCAGCACCGTGGGTACATCATTCACCAGCGTTGGCTTTTCCGGTGCAGGCCCGCCGAAGCACCGACTCGGGCTAGGTCATGTCTCCGATTTTGGCTTACGACAGCAACGATTTCCTCGTTCTTAACGAATGTAGTGCGACAATTTTGAGGACTTGACGACCTATTTCGTAGCTGCCGGCCCCGCGCCACGCTCTCCCAGCGCCCATCGCCACATGCTTTCTACTGGCAACGGCAACACCAGAAACCAGTGCTCCAGTACGGCAAGGCTGAGGAGTGTCGCCAGTAGGCTATAACCGGCGATTTCAAAGGCGCTGGCGTGCGCCGACACTGCGATCTGCCAAAGCACAAATGCAACGATAGATGCAGCCGTTACCGAAACCGGGAATAGTAGGTTCAGTGGCCGCTTCCCGAAATAACTGGCCAGGTAACGCAAGTGCGGCGGCAGGAAATTCGTGTACTGGTTCCGAACGCCGAAGAAAAGATTGAGTTTTGCCGACAGGCGCATAACCCAGAGCAATAGAAAAGTTTCGCTGCCGATCTGGTTTGGTTGCTGCCATGTGGCACCGTAAATCAGTAGCAGGCAGACAACCAGCGCCAACTCGTGATGCAAGATCGTTTCGGTAGCGAGCTGAAATCGCTCCCATTCGTTTGCGCGCGCAGGACATGCTTCGCGCCGCGATCCAGCCACGCAGCCCATCAAAAACGCCATTTCTTGCCAGCCCCAGATGAGCACGGCACAGGTAAACCCCCAGTACGCGGAAGCGGCGCTAGTTTCACGGCTCGTTATCGCCAGCACGATCAGCGCCGCGGCTGCGACGGCACTGGCACCGTAGAGGCTGCGCGCGAACGTACGCCGAGGGAGGCCGTCGAGATACAGGATCAAGCCAGTGCTGAACCACCATAAGAGCAAAGTAAACACGGCCGCAGTCGGGATCACACCGTTCATAGCGTCCTCACTCTGCCCTCGAGTGTCGATTGCTTATCGCTTACCAAGCTGGCACCGAGCGTACTTGCTTGGGTAGGTCGTGACGCTTCACGGGGAAGAAATAAAGCCGTGCAAACGTTGCTGCACCAGCCAGCGCCCATCCCGCTTGCTTTACTTTGCCGATGAGGCTGCCTTGGGCCTTCGCGTTGTTGATCGCATCTGAGATACGATGCAGCCGTTCTAGGCCGGCGCGGAACGAGGGATGATCAGTATCCAATGAAACCGGAAAAACCTGCCGCGCAATTTCGCTGGTGATGCGAAATACCTGGAAATCGTATTCGGTGGTGTCGATACCCATCGCAACGTGTAGCGCAGGCCGGGTGTGGTCGCGAACATACATAGTGGCGTACACCGCCAGCAGGAAGAAGCGGATCCAGTAAACGTTAAGCCCCCGCAGCAGGTGAGGATTGGCGCGCAGATGGCGAAGGACTATGCTGCACTGCTCGCTCCGATCCCTGCAGTGGCGCCAGATCCAGTGCCCGCGGTTGCGAGCGCTGCGTCGGTTAAGAAATAGCTTATGACGTTTTAAAATAAAGTAATTCGACAAACTCAATGGTTGGCGAGGCTCGCAGGCGTAGATAGCTTGGAATGGCCCGCCAGCACTAGAGTTTCGAGTTGGCAGCGGCGCTCAGCAGCTTGGCATAATGATGTTGAGGTATTCAGTTCAGCGGGGGATGGCAACAAATCCAATTTTAAAAACCCAATTTTAATTCGAAGAGGTAAAACGAGCTTGCAATTCTGCTTAGTGAGATCTTTTTGAACATTGATTGGGCGAACGCCACCTCCGCCAAATAAGAAGCGCGTCTCACGTCATGGGGCGCTTTTTTTTCGAAAAAATAGCTTCCATAACAGGTTAATAACACCATCACGACACGCGCCAGGCGGCCCGCTAACAATGCCCCATCGTTTGGCATAGCAGGCCGCCTACAACAAGCCGGATCTATTTTCCGGCCATGTTCGTTGCGATTTTCAGCGGAGTTTTAGCCAACGCTCATGAAATGGTTGAGATATTTTTTCGGCATCCGCGAGAGTGATAGCAGAACAAAAAAATCCGCCGTGTTGAAGTCGGGGTCCCAAGCTGGATCGCCGCCTATCCATGCGCCTAAACGGGTGTAGCCTTTAATGAGTGGTGGAATTTGCGGCGCGAGCGATGCTTGCCCACGCAGCGGAAAGGCATGGCGCGGGAAGACACGATATTCTGACGGGGACAGCCATTCGTTGCTTGCTTTGGCGTGCACGCTCAAGGCATTCGCGCCCCCATCCGCCAAGCTCACACTCGCGCAGCCGATCAAATAATCGTAGCGGTTTTCGAGCATGAATTTGGCAATGCCTGACCACAGCAACATAATGACGCTGCCAGTGCGGTAATCAGGGTGAATGCAGGCACGACCGACTTCGACCATGTTGCTGCGCAAGTGGTGCAAGCGGGAAAGATCGAATTCGCTATCGGAATAATAGCTGCCACGTCTTGCGGCGATTTCGGGACGCATGATGCGATAGCAGCCGACAACTTGCTGCGTGGCGTGCTCGCGAACAATTAAATGCTCGCAGTCAGCATCGTATTCGTCAACATCGAGAAGCGATCGTTTTGATTGTGCACGAACCCCAAGCTCCTCAAAGAAGACCTGATAACGCAAGCGTTGTGCTTCTTCGATTTCGTCTGCGCTTGTCGCAATGCGCATCTCAAACGCAGAAACGGGCAAGGCCGATTTGCCCGAATTGGCTTCCGCATGCGGAGCTGCTGGCATTGTTGCTTCCATCAAGCTTGATGCAGCGATGGTGCGTTTTGATGTTGCTAACATGATATCGATTCCATGAAAGTAGGGCTTAGGGCTTTTTGTTTCAGTTTTAAGTTCCCAATAAACTCACGTTAACCGATGAATATGTCGGCAAAGCGGCAAAGTCTTTACGTTTTGGTGACAATTTATTTGCCATGCTGCGCAGTTGCTGACAGGTGCAGGTTGGTATGGCAGCGAGCGCAGGTTGCAATGCGCGAGCGTTGCGCCATGGTGATCGGCGTTGGGAAATGAGAAAAAAAAACGGCGAACCAAAGGTTCACCGCGATAAATCCGCCCTTGTTCCACGACTTGCTTGCACGCAAATGGTGGGTGGCGGAGGAGGAGGCCACTACCAATACGATATTTAGATTAAAGCCCAAACATGACGCCCCATTGAAGTTTTTGTGACAAATTTACGTCAGCGCTCGCAAATTGCTTTCGGCTACCATGCTGCGTAGATGCTAAATTGCGGTGGTGCAAGCCACCGCCATCGCAAACGGTTTCAAGCAGTCAGCCGCAGCAAGAGGGTAGCGTCTGACTAAGGCTGCCCCAAGAAGAAATACAAAATATTGCTGTGTTCCCGCGAGCGGCCATAACCCATATACAGCGGACCCAAGAAAGTATCCATGCCGACAAATAAGCCAACTGAATATTTGGTGTTGTTGTTGGACAAAGTCTGAAAATTCTGCGAAACACGCCCCAATTCAGTTGAGAAACCGCCATAGATATTGCGACCAAGTGAGTTCGAGGAGTTGCCGATTCGCTGGTAGTAAGAAACGCGCCCCATCGCCACGGATTCGCCGATCAGCTCACCAGGCAGATAGCCCGATAATTGTAAAAATCCGCCGAGTGAGAATTGATCAAAAATCGGGATCGGCTGCTTCGCACCAAAAATTTTGCCATAACGTCCCGCATAGGAAATGGTGTGATCGCCAAATGAATAGTGATCACTAAAATTAATCTCCGCTTTTCGATAGTCATTGGTTGCAGAAAGCGCTTTGCTGCTTGCGTAATAGTCAAAGCTGGCCGTGCTTCCAGCCCGTGGAAAATTTGCGTCGTCGAGGCTGTCAAAGAGCACGCGGAGTTTGATGCCGCCCTGTTTTTGTTTGCCGTTTGGCAGAGAAAGCGAGCCGATACTGACGTCGGCACTGTCGTTGCCACGGACCACGCCTAAGCGTGCAATCGTGCTGCGGCCGAAATCAAGACCCAGATCAAAGCCGATAGCGCTGGTGGCAACATCGTATTGCGCAATGCGCCGACCCGATGAAAAAATATCAATTGGGCGGCGTGAGAAATCAACCCCGGCGGAAATATTGGCAATGCTGCCGATACCGAAGGGTTGAAAAAAACTGGAGGCGAAGCGGCGGTCGCGCCCTATCTGCAAATCATTGCGCCACTCGGCACCCGCCTTGTTGAATTGCGTTTGCTGGTAGCGCAGCAATAGATTAAAACGGCCTTCGCCTGTAGTGTCCGAAGCCATCGATAACGCAAATCGGAGATAGTTTGGCCCCCATTGTTTTTCACGGGCGCTAACGGTCAAAATTTGCCG
>JANYBL010000054.1 GCA_025360815.1 Burkholderiales bacterium
ATCGTCATATTTTTATTCTTGCGGAATTTACGTGCCACGATTATCCCGCTAGTCACAATTCCGGTTTCGTTAATCGGCGCATTCACGCTGATGTATATCTTTAATTTCAGCATCAACACCCTCACGCTATTGGCCATGGTGCTGGCGATCGGCTTGGTTGTCGATGATTCAATTGTGGTGTTGGAGAACATCTATCGCAAGCTAGAAACCGGCATGCCGCGCATTCAAGCCGCTATTGAGGGCTCTAAAGAGATCGCCTTCGCCGTGGTCGCCATGACGCTCACGCTTGCGGCTGTCTACGCACCGCTGGCGTTTGCGACAGGGCGCACGGGGCGTTTGTTTATTGAGTTCGCCCTCGCGCTGGCTGGCGCGGTGATGGTGTCGGGATTTGTCGCACTCACACTTTCACCCATGATGTGCTCGCGCTTGCTCAAACACGAAGTCAAGCACGGCAAAATTTACAACGCGATTGAAGCATTTTTTATTTCGCTCACGAACCAGTACAAGCGGATTCTCACGCTGATACTGAAGCGCCGCATCATTGGCATCTCACTTTGGGTCGTGTTTGCCTGCTTGATAGTGCCACTATTTTTGGTGCTAAAGCAGGAGCTCGCGCCGGTTGAAGATCGCGGCATTATCTTCGGTGTGTTGTCGGCACCCGAGGGCTCAACGGTAGCCTACACCGCGGGTTACATCGAAAAAATTGAGGAGATGTATAAACAAGTCCCTGAAATGTCGCGCTATAACGCCATTGGGGGCGCACCCACGCCCTCTGATGGCCGCGTCATTTTACGGCTTAAAGATTGGAGCGAGCGCACCCGTAGCCAGCAGGAAATCCAACGCGAGCTACAGCCGAAATTTCGTAATTTGGCCGGCGTAAACGCGTTCGCGATCAACCCTTCCTCGCTCGGTCAGGGTCGCGATAAGCCGCTACAGTTTGTGATTATGACTTCGGCCCCTTATGAAGAGCTACAAAAATATGTGGACCGCTTAATTGCCGAGGCCGCAAAAAACCCAGGGCTTTCGGATCTTGATTCCGATTTGCGTTTAAACAAACCCGAACTTAAAATCGCCGTTAATCGCGACAAAATATCGGATGTCGGCACCAGCGTTGATTCGGTTGGCCGCACCATGGAGACGATGCTCGGCGGCCGCCAGGTCACACGCTTTAAGCAAGACGGTGAGCAATACGATGTAATCGTCCAAGTTGCCGATGTGGATCGTTCTAACCCCGGCGACATTACCAATATTTATGTACGCGGCCGCAACAACGAGATGATCCAGCTATCAAATTTGCTTACAGTACGCGAGTCCGTTGCGCCGCGTAGTTTGAACCACTTCAACAAACTCCGCGCGGCAAAAATTGAGGCTAACTTAGCGCCGGGCTATGCGATCAAGGACGCAATCGATTTTATGCAGGCCGCAACAAAAAGCGTGCTGCCGCCCACAATTCAGACCGATCTTTCGGGGCAATCACGTGAATTCCGCGATTCATCAGGCAGTATTTATTTAACCTTTGCGTTGGCGCTGGCCTTTATCTACCTTGTGCTCAGTGCGCAGTTTGAAAGCTTTGTTGATCCGTTCGTCATTATGCTCACCGTACCACTCTCAATCACTGGCGCGCTGTTGGCGTTGTGGCTCACCGGCGGAACGCTGAATGTTTACAGCCAAATTGGCTTGGTCACATTGGTAGGATTGATCACCAAACATGGTATTTTGATTGTCGAATTCGCCAATCAATTACAAGAAAAAGGCATGGCCCTGCGCGAGGCTGTGATTGAATCGGCAGTGCTGCGGCTGCGCCCGATTTTGATGACGACGGGTGCGATGGTACTAGGCGCAATCCCGCTGGCGTTGGCGCGCGGCGCAGGTGCTGAATCGCGGCAGATGATTGGTTGGGTGATTGTCGGCGGGATGTCGTTGGGGACTGTTTTGACGTTGTTTATCGTGCCGACTTTTTACACGATTTTCGCTCGTAATCATCAGCACGAAGCGCTGGACACGAACGTAGCATCCCGTAACGGCATTCCCGTTACAACCGCTACCGCACACCAGGGTGATTAGCCTAGCGGAGCCGACTGTACGTTATGCACGTCGTACACCTCGTGCATGATGACCGGCGGATTGATGCCGGCCTCGGCAACAATCATCGGTGCCTGCAATGCGGCGGCGGCAGTCGCCGCCGCAACCGGCGTTTCAACACGCTTCAAGCCCTGATTCGTACCGTGGTGTTGTGAACGATTCGGATGTCCGTTTGCGTGGCCGTGGCCATGACCGTGGCTATGAGTATAGGCGTGCGCCGGATCCAAAAAACGGACCAGTTGCTGCAGCGCTTCTTTATAAACATCGCGCTTAAACTCAATCACGTTTTCGAGTGGCACCCAATAGTCATGCCAGCGCCACGCATCGAACTCGGGATGCGTACTCGCGCGGAGCTTGATGTCGTGGTCGCGGCCCACCAAGCGCAGCAAATACCAAATCTGCTTTTGGCCTTTATAAGTGCCCCTCCATTCGCGTTTAATCCAATGCGAAGGGACGTGATAGTGCAACCAGCCTTTGGTGCGGCCTAAAATTTTGACATGCTCGCGGAGTAGCCCCGTCTCTTCTTCCAATTCCCGATACATCGCATCTTCGGGGCTTTCACCCATTTTGATGCCACCTTGCGGGAACTGCCAAGCGTGCTCTTTGATGCGTTTACCCCAAAACACCTCGTTCTTTGCGTTGCAAAGGACGATAGCGACATTCGGGCGATAACCATCACGATCAATCATGGTTGCCCTTCCAATTCAATAGTTAAAGTGATTCTTTCACAAAACAGCGTAATTGGGTAGAGAGAATTGGGTGTGGCGGTGTAAAATAAAGACTCTCCGAGCTGAACAAATAATCACAACTAACTGAATTTAAACAAAAAATGCGCGCATCCCAGTTTTTTATCTCGACCCTGAAAGAAGCCCCCGCTGACGCCGATATCACCTCGCAAAAGCTGATGTTGCGGGCGGGCATGATTCGCAAGCTCGCCGCAGGCATTTATAACTACATGCCAATGGGGCTGCGCACGATTCGTAAAATCGAAGCCATTATCCGCGAGGAGATGAACGCTGCCGGCGCGATCGAATGCCTAATGCCGGTCGTTCAACCAGCTGAGCTTTGGCAAGAAACGGGTCGCTGGCAAAAATACGGTGCCGAGTTGATGCGCGTGAAAGACCGCCACGGCCGCGATTTTATTTTTCAGCCGACAAGCGAAGAAGCGATCACGGACATTGCGCGTGGCGAGATCAAAAGCTATCGCCAACTGCCGGTCAATTTTTACCATATCCAAACCAAATTTCGCGACGAGCGCCGCCCGCGCTTTGGCGTGATGCGAGGTCGCGAATTTACGATGAAAGATGCCTATTCGTTTGATCGTGATGAAGCTAGCGCGGGTGTGAGCTACGATAAAATGTTTGTCGCGTACCATAAAATTTTTAACCGGCTTGGCTTAACGTTTCGCGCCGTCAAAGCCGATACCGGTGCGATCGGTGGATCACGTTCTCACGAATTCCAGGTTATTGCCGATACGGGTGAAGATGCGATTGCATACTGCCCCACTTCCGACTACGCGGCCAATATTGAGCTTGCTGAAGCGCTGAGCTTAAATGCCTCAAGAGCCTCACCAGTACTAGAGTTTGGCAAAACACCTACCCCCGGAAAAGAGAAGTGTGAAGATGTCGCCGCATTACTTAATTTGCCACTTTCACGAACGGTAAAATCGATTGTTTTAGCCGTCGATAAGGCTGATGACAAAGGCAATCCCCTGCCCGCCGATATTTGGTTGTTGTTGATCCGCGGGGACCATGAATTAAACGAAATCAAAGCCAGCAAAATTGCAGGCTTGGGTAAAGATTTCCGCTTTGCCAATGAATCCGAAATCATCGAACACTTTGGTTGCATGCCCGGCTACTTGGGGCCAATTGGTTTGAAAAAGCCCGTCAAAATCGTCGCCGACCGAACCGTCGCCACCATGAGCGATTTCGTCTCCGGTGCGAACGAAGAGGGCTTCCACTTCACCGGCATGAACTGGGCGCGCGATCTGCCGGAACCCGATTTTATTGCGGACATCCGCAATGTGGTCCCGGGCGATCCTGCACCCGACGGCAACGGTGTGCTCGCCATTCAACGCGGCATCGAAGTCGGCCATGTATTTTATTTGGGAACCGTCTACTCGAAACCGATGAACGCGACGTTCTTGGGTGAAAACGGCAAACCGCAATTATTAGAGATGGGCTGCTACGGCATCGGCGTAACCCGCTTACTCGGTGCGGCAATTGAGCAAAACCACGATGACAAGGGCATTATCTGGCCAGACGCAATGGCACCCTTCACGGTAGCGATTGCGCCAATGGGATACGACCGCTCCGAGATGGTTAAGACCGCAGTGGACACGCTCTACAGCGATTTAAAGCTTGCCGGGGTAGATGTCTTACTCGACGACCGTGGCGAGCGCCCAGGCGTGATGCTGGCCGAACTGGAGCTGATCGGCATTCCGCATCGGGTGGTGATTGGCGAGCGTGGGTTGAAGGATGGCAAGGTGGAGTATCAGCATCGGCGGGATGCGGCGGCGGCGGTAGTGGATGTGAGTGAGATTGCGGCGTTTGTTAAGGCAAAATTAGTTGCGTTTAAATAGCAAAGCCTAGCACTGGCGGGGCTTTCGAGCCAAATGCTCTTAAAAACCCCGGCAGAAACCGTTATAGAAATTGAATTTTAATGTGGCATTCCCTCTCCGGTCATGCGGCCCATTTCATTCTCGAATTGCTCGCCTATTTTATCGGCGCACAAATTTACTGGCGTACTTCACGTCACGAAGTCAAACCGCCGCCTTTAGACCGATGGCTAATCTTCGGTGCGGCTACTTTTGGGGCGATGGTGGGGAGCAAATTGCTGCATGTGTTGGAGCATTTGCCGTATTTGATCGCACAGCAAAATACCGCGCTGTGGGTCGCAGGCAAATCGGTGTTGGGTGGTTTTTTAGGCGGCACGTTGGGTGTTGAAATCGCCAAAAAATGTACAGGTTGGAAAACCGCCACTGGTGATGCGTGGGTTCCCGCTCTCGCCGCAGGCTTGGTGATTGGCCGCATCGGCTGTCAACTTTCCGGTACATGGGATGAAACCTACGGTACGCCAACTGCGCTGCCCTGGGCCTGGGATTATGGCGACGGTAGGGGGCGGCACCCGACGGGACTTTATGAAATTGCGCTCATCACTGCAGCATTTTTTACGACACGATTCATGCGTTACAACAACGCCAGTTTGAAACGATCGACCGGCGCATCGTTCGCGCTATTTATGCTTTGCTATTGCGCGATCCGCTTCGGTTTGGAGTGGCTGAAGCCGCCGTTTGGTGCAGCGGCAGTGGGCACATTGCCCGTAGCACTCTACTGCGGGCTGACGGCGATTCAATGGGCGGCGCTAATCGGATTTACGTGGTACGGTTTGTTATTGCAAAAAAGATTGCAGCGCTCGAAAACTGACTCATAAAACCATTACAACATGGCTAACGTTCGCCCCTATCTCTATTACGATCACGTCGTCACGCTGTGCGAGCGCGAAGGTTGTATGCGGCGTATTGAGGGCAAATATGTCATTCGCGATGACGGTGGAAATGGTGAAGTTTGGCTCCACAAATGGTGCCCCAACCATGGAACATCAAAAGTGATCATCGCCACCGACGCAAAATATTGGCGTCAAGGCCGAGAGGTTTACATCAAACCGCCGGAAATGCCACTCAAATTCAATACCAAGATGCAATGGGGTTGCCCGTACGATTGCGGATTGTGCCCGGATCATATGCAGCATTCCTGCTTAACGATTTTGGAAGTGACGGACGCATGTAATTTGGCCTGTCCGGTTTGCTATGCGGATTCCGGCCCGCATCGCACCACACATCGTGATCTCGCCACCATTGAGCGGATGCTAGATGCGATTGTTGCCAACGAGGGCGAGCCGGATGTGGTGCAAATTTCCGGTGGCGAACCGACGATTCATCCCGATTTTTTTGCGATTCTTGATGCCGCGCGTAGGCGTCCGATTCGCCATTTGATGGTCAACACCAACGGAATACGGATCGCCAATGAGCCGGGCTTTGCCGCCAAGCTCGCGGCCTATGCGCCACGGTTTGAAATTTATTTACAGTTCGATTCCTTCGAGCGCGATGCCCTGATCACCTTGCGGGGCGCGGATCTTCGACAAATTCGCGAGCGGGCGATTGCCAATTTAAACGCGGTCGGGCTTTCTACCACACTCGTCGTAACCGTTGCCAAGGGTGTCAACGACACGGAGATTGGCAAGATCATCGAATACGCTGCGAGGCAGCCTTGCGTGCGTGGCGTCACCTTGCAGCCGATGCAATTCGCGGGACGTACCGAGGGCATGACGGCCAAAACGTCACGCCTGACGCTTACTGGCGTTCGGCAGATGATTTTGGATCAAACCGCTTTATTTTGCGCAGCCGATATTATTCCGGTGCCATGCAATCCCGATGCACTCTCCATGGCTTATGCGATTAAAACGGTTGAGGGAACGGCGCGCTCCATTGCCCCGCTGACGCGCTATATCGGCCCCGATGTATTGTTGGCCGGTGATCGAAATACAATTGTCTTTGAGTCGGATGCCAACTTGAAAGAACAGGTCTTCAAATTATTCGCGACTAATTTAAGCCCTGAAAGCCAGGCATCTTGCTTGTCGGATTTGATGTGTTGCCTGCCGCAGGTGCAAGCACCATCTGGCATCACCTACGACAACGTGTTTCGTGTGCTGATTATGGCGTTTATGGATGCGGTGAATTTCGATGTCCGTGCGATGAAAAAATCCTGTGTGCATATCGTGCAACCCGATGGCAAAATTATCCCGTTTGAGTCGTTTAATTTGTTTTATCGCGATGATCGACGAGGCCTGTTGGCCCTGCGGCGCAGCGAGGCAGATGTTTCGTTTGGGCGCACCACAGATGCTCCCGCTTACCCAACCATTCCGATTATTGCAACCGCTGCAATCAAGAAAATGACCACGAGCGACACTTAAGCCGCACTGCCCGCGAGCAACCATTCACGATCCATCATTCGCGATTGACGCGGCACCAGGGGAAACAACAATGAAAATTTTTCTGACCATCGTCATGATCGTAACCGGCCTTTTGGGGCTGGGCGCCACCGCGTGCGGCGTGCTTTTTATCAGCGCCAATGATGCTTACATCAACTGGGAAATCGCTGTTTTGATTGGTATCATTCCCGGCATTATTCTACTTAGCCTAGCCAATTGGCTCTGGCGGTCAATCAATGCCGATTCACGCAACAAAATTCAGCATCCTCCAAAACACGCAAAAGTACCGCCCCTAGATGGTGCTGAAAAATAGATCGTGCCCTGTTTGAACGACGAGTACCGATGCCTTGCTTAGTGGGCGAACGTTGGCCGCCGCAGGCTAGAAGCCGTACTTAAACTTGACATCCCACACACCAAAATACCGCCCTTCCCGACAAATCAAGACGTGTGATCTTCGTCCCGCAGACATGGCAAGGTTCGCCCACCCGATCAAACACCCAGTGCCGGTACTGGCTGAATTTCATGCCACGGCCTCTTAATTTTTTTGCGATCTTTAAGTCGTTGGTGATGCCATTGGTTGCAAAAGATTGTTGCGTCATGGCCAGCGCGTGATGCGCCAACGCGTTTGTTTGCACGACGGTTAAATCCTTCATTCGAGCATCGGGTTTGATTCGGGCTGCGAATAAAATATCGCTGCGTAAATAGTTGCCGATGCCCGCTAAAAAACCCTGATCCAGCAGCAAGGTGGCCACACGGCGCCCCTGAAATTTGGGTTGCCGAATATGGGCAAGCACTTCGTTAAGCGTCGTCTCAGCGGCCAGTAATTCCAAGCCCAATTTGCGGATGTAAGGCTGCTCGCCAATGTTGGCGCTTGGCCAGACCTCAATATCTGATGCGCTATAAAGCACCGCAACCGCTTCATCGACATGAATCGCCATCCGCACTTGCAAACCTACCTGAGAGGCTTCGCCGTGCGCAAGAATTGCCCAACGCCCGTATAGCTGATTGTGGCTATAAACGGTGAGCCCGCAGTCAAATTCAACGAGCATCGCTTTAGACCTTGCCCGCACTGACTTGATGCGGCTCCCAGTGATCATATCAACATGTGGCTTCAGTTGCTGAAACGCGAATTCGATCAGCAATACTCTTTTATTGGCTAGCACCGCCGCAAGATCGCTGGCTGCACGCGCAATTTCTGGACCTTCTGGCATGACACGCTTTCAAAAAAATGAGTAGCAGGATGATACCGATTTGGTGATTTTTAGAACAGCTTTTAGAACAGCTTTTAGACCAACTTTTAGAACAGCCTTTAGACCAACTTTTAGAACAGCAACGAGGGCAAACATTCAAAGCCACCATCGAAAATAGCAATTAACTGCTGGCACAAACAGAAAGAGAACCTTTAAAACAAGCGTATGGGGTAGCTTGTTTTCAGCCTTCAAAAAGCGTTACAGTTAGGCACGAAATATAGTCCTGCCGTTTCCATAGCGACTATATCCTAGCGATAAACACGAGTTCTGTAGCGCGACTTGAGGCAAAACCACCCCGAACAGCCCAGCAGCACTCGACTTTAATGTTCAAATTTGGAGTTTATTCATGCGTGCCGCACTTCTTAAAAATACTGGTGTTATCCTTTCCGCGCTAGCGACTGCGCTCACCGCTGCTACTATCGTCGCCAATGCACAAACGCCTTCGCCCGCCGTCGCGCCTGCGACGACTGCCGCGAGGATTGCCGACAAACCCCTCAAATCATTCCCCTACACACCCGGCCTCGATGTGAGTGCCATGGATAAAACAGCTGATCCCTGTGTCGATTTTTATCAATACACCTGCGGCGGCTGGATGAAGAATAATCCGATCCCGCCTGACCAAGCGCGTTGGTCGGTCTATGGCAAATTGGCGAACGACAACCAAAAATATCTCTGGGGTATTTTGCAAAGTTTGGCCGCGAGCAACGAAAAAAAGAATGCTGCACAACAAAAAATTGGCGATTATTTCGCGGCTTGCATGAATGAATCAGCAATTGAAAAGCTCGCCGGAACACCACTCCAGCCCGCCCTTTCCAGCATTGACGATATGAAGACAAAAGCCGATTTGCCCATGTTATTGGCGGCACTGCATCTCACGCTCGCGGACGAAGGTATGTTGTTTGGCTTCAGCTCCAACCAGGATTTCGGTGACTCATCAAAAGTGATTGCGTTTGCCGCAGGCGGTGGGCTTGGCTTGCCGGATCGGGATTACTACACCAAGGATGATGAAAAATCGAGAACGATTCGCAGCCAATATGTGGCGCATATCGCACAGATGTTGGTGCTCTTGGGTGGCAACGCAGAAAAAGCGAAACAATCCGCGGATAAGATCATGGCGATTGAAACAGCGTTGGCGAATGCCACGCTCACGCGCGTTGAAAAGCGCGATCCTTATAAGCAATTCAACAAGATGAACGCCGCAAAATTGCAGGCGCTAATGCCGAATTTCAATTGGGGCACGTACTTGCAAGCGCTCGGTTTGAAAAACTTAAATACGTTTAATGTGACCGAACCGGCCTTCTACAAAGCACTAAGCACGCAATTGCAAACACTAACTTTGGACGAGATCAAAACTTACATGCGCTGGCATTTGGTTCGTGCGACCTCCCAACATTTATCAACGCCGTTCGCTGACGAACATTTCGCGTTTTTTAGTAAAACATTACGCGGCGTGCCGGAGCAAAAACCACGTTGGAAGCGTTGCGTAGCCTTGGTCGATGGCCAACTCGGGGAAGCACTGGGCCAAGAATTTGTGAGCCGCGCATTCAGTGCTGATTTGAAGGCCAAAACATTGCGCATGACCAAGCAAATTGAGGTCGCGATGGCCGACGATATTAAATCGCTCACATGGATGAGCCCCGCCACTAAACAAAAAGCACAAGAAAAACTACGCGCTGTTGCCAACAAAATTGGCTACCCCGATACTTGGCGTGATTACAGCACATTCAACGTGAAGCGCGATGATTTTTTAGGCAATGTGCAACGCGGCGCCAATTTTGAAACCAAACGCCAGCTCGCCAAAATCGGCAAGCCGCTAAACCACGGCGAATGGGGCATGACAGCGCCGTCTGTGAACGCCTACTACAATCCGCAGATGAACGACATCAACTTCCCCGCCGGTGTGCTACAGCCGCCGCTCTACGACCCGAAAATGGATGATGCGCCCAACTACGGTAACACCGGTGGCACCATTGGGCATGAACTCACGCACGGCTTTGATGATGAGGGCCGCCAGTTTGATGCAAAGGGAAGTCTAAAAGATTGGTGGACGAAAAAAGACGCAACGGAATTTACCAACCGCAGTCAATGTATCATCGACCAGTACGCGACTTATACGATTGTTGATGACATTAAAATCAACTCCAAATTGACGCTCGGCGAAGACGTAGCGGATTTGGGCGGATTGATTTTGGGGTGGATGGCATGGAAAACAGAAGTCGCCGATATGAAACTTGAACCACGAGACGGCCTAACCCCAGACCAACGCTTCTTCGTCGGCTACGCCCAATGGGCCTGCGAAAACGACCGCGATGAAAACCTGCGCGTCAAAGCGCTGACCGATCCGCATTCGCCAGGCAAGTACCGTGTCAACGGTTTGGTCGTCAATATGCCTGAATTCGCCAAGGCATTTTCTTGCAACGCTGGCCAGCCGATGGTAGCGGAGAAGGGGAAAGCTTGTCGGGTTTGGTAACTGGATTTGAATGACGTTGCAATAAAAAAGCCCGTTTTACCGGGCTTTTTTATTGCAACTGGAGACGCAAGTTACCTTACGTTATGTGATCTCTAAAATAACGGGCAGCGTATGCACTAGCGCGTAAGGCAATCACAATACAATCGACCGCCCGTCAGGGCGCTAAACATGATGTATTTTAATCCACCCATACATTTTTCGTATTACATTCAATGTCCCATCGGACTTTCGCCCGTCGCCTCGCGCACACACTTCATAAACTCGCGCCCTTTGTTGGCCTCACAGGTTTTAAACGCGATAACTTCAGCTCGACATTGATCGCCGTTTTTGCCAGACAGATTGGTGCAGCCGAGCGGGTTGGCGATCAGATAATCCCGGTCACATTGGAAGTGGCCTTCGCCCTTCACCGCGCCGCATTTTGATGCCATGGTTTCGTGGCGTTCGCAGCGGGCTTTGTTAATGCCTTCTTTGCTTACGCAATCGCCGACGTGGCTGTCGATTTTTTTATCGGTCGCAGCGGGTTTAGCAGATTCTTGCGAGAAGGCAATGGTCGCGGAGAACAACAGTGTTGCGGCAAGAATTAAAAATGAATTGCGAACAGATAATGGTGGCAGTGTTTTCATGAATTGCATTTCCCCTAATTTATTGCTGAATAACCTATCCCACCCAAACCCGCGCATTTTTAAACATCCGCATCCAGGGGCTTTCTCGTGGGGCTTCATTACGCCTCGCTGCTTCGCGAGATGCTTTCCATTCTTTTGGATGCCACGACAAATTCACATTCAACGCCACCCGTTCCGGATGCGGCATCATGATGTTGAATCGGCCGTCGGGCGTTGTAAAAGCGGTCATGCCGAGTGGGGAGCCGTTTGGGTTCGCAGGAAATGCTTCGGTAACGCGGCCATGACCATCCACAAAATGCGCGGCGGTCAGCCAGCGAACGGCATCTTGCTGTGCTTTATCCTTAAAAACTGCCTGGCCTTCGCCGTGCGCAGTGGCTACTGGTAGGCGCGAGCCTGCCATGCCCGCGAAGAGAATCGAGGGCGATTCGCGGATTTCGAGCATCACCGTGCGGGCCTCGTATTGCTCGCTTTTGTTGCGCTCCAAATGTGGCCAGTTTTCAGCGCCGGGAATAATCGTTTGTAAGTTCGACATCATCTGGCAGCCATTGCAAACACCCAACGCAAATGAATCATCACGTTTAAAAAAAGCTTCAAACTCATCTCGCGCACGGGCGTTGAATAAAATCGATTTCGCCCAGCCCTCGCCAGCGCCCAAGACATCGCCGTAGGAGAAGCCGCCGCAGGCCGCGAAGGCTTTGAAATCGCGCAACGTGATGCGCCCGGCGATGATGTCGCTCATATGCACGTCATGGGCCTCAAAGCCCGCTTTGGTGAAAGCGTGCGCCATTTCCAGCTGGCCGTTAACGCCCTGTTCGCGGAGGATGGCGATTTTTGGTTTTACGTTCATTGCGATGAATGGCGCAGCAATCTCGTTGGTCGCATCGAAGGTGAGTTTGGCGGTGAGGCCAGGGTCTTTTAAGTCAAGCAGGCGGTCATATTCTTGACGCGCGCTTTCAGGGTTGTCACGCAATGATTGAATGAGGTAGCTTGTCTCGGACCATGCCCGATGCAAATCAACACGGCTCTCCGCCAGCACCGGTTTTGTGCTGCGAATGATGCGGAACTCGTCGCTGGCATTCAGATGACCGATGATGTGGCTGATCGCACCCAAGCCACGTTCGCGCAGGCTTTGCATGACGGCCACGCGATCTGACTTACGGATTTGAATGACGGCCCCAAGTTCTTCGTTAAACAGCGCGGCTAAAATCGCATCGCTCTCGCCTAATTTTTTCGATGTTGCCGTCACATCATAATCATCAACATCGGTTTCCTTTTCGTTAAATATTAACGAATCCATGTAGATAGAAATGCCAACATGGGACGCGAACATCATCTCGGTCAGCGTCGACAGCAGACCACCATCGGAACGATCGTGGTAGCTCAAAATTTTATTGTCACGCGATAGTTGGCGGATGGCAGTGAAGAATGATTTCAATGCACTGGCATCATCCACATCCGGGGCGACGTTACCGACTTGCGCATATACCTGCGCAAGCGCGGATGCGCCTAATCGGTTTTTGCCCGCACCCAAATCAATCAGCAGCAGTTCGGTATCGGCAGCATCGGTTGCCAATTCTGGGGTGAGCGTTTTGCTCGCATCTTGCACGGGTGCAAAAGCAGAAATGACCAGCGAAACAGGCGCGACAACTTGCTTCTTGGCGTTATTTTCAACCCACGATGTTTTCATCGACAACGAGTCTTTACCGACCGGGATAGAGACACCCAACGCAGGACATAGCTCCATGCCGACTGCTTTTACCGTCGCGAATAGTTTCGCATCCTCACCCGCCACACCGGCGGCAGCCATCCAGTTGGCCGATAATTTTATGTCGGAAATGTTCGCAATATCGGCCGCTGCAATATTCGTAAGCGCTTCACCAACCGCCATGCGACCGGAGGCGGGTGCGTCAATAATCGCAATCGGTGCTCGCTCGCCCATCGCCATGGCTTCGCCGCGATTGGTGTTGTAGCCCATCAGCGTTACCGCGCAATCGGCCACGGGAACCTGCCAAGGACCAACAAATTGATCGCGCGCTGTCAATCCACCAACCGAGCGATCGCCAATCGTAATCAGGAACGATTTATCGGCAACGGTCGGTAATCTCAACACGCGATAGACAGCCTCTTTTAAATCAATATTTGTGGTGTCAAATTTCGGTAAGTTTGGCCTCACCGTTGCGACGTCACGATGCATACGCGGCGGTTTGCCGAGGAGCACATCCATGTCCATATCAACGGCATTGTTAGCAAATAGCGGATCGGCGACAATCAAGTCTTGCGATGAGGTTGCCTCGCCCACCACGGCAAACGGGCATCGCTCCCGTTCACAAAATTGTTGGAACATGGCTAGTGACTCAGGTGCCACGGCCATAACATAACGCTCTTGCGATTCATTGCTCCAAATTTCTTTCGGACTCATGCCCGGCTCTTCAGACGGCACGGCGCGTAAATTAAATTTCGCCCCCATTCCGCCGGCGTGGGCTAGCTCTGGCAGCGCATTCGAAATGCCGCCTGCACCCACATCGTGAATCGACAAAATCGGATTTGCAGCACCGAGTTGCCAACAGGCATCAATCACTTCCTGACACCGTCGCTCCATTTCGGCATTCGCGCGTTGCACCGAATCGAAATCGAGCGCTTCCGTATTCGCGCCCGATGTCATCGACGATGCCGCGCCGCCGCCCAAGCCGATGCGCATGCCGGGGCCGCCCAGCTGAATCAGCAGCGTGCCGGGGCCGAATGGCTTTTTGTGGGTATGCGCGTCGGAGATATTGCCCAAGCCGCCCGCAATCATGATCGGCTTGTGATAACCACGCATGACGCCCTCGGCTTCTTGCTCGTAGGTGCGGAAATAGCCGGTAAGATTGATGCGGCCAAATTCGTTGTTGAACGCTGCGCCGCCCAGCGGGCCTTCGATCATGATGTGGAGCGCGGATGCAATGCGCGATGGCTTGCCATAACCATGTTCCCAAGGCTGAATTGAACCAGGTATGTTTAGATTTGAAACGGAAAATCCGGTGAGCCCCGCTTTTGGCTTTGCGCCAATTCCGGTCGCACCTTCGTCGCGAATTTCGCCACCCGAACCAGTCGCAGCCCCAGGCCATGGCGCAATGGCAGTCGGATGGTTATGGGTTTCCACTTTCATCAAAATATGGGTTTTGTCATTTGTGAAGCCGAACTTCCCATTGGTGGGGAAGAAGCGCTCGATATTCGCACCTTCCATCACCGCGCAGTTGTCGGAGTACGCCACAATGGTACCCGCGGGCGTGACCGTATGCGTATTGCGAATCATCGCGAACAGGCTCTTATCTTGCGTCGCACCGTCAATGGTCCACGACGCGTTGAAAATTTTATGGCGGCAATGTTCTGAATTTGCCTGCGCAAACATCATTAATTCAACGTCCGTCGGATCGCGTTTTATTTTTTCATAATAGTCAAACAGGTAATCAATTTCATCTGCTGACAATGCCAAACCCATTTGGGTATTGGCGTGGTCCAGTGCGGCTTTGCCATCGCGGGCCGTTGGCACCGTGGCGAGCGGTTGGGGTGGTTGCGTCACAAATAATTCGGCCGCGTCATCCAACGAAAAGCGAACCGTTTCTGTCATCGGATCAAAGATCGATTGCATAATTACTGCGCGCACGTCTGCGGTCAATTCGCCATCAGTTTCCACGTAAAAAACCGTGCCACGCTCAATGCGTTTAATGTGGCCGAGACCGCAGTTATGCGCAATGTCGGTCGCCTTCGATGCCCACGATGAAATCGTGCCGATACGTGGGAGGACAAGCATAAACGCTAGCGCCAGCGGGGCTTTCGAGTCACTTTTGCCTGAAACGCCGCCACCAGAGCGAGACTTGGAATTTGAATCGCCATAAGCCAACAGCTTATTCAACGTGTCCAATTCAGCCGCAGCCAACGTTTTTTCCGCCTCCACAAAATGCACAAACTCTGCCCGCACGCTCCGGATAGGCGGATGCTTCAGGCGAAGCGACGAGAGCAATTTTTCAACGCGAAACGGCGAAAGTGCCGATGGGCCGTGCAATGTGATCAGTGCGTTTGCAGATACGGATGGGGAGGTCATGGCGATAGCGATGGAGAAAATCAGGGGTGACGCGGAAAATGCACAATAAGTGCATGAAGCAAACAAATTACAATTATACGGGAGTCAATGGTACGCAGCCATTGGCTTGCAGGCATCAGTACGCAGTCAATCGTATCGTGGCAGCAACGGATGTCGAGAAAATGTAGCTAGGCAAGTTTGCCTAAGCCGCTCGCGGTCTTGCATCACTCGTTAGAAAAGACCACCCGAGGCGGAAAGTAGGGTTCAGGGCAGTTCGTTACAGGCGATTAGGTGTAGCTTTGGCAAGCAAAGTCGACAAGGAAAATCCACGAGGGCAATCCAAGAAGAAAAATCAGCGCAACATCTCCAACACAAAGCGGTCCTGCCGCCCACTTTTTCAAAAAGGAAAACGAGCCAGCGCCTAAAACTTATAACTTACAACTCACACTTAAACCTAAACTTACACTCACACTTACCCTAAGAACCTATGTTCGTGAACGACTATTTCCAACGCGTCGAGCGTGCGCGTTTCGTAAAAAGTCTTGGCATTATGATTCCCGCTACAGCGATGCTAGTACCATCTAAGCTTCACCCGGACCGTCCGAAACGCCTCAACCGCCAAACGATCGGGCCACAGCGATAGCGTTCGCGGCCAGATTTTTCTGAGCCAACCATCATTGGGCAACTGATACGGCACATTGGCAAACCACGGCATGACAAATGCACCCTCTTTCACTTCGCCTTGTTGAATTGTCGTATTTTTTAACTGGAGGCGGATGCCGAGCTTGGCGGGTGCTTTGACATTTTTTTTAGCTTTTGTTTGATTGCCAGATTCGTCGTCGTTCGGATTGCTGCGTCGATCGCGTTCACCACGCTGGTCAAGTTCCGGATCAAGCGTGATGAAATAAAACGCTGTGACCATCTGGGCATCGCCCCCAAACTGGCGCCATATTTCCCACACCATTTGCAAACAAACCGCGGCAACGACTAACCCACGCACCCTTGTGGATACCTCCGGGGTCAGCACTAACACCGCAACCGCCACCGATGCAGCAGCGAGCATGAAGGCGAGCTGCAGGCGAGACGGCTTGAGCTGAATCCAACGTGGATCCTTAATTGAATGTTCGAAAATTGGTTCCATGTAGACTAAAATGTAGTAATTCTAAAACTGCTGATAATCAAAGTATGAATGAATCTTGGCTACAAATATTAAACGCGAACAGCGCGCAGTTTAGCGAGGGGCGTGTGGAATCTTATTCCTCGATCCAGGATGAGCTTGCGGCAGCAATTGATGCCACCGTTTTTTGCGACCTCTCCCATGAAGGTTTGATCGCCGCGTCCGGCGAAGATGCCATCGCATTTTTGCAGGGACAATTTAGCAACGATGTCGCCGCACTCACCACAACGACAGCGCAATGGAATAGCTGGAGCAGCCCGAAAGGCCGAATGTTGGCGACCTTTTTAATGTGGCGCCATCATGAAAAGTGCAGTGACATCATCAATGGAAGCAGCACCAGAAACAGCATCGGAAACGGCAATGAAGTTATCTATCTGCAATTGCCATGTTCGCTGCAAGCGGCGATTCAAAAACGCCTCTCCATGTTTGTGTTGCGATCAACGGTAAAGCTCGTGGATGCGAGCGATAGCTTGATTAAAATTGGCATCGCAGATCGTAACGTAACAAGGCTGGAAGCCAGTATTGGTGCGGTGTTTGGGGATATTGCGCGGTCGCCGATGCAAACGATTGCGACCCCGTTGGGACGCCTGATTCGCCTCTCTGCGAACCGCTTTGAAGTCGTGACCCCCATTGAAAGCGCCGCTAAAATCTGGCAACGATGCTTGGCCATTGCCAAGCCAGTCGGCGCACCAGTGTGGAATGGTTTTGCAGTGCGGGACGGAATCATCACCGTGCTGCCAGAAACGCAGGATGCGTTTGTGGCGCAAATGGCGAATTTTGAATTGATTGGCGGTGTCAATTTTAAAAAGGGCTGCTATGTTGGCCAAGAGATCATCGCCCGCACCCAGTATCGCGGTATTTTAAAAAAGCGAATGGTATTGGTTCATGGCCATGTTGCCGTTTCGGGCAAGGCGGACAATCCCATCCCCAAACCCGGCGATCCTGTTTTTGCGCCAGAATTTGGCGATCAAGTGGCGGGGCAGATCGCTAATGTGGCACCTACCATTGGCGGCGGATTTGAAGCACTCGCGGTGGCACAGTTGGAAAGCATCAAGGCGAATTCATTGCGTTTGCAAAGCCTTACGGGCGCGGCGCTCGATATCGCGCCGCTGCCCTATTCCGTTTTGTAACGATTGATCGGGGGAACCGTGAACCAAAACTTGTTGAAAACCGTTGGCCCATGAGCCGCAGCGCTGCTCGCGACTGCCCTCCCCGTACTGGCCTCAACATACAAACCGCCTAATCAGATCTAGATCAGCGATCGCATCACCACACCTGGCCTGCCCAGCGCCGAATGGCTGGCTGATTTGAAAGCGCAGGGCTTTGACGCTGTTGTTTATCTTGCACCGGTAACGGTCTCTGATGCGGTAAAAGAAGAAACCCTCGTTGTGTCGCTCCAGAGGCTAACCTACGTGAATATTTCGATCCAATTCGATAAACCATCCGATCGCAATTTCGCACAATTCGCACAATTCGCGGCAATCATCGATGCACTCGCCACGCAAAAGGTGCTGGTACATTGCCAGATCAATTTACGGGCGTCGTCAATGGTGTTTCTGTGCCGCGCGATTTCGCGAAAACAAAATCCGAATACGGCTTTTGAATCCGTCACCAAGGTTTGGGTGCCGGCGGGCGCATGGAAACCGTTCATGCAGATGCCGTTGAAGAAACATCAAATCAACGTTGAGCCATTTTGATATTGCGCAAGTCGTGCAACTGTGCAGCTGCCTCTAGGGCTAGGGCTAGGACTAGGCCAAGGCGCGGCGCATCTCTAGGTGCGGAATCCCTGCTTCAGCGAACTCGGAACCGTGGGATAAAAATCCGCGCTTAAAATAAAACGGCGCGGCATGCGTCTGCGCATGTACCAACACTTGGGCAAAGCCATGACGCTTCACTTCCTGACACAACATATCAAGCAAGGCTGCACCGACGCCTGCGCCTCGCCAAGCCTTTAACACCGCCATCCGGCCAATGCGGGGAATAGGTTTATCCAGAATTAAGCGGCCCGTGGCAATGATATTGCCATCCTCGTCCCGCGCGGCGGCATGGATGCATTGTGTGGTGTCGGAATCGAATGTATCTAGCTCAATTTCCGGCGGTACCCCCTGTTCGCGGACGAATACCGTGAAACGAATCTGCGATAGTGCTTCACCAAATTGTTGCCAATCAGCAAGTGATACGGAATAACGGGAATTAGATCGGGGCTTTACGTTGTTCATGCTCATTCAATAAAATTTATGCCAGCGCGAAGCTTACCTGTTCTCGGCCGGGAAAATTTTTCGTGACCAATGTTTTTTTGGGCCGCACCGGCTGCAGCCTGAAGGCACAGCCCCAAATTGCTTATAGCCCCACGCCGATCAACTGAACACCCGTTTGCGATTGGCTACTCAAAATAACATGCCGCACCAAACCTCATCAAAAAATGCAGCGCAAGATGCCAGATTGTGGTGTTAGCGACACAACGGCGAGGTAATTGCCTGCAGTATTTCACCGTCGCGGTTGCTCTGGACGAACGCAACGATGCTGAGGTCGGCCTGTTTCCAATCGCGGGCAAATGAAATGCTTCGCACAATCTCCAAGTTGCCGTCGAGACGTACCGGAATCGGTCCGACCAGTTCGCGCACAACGTGGTCATGCTTCAGCGTGGCGCCGCGGTTCTCGCCAGCCGTTACGCGGCTTAGCAAATTATTTTCAGTAATGGCAATAAAGACGGCGGCGTCTTTTCGAGCGCCCGCATCGGGGATGTTGACTTGCAGTTTAACCTGCAGTTGATTGATGCTTTCTGACGCTTTGGGTGACGATTGGCTCAGTGTTTCAACCGAAGATGCCAGTACCAGCGTGGCTTTCGGCGCGCGCGGTGAAAGACTTGCTGCGAAATATCCGCCGGGTGACCCCGTCAAGCCGGACGAACGCCAGTCTTTTCCATTCAATAAAAACTGCGGTGTATAAACGGTACGACTGCCTTGGCGAGCCACCTCCTCACGCTGGCGTTGTGCGTAGCCAGGCTTGGCAAAGCGGTCTTTCCAGCCAATGTAGTCCCAATAATCGACATGAAAAGCGAGCGGAATGGTGTTTGCGTCCGACGCGGGTAAGGTCGAAAACAATTTGTCGGCTGGCGGGCAGCTATCGCAGCCTTCCGAAGTGTAAAGCTCAACGATATTTGCGGCAGTTTTACCGCTTGTGATATTTGTGGGGCTCGCGGCGTTAGTACACACGGTGTTCGGGGCGGCAAAAGCCACGCCAGATGAAACAGCCAACAACATTAAAAGCGGGCGCATAAAATCTTTCCAGGCGGTTTGAAGAATCCCATCACGGGCTGCCCGCATAAGGCGAAATAGCGCAAAAATCCCGTTCAACCAGTTGGTCTGTGCTGTTGGCCGAAGCTTACAAGGACTTTACTCGTTCGCTCGTTGGTGGTGCTTAATAATGTGGCTTGTTGGGCGATTCATCATATTTTTTCACACCCGCCACAATCGCTTGCTTGGCCTCATCTGGCCCGAACCAGCCCTCGACCTTCACCCATTTTCCCGGCTCCAAATCTTTGTAGTGTTGAAAAAAATGGGCAATTTTGCTGATGGTGATTTCTGGCAAATCGGCTGGGGATTGGATGCTTCGATAAATCGACGTGAGCTTGTCAATCGGTACAGCGAGTAGTTTCTCGTCGCCACCGGCCTCATCGGTCATCTTGAGCATCCCGATCGGGCGGCAACGCACCACCACGCCGGGGATCAGCGGGTAAGGTGTCAACACCAGTACGTCCACCGGATCACCGTCATCGCTCAACGTGCGCGGAATGTAGCCGTAATTGCAAGGGTAGTGCATGGCGGTGGACATAAAGCGATCAATGAACAAAGCGCCGGTTTCTTTGTCCAACTCGTACTTGATGGGGTCACTGTTCATCGGGATTTCGATGACAACATTGACGTTATTCGGAACATCTCGGCCGGAATCAACACGATCTAAATTCATGGGGGCTTCTCAAAGGTTAAAAAATGGATTAGCCTCTAGCCATGGGGGGCGCATCGTACCCGTTATTTGCGTCTTAAAACGCTTGGTAACGGCAATGATGATCCCGCTCAGTAGCTGGTAAGCTTGGCTGGTAATGCGTAGCTGTTGCTGCATCGCGCATCATGCAACGGAACATGGCTATGATGCCGTAAGGTTTTGAATCATTTGAGTTGTTTGATTTTGGTATAACCATCATTTTACATGACCACCGTTTTCTGAACCGCTAAACATTCCAAAACGAACGCCCAACGTACCAACGCAGCATTGGGACAAGCTACTGGAGGTAACGTGCATCAACGGAAGCAAGCCGGACACCACTTACGAAACGCGAAAATTCGCGCAACGCTCCCCGCGGCCCAATTAATGCAGGCACAGGTGAATGGGGGCAAACTGATTGACGATGCAGTAAGCACCAAACCGGATGCCTTGGAACCTGCCTTTTCGATTTTCTCCGCCGAAGCGAAGCGCTTCCCGCTCATTCTCACCTTGGATCAAAACGGTATCCCGCACCGCTGGATTACGTGGCAACACGCAGTTTGGTACTACGCCAAGCAACGTATCGCTTGGGAAACCGGTACCGAAGCGTTTACCGTCAGCGGCGGCAAATGCCAAGCCACCGGCGAAGTATCGAGTGTCACTGCTGCCTCAATCATTGCCATCAAAGGCAAAGCGATGGCGATTCGCGGCTTCAACCAAACGCCCCCCCTTAACAATCGTGAGTTATTTCATCGTGATCGCCATGTCTGTGGCTATTGCGCGGGCGTATTTTCGCATTCTAAGCTCACGCGTGATCATATTATTCCGTATTGCCGTAACGGCATCGATACCTGGATGAACGTCGTCACCGCTTGTCGTCCCTGCAATGAGCGTAAAGGCTCGCGCTTGCCCGAAGAGGCGCATATGCAGCTGGTTTACGCGCCCTATGTGCCCAACCGCGCGGAGTTTTTGATTCTCGCCAACCGCCGTATTTTGATCGACCAGATGGCGTTTTTAAAGCAACACGTGGCGGCGCATAGCCGTGTGCACATGGCTTGAGCGGCTCAATAGGCTTAATTGCCCTGATTGGTGTGGCCCAACGTGTTCTGAAACACCTTTACTGCCGCTCCAGTAGCATTGCATCGCCGTAACTAAAAAAACGATAGCGTGATTCGACCGCGTGACGATAAGCGTCAACCATATTTTCGTGCCCCACGAAGGCCGACACCAGCATCATGAGCGTGGATTTCGGCAGATGAAAATTAGTAATCAGCCGTTCAACGGTTTTGAATGTATAGCCAGGCTGAATAAAAATCTGAGTCTCGCCCGATTCTGCCACCAGCGAACCGGATCGAGAGGCCGCTTCCAGCGTGCGCATGCTCGTCGTGCCGACAGCAATGACGCGCCCACCAGCCGCCTTGGCACGCGCAATCGCCTCTACCGTCGATTGCGGAACCGCGTAGCGCTCGCTGTGCATGATGTGCTTCGAAACATCATCGTCGCGCACCGGCTGGAAAGTGCCGGCACCGACATGCAACGTAACGTAGGCAAGGCTCACGCCTTGGGCTGCAAGTGTGGCAAGCATCGCCTCATCAAAATGCAGCCCCGCTGTCGGCGCCGCGACTGAGCCTTGATGTCTGGCATAAACGGTCTGATAGCGCGATTCGTCGATGGCATCGGCTTGGTGGGCGATATAAGGCGGTAGCGGAACCTCGCCAAATGCCTCAAGAACCCCGTAAACACTGGGGTTTCCATGAAGTTCTGAGCCAAAATTCGCACCAAAACCCCGATCAAAATGCAGCTCAAATAAATCATTTACCCGCCGAACCATCGTCGCCGTCACGCTTAATCCGTTTTTGGTAAAAGTAATCTTCGCACCTGGTTTCGGCGATTTGCTGGCACGAAGATGGGCGAGCGCTTTGTGTGAATCAGCAGAATTATTGTCCAACACCCGTTCAACCAGAGCCTCTACGCTGCCGCCGCTTTCTTTATGGCCGTGCAACCGCGCCTTAATCACTTTGGTATTGTTAAATATCAGCACATCGTCAGCACCGAGCAGCGAAGGCAAATCGCGAAAGTTTCGATCCCTCCGCGCGCCAGTCACCCCGTCAACACACAGGAGACGGCTCGCCGTGCGCTCGGACGGCGGATGCTGAGCGATCAACTCTGGGGGCAGGTAATAATCAAAATCAGATAATTTCATTTTTTGGTAAGTTGGCGAAGGAAGATTAGGAATCTTTGTTTAATTTTTGTGGCAGCGAGCGAAGATTACGCTATAATCCTCGCTCGAAAAGCATTACGTATTTCTATAAGCACTACTAGCATGACGCAATATTCAACAAGGTCAAATCTCGTTACTGTTGTTTAGGTAACGGGTCTCAGCAGCAAGCTGTGCCTCGGTGGCGGAACTGGTAGACGCGCTGGACTCAAAATCCAGTATCGCGAGATGTGCCGGTTCGATTCCGGCCCGAGGTACCAAAATAAAAGGCATTGACCGTATGGTCAGTGCCTTTTATTTTTAAGACTTTAGAACCGGCCGAACAACGGCCTGCGCCATCCAATCATATTGGCGGCCCCGATCCCACGGACGTCAATCCAACTCCTAGGTGCGGTTCTTCGTCGATCCCTGTAAGCTAGCATGCTGGATCGCGTTCTATCAAAAGGTAAACCCCACGCCTCGCTTCATAGCGACTTGTTTTACCGATTTCCCATTTCTGTTGCTACTTCAATTACGACTCAAATTCTCATCATCATTCAGCGCTATGGCATCCGACACCCAAACAGCTTTCGACAGTGGCCCACTCTCGTCGATCCGCGCAGAAATCGGCCACTCCTTAACCGAAGCCCGAACTGCATTAGATAAAGTGCGCCACGACTCGGCGGACACCGTGTCAATTCAACGAGCAATTTCGCAATTGCACCAAGTCACTGGCGCACTATCGATGGTGGGACTCGCTTCTGCCGCACACCTGAACCAAGAGTTGGAAAAACTCGTCGGCACGATTGCCCAGCCGGATAGCGATCCCGCGATCGGTACAGGTACACAGCAAAAAATAGCGGTGCTGGTTAACGCCACCAACGAAACCATTGACGCACTCGGCAAATATCTCGATGAGCTGATTGCCGGCGCACCAAACCGCCCACTCAAGCTGGTAAAAACCCATGTGATGCTCAATAAGTTGCGCGGCGCACAGGACGCAACGGAAGTTGACTTGTTTTTTCCTGATCTAACGCTCGCCACCCCGCCGCCTGACCCGAGCGAATTGCCGCCACCCAACACAATTTTTGTCGATGCGATTCGCGAAGCGCGCTCGATTTTTCAGAGCGGTTTGTTGAAACTGTTGCGCGAAAAAGATCTGGTCAGAGGTGTTCGCGAAATGCGCCGTGCCACTGCCGCAATCGAAGCACTGAAAGCCAATTCGCCGTCGCGCTCGTTTTGGTTTGCGGCAATCGGCTTCTTTGATGCTGTGGCTCTTGACCCTGCAAGCGCCGGTGCGATGGCAGTACAACTATTTGGCAAAATCGACCAACAGATCAAGCTGCTAATCGATGGTCCGCGCGACGCGCCGGAAAAATTGTTTCGCGATGTGCTCTATGTGGTTGGCAAATCCGGCGCACGCAATGATCACATCCGCCTTGTCCGGGAAATTTATGATCTTGACAATCTGCTCTGGCTACCCGAAGCGGCTGCTGAAAACCACGCCGCGATTGCCAAGCTAGTCGGCACCTTGCGCGTTCAGGTCGGCGCGCAAAAAGAAACATTTCTAGCGGTATCGAATAAAGACCAATCCGCGTTCGCCATGTTTACGCAGCAGGCTGAAGCGATTGCTGTTGCCGGTGCGCAGCTGCCGAATCGCGAGTTGGCGCAAGTGTTGCAAATGCTCGGCGCCGTGGGCAAACATTTGCGTAAATCAAACGCCCTGCCGAACGAGACACAAGCCATCGAAATTGCGACGGCGTTGCTGTTTGCCGAATCATCGCTTGATGCCTATTTTCAGTTATCCGCAAAATTTCCCCAACAGGTTGCAACCATCGGTGCGCGTCTGAAGAGTGCGATGACGGGCGTCGATTTGCAGGTTTTGGAAAAGCCGGTCGATCAGTTTGCAGACACGATGACCCTGCGCGCGCAAACGCATTTGCTGATTTTTCAAGTTGGTCGTGAGGTACAAATCAATCTCACCGCGATTGAGGGTTTGCTTGATGCACACTTTCGCGATGTCGAAAAAACGATTGAACAAAGTGTTGTTGAGCCGCTGCTCAAACAAGTCGAAGGCGCACTCGCGATGCTTGATTTGGATGAGGCCGCAGCGCTCGCCAAAAAACTTACCGGGCAGGTATTGAGCGTTGCCCAAGCGGGCAAAGCCGCGCAAGGAACGGACAAAAAGATAGGCGATTCGCCCGAGGCAAACGCCGCGGTGGAAAGCCTTACCGCGCTGGGGCTTTACGTTGCCGCGTTGCAGCAGGGCGCTGCAGACCCACGCGCCGCGTTGCTACCCACGCTCATTCGCTTTGGGCTCGCCAAAGAGCGCCGCGCCACTGAGCGACCGCGCGCGAAACAAACCGTCGAGAAGCCAGTGCCGCCTCCGCCCGTGTTGCGTGCAGCCGCGACTATTGTGCAAAAACACACCGAAGGTCCGGCGACGCCGCCGATTACAGTCTCAACTACCTCGGCGCAGGCGTTGCAAGAATTCAAGCGCTTAATCACCGCAGAATCGGAACTCAAAAAAATGATTTCGGACCGCAATAAGCGCATTGATGCGCTTGAGCTGGTGGTGGCAAATTTGAGTGAGAAAATTAAAAAATTGACCGGAGGCTAGTCGGCGCATC
>JANYBL010000062.1 GCA_025360815.1 Burkholderiales bacterium
GGCTGTTTCTGGCCGCGATCAAGGATTTATACACATGCGAGATCGTTGGTTGGGCAATGGATAAGCAGATGACCAAGCAGTTGGTCATCGACGCATTAAGAGCGGCATATTGGCGCAAGAAGCCGAAGGCGGGATGGATGCATCACTCGGATCGCGGCAGCCCGTATTGCAGCTAGGCTTACCGCGCATGGCAGGTTAGCGACGGTATGCAGGCATCGATGAGTCGCCGTGGTAATTGTGGGGGCGGGGAGCGGGGAGCGCGAAGCCTGCTCTTGGGGCATAACGCGCCGATGGAAAGTTTCTTTGGCACATTGAAAACCGAGCGCTTGCCTCGTTACCGCCTTGCGACACGCGAAGGCGCAAGGCGGGTGGTGTTTGAAGATCGTGAAGTCTTTTATAACCGCATCAGGCGTCACGACAAGATCGGCAATCAGTCACCCGCTGATTAGGCAAAACCGTTCAACGAATCAGAGAGGCAATTGGCTGCATCATGCATTAACTTGCCCGTCCACTGAATTGGATCTCGCTCAGGCGAAGCGCCAATTGGATATCGGATGGTTAACAAATGATCAGAGCTTGCCCACACTCATAGACTAAAGTGAGCTAGCTGAAAAATTGTGGCCAACAACAACCCTAAAGCAACAATCCCTGCTTGGCGGGCAATTCAATCCGCACCACCTTTACCATTTTGTCTTGCACCTGCACGACTTCGATTTCGTAGTTGCTGAGCGTCACCGTGACGCCCGGTTCGGGAATATCTTCAATAAATTCGATCAATAAGCCGTTCATGGTTTTGGGGCCGTCGAGCGGGAAATTGAAGCCGAGCTTTCGGTTCAGCACACGCAGCGGGCATGAGCCTTCGATCATCACGCTGCCATCGTCTTGCTTGCGGTAGAAGCCGACGTTCATCGGCGATTGACTGGTGAATTCACCAACGATTTCTTCCAAAATATCTTGTAGCGTGACCAAACCTTGGATGTCGCCGTATTCATCAACAACCAGCGCCATACGCCGCTGTTGCTCTTGAAAATGCGTGAGCTGTTGCAGCAGCGGCGTGCCTTCGGGAATGAAATAAGGCTCCCGCATGATTTCGCGAAGGGTCTCGTGTTCGAGCGGTTCATGGCGCGATGCATTAAGCACTTTTCGCACATGCACGAGACCAATCACGTTGGATAAATCATCCTCATAAACGACGATCCGCGTATGGTGGGATGTCGATAACGAGGCGCGAATATCTTCAATTTTATCGTTAATATCGACACCCTCAATCAGCGCACGCGGCGTCATGGTGTCATCGACAGTCATGTTTTCAAGGTCAAACAAATTCATCAAAATATTTTGATGTTTTTTAGGAATAAATTGCCCGCCTTCGAGCACCAGTGTGCGCAGCTCTTCCATCGACAATTGCTGCGCCCCTTCACTGGCAGCCTTGATTCTGAGTATTTTCAAAATGCCGCGCACGATTACGTTGATGATGAACATGACGGGCTTGGTTACGGTAACGAGCGGGGTTAATACATAGCTCGCCATAAGCGCGATTTTTTCACTGAACCGCGCGCCGATCACCTTGGGCAATATCTCGGCAAAAATCAAAATACAGAAGGAGGCAGCACCGGTGGCAATGGCAAGCACATATTCACCGCCGCCAAACAAGCGCCGACAAATTTCAGCCACCAAAATCGTGGTGGCTGCATTGATCACCGTATTTCCCGCGAGGATGAACGAGAGCATCTCATCAACCTTGGCGAGCAGCGCACCGGCAAGCTTCGCGCCGCGACTACCCTGTTTGATCAGATGCCGCAGCCGATAGCGATTCAGCGCCATCATGCAGGTTTCCGACATTGAGAAAAAACCAGATGACATCAGCAATACCGCGAGTGCGGCAAACAGCCATTGAAGCGAAATATCGTCGGTCATGTTTAATTATTGTATTGAAAAAAACCGAAACACCAGCACTGGCGGGGCTTCCCGAGCAAAAATGGCTCAAAACGCACTGCTATCCTTATTTTCTTGTTGTTTCCTCGATAGGCAGGCATGACAAAAATCAAACGCGCTTTAAAATAATTTCGAGCACAAATTTGCTGCCAACATAGGACAGCAGCAGCATGACAAAGCCTATCAGCGTCCAGCGAACCGCGACGCTACCGCGCCAACCGAGCTTCCAATGGCCTAGCAACAAGCTACCGAAAATAAACCACGACATCATCGCAAATACGGTTTTATGGGTGACCTCAAAGGCTTTGCCAAACAACGCTTCTGAAAAAAATATGCCGCTAATCACGGTGACAGTCAGCAACAAAAATGCCACCCCCATTAGCTTGAACAACAGCTTTTCAATGAGCAACAGGGGTGGCAAATTTTCGTCGATTTGCTGTATCCGATCGGCATGCAATCGACGATCTAAAAATAGCATCAACAGCGCGTGTGAAGCGGCAACCGTGAACAGCGCATAGGCCAAAATTGCCACCACAATGTGCAGCTTCGCCATCCACCCGCCGTACATCACCACGCGGTTCGCGGGCAAAATCGTCGGCAACAACGCGGCCACCACGGCAAACGGCGCAAGATAAAGCGCTGCCAAGCGCGTCAACCGTGCATCACGACTCATCACCACATAGCTCATGGTGCTGAGGCAGACGATGAGCGAAATCGCGTGAGAAAAACCAATGTTGAAGCCATCCTCGAGCATCATCGCATCGAGTAGCGAAATCGTGTGGAAAGCAATGGCGAGCCAAAGCAAATTTTTGGGCAATTGCGGCGTGTTGAACGTCACGCTCGGTGCGCCGCGGCTCGTCAATAGGACCGCCGAATCGCCTACCGAATGCTTGGCTGTGCGCGCCACAATCAGCCAAGCCGACAGCGCAGCGAGAAGATAAAGGGCAGCAGTGGTAAAATTGAGGATTGTTAGCAGCATGGCAACAATATAACGATCATTATTTTTTGTTTTGAATATTCTGATGAATATTCAATTTATGTTCCAACGAATTTTACACCATCCCGCTTGGCAAGCCCTGCTTCGGCGGCAACTGAAAGCAATACATGCTCGACAATCTTACCAACCGCCTTGCTGGCATTGTCAAACAACTTCGCGGCCAAGCAAGGTTAACTGAGGAAAACATCGCTGATGCACTGCGCGAAGTCCGCATGGCCCTGCTGGAGGCCGATGTTGGCTTGGCGGTCGTTAAGGATTTCATCGCGAAAGTGAAAGAAAAATCGCTGGGCGCTGAGGTACTACAAAGTCTCACGCCTGGGCAGGCACTGATTGGCATTGTGAATGCCGAGCTGATTGCGTTGATGGGTGGCACTGATTCCGCCAATGCGGGCGCCGCGCCACAACTTAACGCCTTGCCGATTAACCTTGCCACCACCCCGCCGGCGATTATTTTGATGGCCGGTTTGCAGGGGGCGGGTAAAACCACGAGCGCCGGCAAGTTAGCCAAGCTTCTCAAAGAGCGCCACAAGAAGAAGGTGTTGCTGGTGTCGGGCGACGTCTATCGCCCGGCCGCGATTGAGCAATTGCGCACCTTGGCAAAGCAAATCGGTGTGGATTTTTTTGAGAGCGATGTTACCCAAAAGCCGGTTGCTATCGCGTTAGCCGCAAAGGGCTATGCCAAAATTCACTTCCATGATGTGCTGATTGTCGATTCCGCGGGCCGGTTGGCCATTGATGAAGCGATGATGACGGAGATCAAAGCCATCCACGCGGCGATGTCACCGATTGAAACACTATTCACAGTGGATGCCATGCAGGGGCAGGATGCGGTGAATGTGGCCAAAGCGTTTAATGAAGCGCTGCCACTGACCGGCGTGATCCTGACCAAGTTGGATGGCGATTCCCGCGGCGGTGCCGCGCTGTCGGTGCGCCACGTCACCGGCAAGCCCATTAAATTTGTCGGCGTATCGGAAAAAATGGATGGCATTGAGCCGTTCTACGCCGACCGCATGGCCTCGCGCATCTTGGGCATGGGCGATGTGTTATCCCTGATCGAGGACGCGCATAAAAACGTCGATATGGCCGAAGCTGCAAAGCTTGCCGAGAAATTCAAAAAAGGCAAAGGTTTTGATTTTGACGATTTTAAATTGCAGCTCGTACAAATGCGCAAAATGGGCGGTATCTCTGCGTTGATGGATAAACTGCCCGCACAGCTGAGCCAAGCCGCTGCACAGGCACCCGATTTGCAAGAGAAACAAATGCGCCGCACCGAGGGGATTATTAACTCGATGACCGCACTGGAACGCCGCAAGCCGGAGCTACTCAAAGCGTCGCGTAAACGCCGCATCGCCGCTGGTGCTGGGGTGCAGGTGCAGGAAGTGAACCAGCTGATCAAACAGTTTGAGCAAATGCAAAAAATGATGAAGATGATGAAAGGCGGCGGGATGGCCAAAATGATGCGCGGCATGAAGGGAATGTTGCCGGGGATGTAGCGGCACTTCCTGAATCACCTTCTGTCCTCACGTACTTTTTTTGTTCCCTGCCGATTGCGACCATTGAATAAATTCCCCACCGCTACCGAAGCCCGCCAACAAATCGACGCGGGTACGCTTACCTGCGAAGCTTTATTGCAACAGTGTTTGATGCGAATTGACGCGCGCGATCGTAGCGTAGATGCATGGCAACTGGTTGGGCGTGAGGCCGCAAAAGCCAGCGTCGCGACCCTAAACCGAGCGACCTCAAAGGGATTGCTGCACGGTATTCCTATCGGCGTGAAGGATAATATAGACGTCGCCGGGATGCCGACCCGAAACGGCTCGATGATATTTGCCGATGCCCACAAAGCCAGTATGGACGCGGCTTGTGTGGGCATGGCCCGGTTGGCAGGCGCGGTGGTGGTCGGCAAAACGGTCGCCACCGAACTCGCCGGATTCACGCCGGGCCGCACCAAAAATCCCGTTAACCTCGCTCACACACCCGGCGGCTCGTCGAGCGGTTCGGCCGCTGCGGTGGCGGACGGCCATGTACCGCTGGCGCTGGGCACCCAAACCTCGGGATCGGTGATTCGCCCCGCGTCGTTTTGCGGGGTATTTGGTTTTAAACCGAGCTTTGGCTTGGTGCCGCGAACCGGCGTGAAGTTACAATCCGATACGCTCGATACCATCGGTGTTTTTGCGCGATCTGCGGATGATTGCGCGCTCTGGTACGCCGCGATGACTGGCTCAAAAGCCGCGCCCCGCCTAGAGTTTGGCCGATCACCGCGAATCAATATTATCACCAATTTGCTAGACCGGGCCGAGATGGAAATGAGCGTTTGCCTGGCCGAAGCCAGCGATATTTTGTCGCAGGGCGGGGTAAAAATGCGAGAGGTAAAATTGCCGGCGATTTTTGATGATGCCGAACAGGATCACCGCAGTATTCAGCTTGCTGAAATGGCGAAACACTATGAATGGGAACACAGCGAGCATCGTGATTTACTCAGTCCGCAGTTAGCAGCCGCGCTAGACGAGGGCAAAAAAATCACCAAGGCCGCGTATCAACAAGCGATGAAGCGTTGCGACATCATGCGCAAACAAGCCGATAATTTATTCGGCGATTGCGATGCGTGGCTGATGCCGTCCGCGATCGGCGCGGCGCCCAAGGGGCTGGAGTCGACCGGCGATCCGCTTTTTAACCGTCTGGCCACGCTGCTGCACCAACCCGCCATCAATGTGCCGCATTACAAAACCAAGTCTGGTTTGCCGCTCGGGTTGCAGCTCGTCGGCATTCGGCATCAGGATGAAAAGTTGTTGGGCGTCGCCAAGCAAATGCATGCGCTATTGCAGGCGCACGAGGATGTTTACTAAAATTAGGCGTTTGGCATGCGAAAAGCGTGTTGGCGATACGGCTTGCGCCATGTCTGTTGCGATGAATATTGCCTTATGCTGCTGTTTTTGTTATAGTTTGCGGCTTCGCAGTCGCTTGGTGAAGAAAAGTTACCCGTTCACAACGGGCTCGTTATCCGTTCTCAACGGATTGTCTTATCCCACAGTTAGCAAAATTTAAAGGATTTATTCATGGTCGTTATCAGACTCGCACGTGGCGGAGCCCGTGGTCGTCCCTTTTACAACATCGTTGTTGCTGATTCACGCAACCCTCGCGATGGCCGTTTTATCGAGCGTTTGGGCTTTTATAACCCAGTCGCGTCTGGTAACGACGAGCCTTTCCGTATGGCTAACGATCGCCTTAAATACTGGCAAGACAAAGGCGCACAGCCCTCTGACGCGGTATTGAAACTCATCAAGCGTGCTCGTAAAGCCGCTTCGCCAGTAGCTGCAGCCGTTGTTGCAAAATAAAGGATTAATACAGCTTGATCCAAAAGATGTTGTTGTCATGGGGCGCGTCGCTGCGCCGTTTGGCATCAAAGGTTGGGTCAAGCTACTAACCTTTACGGAATCGCCTGATAGTCTAGATGCTTACGCAACCTGGCTCGTCGCTTCGGCTAAAGGGTCAAAAGCAGGTTGGGAAGAAGTCGAGCTTGAGGATTTTGCGGTGAATGTAAAAGCGGTCGTCGCCAAATTTAAAGGTTGTAACGATCGAACTGCCGCCGAAAAATTTGCCAAACGTGATGTGGCCATTCCTCGTGAATCGTTGGGAGATGCGCCTGAAGGTGAAGTTTATTGGCTTGATTTGATTGGTTCGGAGGTTGTTAATCCTGCGGGCGAAAAGTTTGGCATCGTTGATACTTTGATGCAAACCGGTGCGAATGATGTGCTTGTAGTAAAAAATGTTGTTGGCGACATCAGCGAAGAGATTTTGATCCCGTTTGTAGACGACGTGATTGTGAAAGTTGATCGGCTCGCGAAAACTGTGACCGTGGAGTGGGAAAAATCATGGGGTAAAGATTAAGCCTCAAGATTAGACGCAAAGGTTAAAAAGGAAATATTGCGATGACCAAACAATACGATGTCATCACGCTGTTTCCTGAAATGTTCGATGCGATTGCCGATTCTGGCATTACCCGTCGGGCGTTGGATGAGAAAGCATGGGCCTTAAAGTGTTGGAACCCGCGCGATTTCACGAGTGATAAACATCGCACCGTTGATGATCGCCCCTTTGGTGGCGGCCCCGGCATGGTGATGAAAGCAGAACCGTTGAACGCGGCAATTGATGCGGGCATTCAACGACAAAAAAATGACGGTGTTGATAAGCCGAAAGTGGTTTATTTAACGCCACAAGCAAAGCCAATTACCGACGAAGGCATTCGGCAATTGTGTGAAGAATCAGGATTGATTTTTCTTTGTGGCAGGTACGAAGGAATTGATGAGCGGTTGATTCAGAGTCGCGTTGATATTGAAATATCGATTGGTGACTATGTTTTATCCGGTGGCGAACTAGCCGCGATGGTGTTGATCGACGCGATGGTGCGGTTGCTGCCCGGTGTGTTAAACACAGCCGATTCAGCGACAGAGGATTCGTTCTCACCGACGCGCGGCGGTTTGCTCGACCACCCGCACTACACGCGGCCGGAAGTATGGAATGGCTTGGAAGTACCGCAAGAATTAATGAGCGGCAACCATGCAGGAATTGCCAAGTGGCGTAAGCGCGTAGCGATGGAAAGAACATTGAGCCGTCGGCCGGATTTATTGGAAGCCGCGTTAAAAAATGCAGTATTAGACCAATCAGATTTAAAAATTTTGAGCGCGTAGAAAAACTCAACGCGCTCAAAACCGTAGCAAAAAAGAAGGCGTACATCCCTGAGAGGTCGAAACATGAGGGCGCTGTACGAAAGGTCGCAAAGACCGTTAATTAACCAAAGGAAGCACCATGAATTTAATTGATATTCTGGAACAGGAAGAAATGGCGCGTTTGGCCAAAGTCGTCCCGATTTTTTCACCGGGCGATACGGTTATCGTCAACGTAAACGTGATCGAAGGCGAGCGCAAACGCGTTCAGGCGTACGAAGGTGTGGTGATTGCGAAGCGCAATCGCGGCCTCAATTCATCGTTTATTGTTCGTAAAATTTCATCGGGCGAAGGCGTGGAGCGTACGTTCCAAACCTACGCACCCACCATTGCGTCAATCGAAGTGAAGCGCAAGGGTGATGTCCGCCGCGCCAAACTCTACTATCAGCGCAAACGTTCGGGCAAATCGGCACGTATCAAGGAAAAACTCGATTATGTTTCGACACAGAACAAAGGCGACGCGTAAATTTTACGTTGCCTTCTGGAAACAAAAAAGCCACGATTTTCGTGGCTTTTTTTCGACAATTTTTTGACTGTTTTTTTGCTGTCCTTTTACGATATTTGACTATATTTAGCGCGGCTGTATTTCGCGAAACGGGCTCACATTTTAAAAATAAAAAATATAAACGCCAGCACAGGCGGGTGTTTCAAGGCAAAAAGCTTCCGAACACTGCGCCAAAACTAGGGTTTACTGTGTGATCCAGCTATCAAATCTATAATGACTGCGCCGCAAATGTATCACAAGCCTTCAAATTACCCCCCTCAAAGCCTGTCTTAAACCATTTCACGCGCTGCGCTGATGTGCCATGCGTAAACGAATCGGGCACCACCGCACCGCGTGATGCACGTTGCAAGGCATCATCACCGATCGCGTTCGCTGCTGTTAGCGCCTCATCAACATCATTGGGATCGAGAAAGGGATGCAATTTATTAGCGTGAAAAGCCCAGGCACCGGCAAAGCAGTCAGCTTGCAGCTCAACGCGGACAGAAACCTTGTTGTATTGCACATCGTTCATTTTGGCGCGCATGGCATCAGTCTTGCCGGTGATACCCAGCAGGTCTTGCACATGATGGCCGATCTCGTGCGCGATCACATAGGCGCGCGCAAAATCGCCGCCGGCTTTGAAGCGCCGCGTCATTTCATCGAAGAACGCCATATCAAGATAAACCTTCTGGTCGCCAGGGCAATAAAAAGGCCCCATTGCGGCTTGGCCTTTGCCGCAGGCCGTGGGTGTGATGCCCGTATATAGAACCAGCGTTGGTGATTTGTAGGTGTTACCCATTTGCTGGAATAGCGCTGTCCAGGTCACCTCCGTTTTTTTGAGGATTTTTGCGACCTCAACCTTCGTCGTCGCCTGCGGGTCGTTGGCCGGATCAAGCGGCTGGCTGGGCGCTGAGCGGGATTGCGTTGCGCTTGAAACTGATTGCTCAATCCCAATCAAAGTACGCGGATCAATGCCGGTAAAGTAGCTAATGACCAAGGCAATAACGACACCGCCGATGCCCAATCCACCTGCGCGCCCCATGCCGCCGCCACGGCGATCCTCTACGTTGCTACTTTCTTGTTCGTCATCCAATCGCATGATGCCCCCTCAATAAGAGATCAGTCTTGCATAAGTCAGCCACAACGGAATCGCTAGCATACCGCCAAGCGTGCTGATGGTCACGCTTTGCGCGACAAAATTGCCGTCGCCACCCATGCGCACGGCGAGCACATAGGCGGAAGTCGCGGTCGGCAAGGCGGCGAACAGTACCACCATATCAAAATAGACGCCTGTAACGCCCAAAGCACGGGCGATCATAATTGCGGCAATCGGCATCGCAATCAACTTGACAGCCGTGAAATAAGCGATGAGGTTCATGTTTTTGCCGACATCTTTTAGCTGCAACGCAGCACCGACCGCCAGCAGGCCGCACGCCAGCGAGGCTGCACCCATGCGCGAAAGCAGCATTTGCAGTGGCTCTGGGATCAGCAAGCCAGACAGCGAATAGAGCACGCCGCCCAACGTGGCCAATATGAGCGGATTTTGTATCAACTCTTTAAGCAAATTAGCCTGCGAATTCCGCGCTAACGCCCACACCGCGCCGATGTTACAGAGCGGCACGACCAATCCGATCACAATCCCAAACGCGGCGATTCCCACCTCACCATGCAAGCGCCCAGCAATCGCCAAGCCGATATAGGAATTAAAGCGAAACGCGGTTTGGAAGCCGGAAGCGAACATTTTTGCGTCAGGCTTGAAAATGAGTTTGCCCAGATATGCCAGCGCCATGCTGATGAGCACGGTGACGACCGCGGTTTTGAGCGCAGGTGCAGCGGCAACAAAATCGATTTTAGTTTTGGCAATCGAGATAAATAGCAGCGCGGGGAACAGCACAAAATAAATCAGTTTCTCTAATCCACCCCAAAAGCCTCGCCCCCAATCGGTAAATCGGTTTAACAAAAAACCAAATAGAATTAGCGCGAAATCGGGGATGAGCAGGAGGGCGAGAGACATCGCTTGATTGTAAGGCATTCTGCGCGCGCATCTTTGCGCCAACACCGCATATTGAGATCCGTCAAAAACGTGTGTTCCGCAAGCGGCAAGAGCCAGCGTAAACTATGTCCCAGATGATTTAAAAACAATTGACACAGTCCACTCAACCGAGGCGCGAAAAAATATGTTGAACCTGCATCGACGCACTCTGCTTAGAAAATTCCTTGCTTCTACCGTTGTCATATTCATCATCGTTCCTTCATTGTTGTCGGCGAGCGAGTTCCCGCAAAAGCCGATTCGCTACATCGTTCCTTTCACTGCTGGGGGCTTAACTGATACGATGGCGCGCATTGTTGGGCAAAAGTTATCCGATACATGGAAGCAACCAATCCTGATCGAAAACCGCGCTGGCGGCAACGGCAATATTGGCGCCGATGCGGCCGCGAAATCGCCAAACGATGGCTACACTTGGCTCGCCATCACACTCACCCATGCGGCCAACCAAACGCTGTTCCCCAAATCTGGCTATGTGCTGGATAAAGATTTTGTTGCGGTAGCAGGTTTGGCAACTTCACCACTGGTGGTGGTGGTGAATGTGGAAACCCCGGTTCGAAATTTAAAGGAGCTGATTGAACTGGCAAAAGCCAAACGGCTAAACGCTGGTTCCAGCGGCAACGGCTCACCATCGCATCTGGGCTTGGCGCTGTTGCAGGACGCAACAAAAACGGAAATCCAACACGTGCCCTACAAGGGCGGCGCACAGGCGATCACCGATTTACTGGGCAGGCAAATTGATTTGATCGTTGCCAATTTGCCCGAGGCAATTGCGCATATCAATAGCGGCAAACTGCACCCTTTGGCTGTTTCCAGCAAACAGCGACATCCGCTACTGCCCGATGTACCGACGATGGCGGAGGCCGGTTACCCATCAGTGGAAGTAGAAAATTGGACCGGGCTCGTGGTACCCACGGGCACGCCGAAACCAATTATCGATAAGATCGCTGCCGATGCGCTCAAGACAATCCGCGCGGCTGATGTGCGGGATAAAATAGCTGCGGGAGGATTTAGGCTCATGGGTGGCAGTGGAACAAGTAGCGGCGCGGGGAGTAGCTCAACGGGGGGGCTCAGCCCGGACGAATTTCAAGCGTATATGAAATCTGAAATCCAGCGTTGGGGCACAGTCATTCGCACGGCCAATATCAAACCCGAATAGCCAAGTTGGGACATCGAAAAAGCTAAAAAGAAAGCCAACATCATCGAACGCTTAACCGCTTTACGCAGAAGCCACAGCCGTTTCCAGGTTTTGCTGCCCGGCTTAATGGCCGCTGCAATTGTTGCCATCGCGGCCATGTTTTTATCTGAGCACTATGGGGCTTCGGCGATGTTGTTCGCGCTGTTGCTTGGCATGGCGTTGAATTTTTTGGGGCAGGAAGGCAAGACTGTTCCCGGCATTCAATTTGCTGCCTCTGTTATCTTGCGCACTGGCGTGGCATTGCTGGGCTTGCGCATCACGTTTGGCGATATCGCCGCGCTTGGTGTCAACACGACGGTGTGGGTGATGGGCAGCGTAGTGGCGACGATATTATTCGGCGCCCTCGCCGTTCGGCTGACTCATGCGCAACGGCATTTTGGCGTACTAACCGGCGGGGCAGTAGCAATTTGTGGCGCATCCGCGGCACTCGCTATCGCAGCAGTGTTACCAAAACATCCGCACCATGAACGTGACACCAGCTTCACGGTGATTGGCGTGACAGCACTCTCAACGATCGCAATGGTGATCTATCCGCTGGTCGTCAGCTTCGTGGGTTTAGATGCGCGCGATGCGGGCATTTTTATCGGCGCGACCATTCACGATGTCGCGCAAGTCGTGGGGGCGGGCTATAGCGTCAGCAAAGAGGCGGGTGATGTGGCGACAATTGTGAAGCTGCTGCGGGTGGCGATGCTGTTGCCGGTCATTTTGGTGTTAACCATTGTTTTACGGCGCGCATCGAAACAAGACGCCACCATAAAACGCCCTCCATTGTTGCCGTGGTTTGTGGCCTTGTTTGCGGTTTTGGTCGCGGTCAATAGTTTTATGGCGATTCCAAAATCAGCTTTATCGTTTGCAAGTGATGGCTCAAGAGCCGCGCTGGTCATGGCGATTGCGGCAATTGGCATGCGCACACAGTTGCGGGATTTGGCGGCATTGGGCTGGCGACCGGTTTTGTTAATGGTTGCTGAAACGCTATTTTTAGCGTTTTTGATGATGGTTGCGATTAAGTATTTTATTCACTGAAAATCTGCAAATGGACGTTGTTCAACATGCTCAATTCGTTTAAAGGCGTTATCCCTATTCTAGCCACCCCATTTCATGATGATGAATCACTTGACTTCGGTTCATGGGAGCGACTGTTAGAATTTATGAATGGTCTCCAAGTTGATGGCGTGACCATCATCGGCGTGCTCGGCGAATCCAATCGGCTAACCGACAGCGAACGTGATCAACTCATTACGCAAGCGGTAAAAATTGTGAACGGACGAATGCCGATCATCGTCGGCGCATCACATAGCGGTACACAAGCGGCACGAACTTTAGCCCACCGCGCGGCCGCGTTGGGCGCGAGTGCTGTGATGATTTCTCCATTGCGGGAGGCGACACCCAATGATGGGCGTATTGTTGATATGTTCCGGCAAATTGCTGACGGACTTCGCATTCCAATCGTGCTGCAAGATCATCCCGCCTCGACCGAAGTGCATATGTCCACTGCGCTGATGCTGCGTTTGCTGCGCGAGGTTCCGGCGATTCAATGCATCAAAGCAGAAGCCGTTCCCACCGCGCCTAAACTGGCTGAATTGCTGGCCGGCATGGGCGGAACCTCCGTGCCGATTCTCACCGGGCTCGGCGCGCTATATGCCCCTTTTGACCTCCAGGCAGGCTCGTCTGGATTCAACACCGGCTTCGCATTTCCAGAAGTGTTGATCGCCATGGTTACCGCGGCAGGCATTGGCGACTGGGATAAAGTACATCAAATTTACGCACGCTTCGCAGCGCTGATGGTGTACGAGCAACAGCCGGGCGTGGCGGTGCGCAAAGAAATTTTGCGTCGACGCGGCTTGCTAGGTTCAGCTTGTGCACGTCATCCGGGCGCATCAATCTCTGCGTTTGCAAAGGCACAGTTAGATGCGCTGATCGCACATACCCTACCCGGGGTAGACATCACCAAACCGATTGCGATTTAGCGGTATGCCGATCCTCAGCAATCTTGACCAATACGATGCCCGCATCAGGGCGCCCTTCGCCACGCTTGGCGTGATTGCCGATAATATGGCGGTAACAGCGATTCATTTTTTGCCAGCCACCATTGAGGCAAAATCGCCAAAGACCAATACCATTGCGCACCTTGCAACGGTGCAATTGATGTCGTATCTGGATAATCCATCGTTTAGATTTGATTTGCCGGTCCGCCTTTCTGGCTCCAAACATCAGCTCGATGTCTGGCATGCCATGCAAAAAATTACATCGGGCAAAACCAAGACTTATGGCGAGTTGGCGGACACAATTGCTTCCAGCCCCCGCGCGGTCGGCACCGCATGCGGCCGCAATCCAGTCCCGATTGTTGTGCCATGTCATCGTGTTGTAGCGGCTAACGGCCTAGGTGGATTCATGCGCGGCAAGCAGGATGACCCGCTGGCGATAAAGCGTTGGTTGCTGACGCATGAGGGCTGTTTGGTCGACGCATCAAAAAATTCACAAGCCAAGCTACTGTAATGGATGCCGTCGTTTCAAAAGACCCGCTGGTTGATCAATTTGCTGATAGCCTGTGGTTATCGGACGGCTTAGCACGCAACACGATTGAAAGCTATCGGCGCGATATTTCGCAACTTGATGCGTGGCTCATTACCAGCAAACATGGCTGCCTTTCAGAGGTTAACGCGGCGGATCTGCAAGCATTTCTGGCGCATCGAATTGAGCAGCTAAAATCGAGCGCACGATCGACTGCGCGACTCACTTCTGCCATGAAGCGGTTCTATCAATTTTTGGTGCGTGAACGCTTGATCACCAACGACCCCACCACACAATTGCAATCGCCCAAGCTCACGCGCAGCCTGCCAAAATCACTTTCCGAAGCGGATGTGGAATCACTCCTCAACGCGCCCGATTTGCGCACCGATTTGGGCCTACGTGATCGCGCCATGCTGGAATTGCTGTATGCCACCGGTTTACGCGTGACCGAATTGGTAACACTCAAAATCGCACAGGTCAGCCTTGATATGCACGTCGTTCGCGCCATTGGCAAGGGCAATAAGGAACGACTGGTGCCGATGGGCGAAGTAGCGGCCGAGTGGATCAAGCGCTATCTAGATGAAGCACGCGAAAGCATTTTGAGCGGGCAAAAATCGGCTGATTTATTCATCACGCAGCGCGGCGGCGCGATGACAAGACAAATGTTTTGGCACACGATTAAAACGCAGGCGTTCCGGGCAGGCATTCACGCGGCGATTTCGCCGCACACTTTGCGCCACGCGTTTGCTACCCACCTCATCAACCACGGCGCGGATTTGCGGGTCGTACAATTGCTGCTCGGTCATGCCGATATTACCACCACCGAAATTTATACTCACGTCGCCCGGGAACGCTTAAAAGCACTGCATGCAGAGCACCATCCGCGCGGATAATTTAGCGCTTTCTTTTCAAGTTAATTTTCATTTTCAACCATGAGCAAACATTCCGAAACGCCCGCCACCGTTGTCTTAAAGCAACACCAGGTTCAATACACCGAGCATATTTATGAGTACATCGAACACGGCGGCACCTCGGTTTCGTCGTCCTCACTCGGCGTAGATGAACACCACGTGGTAAAAACACTTATTTTTGAAGACGACGCGAGGAAGCCGCTCTGTGTGCTGATGCACGGCGATCGTAAAGTATCGACCAAAGAACTCGCACGACAGATTGGTGCCAAACGGGTTGCACCCTGTAAACCTGAAGACGCGACTCGGCATTCTGGCTATATGGTGGGCGGCTGTTCACCGTTTGGCTTGCGGAAACCGATGTCGATCTATATGGAGCGCACGATTCTCGATATCGAGAAAATTTTAATCAACGGCGGCAAGCGCGGATTTTTGGTGGGCTTAAATCCGAACGAGGTGGTTCGTGTGGTGGCAGCAAAACTGATTGATGCCGCGTTGGTTGAATGATTAAATGCGCAGCAATCTTAGAACTACTGTCAATACCAGCGAGATCAACACCGTGCTGGTGATCGGCAAATAAACATCACGGCCACGAAACTTAAGACGCAAATCGCCCGGCAATCGCCACAGACCGAGCCTAGATAAGGCTGGCGCGAAGAAGCCCAGCAATGCTGCCGCTACGATCATCACAAAAATCCATTTCAACATGCAAGAGCCTTGGCTACTTTTTGAAGGTTGCCCTTGATCAATTTAATCCATTCGCCAGCGAGACGCACGGCCAAAACAGACGCGCGTCTAGCCCTCATCTTTCCAGCGGCGCACGCGAATCGCAGCATAGATAAATGCGGCACCAACAAACACGCCGATCCAAAGATTGGCTGTGCCGAGCTGCTGCAATGCTTGCGTAAATATTATCTCGCTGGTGTTGGAGCCGATATTTTGCGCGTGCGCGTTGAGTCCATAACTAGACGAGCTCAGCCACGAACCGGGCAAGATACTGAACAAGCCCCGGACAATAATATTGCTCCATAACCAATTCGTGTCCCAGCCAAGTTCGAATATTTTGTTGACCCAAGCTATAAGGCCGACTGCCAGTATTGGCGCGCCCACAGCCCACACGATCGGCTTTCCCTTTGCCCAAGCGCCCACCAGCAACAACCATCCCACCGTTGGGAACGCCCATAAGAGGTAGATCGGTATCATTGCGAATAAATAAACGGGCCCTGCATAGAATGAGGGTTGACTTAAAACATATCCCGACAGATTTATGCCCTTTGACATGGCCAAAATGCCGGCAAGAAAAAGCACCATCAGGGATAGGATTACCGCACAAATAACAGCAATGACAGGCGCGATGCCAAGTACAAAGAAAACCTTCGCAAGGACGGTCTTGTTGTCCGATATGGGTAGCGATTTCCAGAACAAAATGCTCCGGTCTTTCCTCTCGTCAAATAGGGTATTCAAACTGTAAAAGAATCCAACGAACGCAAGTACGGCAAATAACGGTGCGGACGCGCCGAGATAGCTATCTGCAATCGTCTGCCCAAGGCGCTCTTTATCAGCAACCGCCATATCGCTTACAAGAGCGCTAATACTGATGCCGTTGACCTGAAATACGCCACCTCCTGAAAAGAGTCCGATCATGGCCGGCAGGATGAAGAGACAGACAAGGATTGCGCCCACGACAATCGGCGCCCAAAAGAACCCACCCTTGTGCTCCCAAAACTCGCGCTTGATGAGCCATTTCATGGTGTTCACGTTCGTTCCAATGGATGTACTCATGCGTAGGTTCCCTTCATCGTGGCAACGAATAGATCGGCAATGCCGGGCGCTCTGGTTTCCCCTAAAGCGTTGACAGCATCTGCACTGGTGTTATGCGTTGCGGTATCAAAGATCATTACTGATTTTCCAAATACTTGTCGTTCATCGATCGGCTTGAGCGCTAATGCGGCGTCACGATTGTCGGCTGGGACCATCACCTCAATAAAGCGTTCGGCAATTTCATCCATGCTGGCCGAGAGCGTGATTTTGCCTTCGCGGATGAACATCAGATCGCTCAGAATATGTTCGATCTCCTCGACTTGATGGGTGGTGACAATGATCGTTTTGTTTTCATCAAAATAATCTTCGAGCAAGTTTTGATAAAACTGTTTTCGATACAAAATATCGAGCCCCAACGTGGGCTCATCCAGCACCAACAGCCTTGCGTCAATCGCCATGACCAGCGCCAAATGTAGCTGCACAATCATACCTTTCGACATCTCTTTGACCTTCATCGCAGGCTTTAATTTGGTGTTTTGAATGTAGCGTTCTGCTTTCGCACGGTCAAATTTTGGATGAACGCCCGCGACAAAATCAATCGCCTCGCGCACACGAATCCAGCGCGGCAGCACGGCAACATCGGCAATAAAGCTGACTTGTTTCATCAATTCGTCGCGCTCGGTGCGCGGGTCTAGTCCCAGCACCTTTAGCTCACCCTCAAACGGCACTAGGCCGAGCATTGCTTTCAGCGTTGTCGTTTTGCCGGAACCGTTGGGGCCGATCAAACCCACTATTCGGCCTGCTGGGATTTTGAAGGAAATATTGTCAACCGCGACCGATTTGCCGTAGCGCTTGGTGAGGCTTCTCGCATCGATCACGAAGTCTGTGAGGTTTGTATCAACCATTTTTTTCTCCCCGCTTTGTGGCTAGCAACAGATCGCTCGCGTTTAAACCCAGGCGATTCAAACGCTCTATCACGGCCGGCCATTCTTCGTTCAGAAAGCGGGTTCGTTCACTATCCAATAATTTCTCACGGGCGCCGTCGATCATGTACATGCCAAGCCCTCTCTTTTTTTCAACTAATTGTTCGTCGGCCAGTTCTTGATAGGCGCGCGATACGGTGATGGGATTCAGCTGAAAATCAGCCGCGATCTTCCTCACCGAGGGCAGCGCATCCCCTGGCTTCAGCAAGCCATCGAGCATCATTTCGACCACGCGGGCTTTGAGTTGCCGATAAATCGGCGTGTTGTCGTGCCAGTCGGCATTCATTGTTCCGGTCTCCATGTTTCGAGTCCCTGCGGTTTGCGGTAAATGAATTACAACGCCCGAGTGACACACAATTAGCAAAATGGTGATTTAGTTAACCATAACACCAACTAAGCCTTTCAACCAGTAAACCGAAAATGGTGCGACATGCTTTTTCCCAACCGGCATTTTCGCTCGCGTCTCAACGCCCCAAGCGCAACAGCCTTGATGGCAGCAGCACCAGCGCTCGCAAAAGATCAAACACGCCCTCCACCGCAAGGCCAACGAGGCGAAACGGTAAGGAAAGTAGCCAGAAAAGTGGGTACAGCAGTAGCGCCAGCAAAGCGAGCGGCCAACAAAGTACAAAAAGAAGGAGCCAGAGTACAAGTTTCATTGCAATCCTTTCAGTCATGATTGCTGCCGAATCGGTTTGTTCATGCAAGCAATAGCGATCTAGCTTAAAGCTTAAGCAGCTGATCGCGGATAACATCCCGACAGAATGCAAAGAATGGGTGGTGAATTGCAGATGGCATTGAAGGCAGCAGTGCAAATTTTTCCAGATGGTCGCGACAGCACAAAAGAGACGCAACTGCGTCTCCTTTGCTTGTTACTTCTACTTTGCAGGTGCTGAGCGCTTAATCTGCCCGGCCAATTCAACGATGCACTGCGAACAATGCGTATTGCCGCTCAAATTGGCGGTGATCGAAGCGCTAGCGATTACGGGATCAGCACGGTATCAATTGCATGAATGACGCCATTTGATGCCGCCACATCGGTTTTAATCACTTTAGCGTTGTTGACCGTGACACCTTTGTCAGTCGTGATCTTAAGCACTTTACCGTTTACGGTTGGCGCTTCACCGGCCTTTACGTCTTTAGCCATCACCAGTGCCGGGACGACGTGGTATGTCAGTACTGCGGCGAGCTTGGCTTTATCTTTTAACAAGGCATCCAAATCGGCTTTCGGGATTTTGGCAAACGCTTCATCAGTCGGAGCGAACACGGTGAATGGGCCCTTGCCTTTTAATGTATCAACCAAACCGGCTGCCTGTACTGCGGTAACCAGCGTTTTGAAATTGCCAGCTGCGACGGCAGTGTCCACAATATCTTTTGCCGCCAAAGCGAATGTGGATGAGATGGCCAGACCTGCACCAACAACTAAAGAAATTAACGAGCGATTCATGGTGAACTCCAAAATAGAAAAATTAAATCGTGAAAACGATGAGTGAGTTTGCAAGGATTTACCGAACCAACCGCGAAACCTGCGCGAAAATCAAATTCCAAGCCAATATCGCTCAGAGTCACGTGGATTTAGTGAACGTCCATTGCAATAACGATCCGCTGTTTTGATGTAAAAATTTAGCTAAAAATACACCGGCTAGTCGGTTCGTGACTATTTAGTCTGTATCCATACTGGAAAGTTCAAAAATTGTTATTTTTGATGAAAGTGCCCGCCAAGCCTAGTACTCGGCCTATTTTTTGGGGCGCACAGATGGGCGCGGCTGTTCAACGATGCGCCGCTAAGCCACGAGTGGACGGAAGATCGGAACGCGCCTGAGACGGGACGATGGTGCTAAAAAGTTAAAATTTTTCCCGGCGCACAACCGACACATCGTTAAAAAAAAGCGATAAAGAGAAGTTCTTCGCGTAAGTTGCCAAAATATGCGCGGCAATCTTATCGGCAATAGCTTCATCGCAAACGACCTCCATCCGGATTGAGCGATCCCCTTCCCACGCCGCTTCGCGCTCACCGCTACCGCCGCCGCCGCGGACGTCGGCGATGGTGTATCCCAATGCGCCGAATTGTTTGATATCGCGCACCAAAAATTTTTCGAGCGCCGATTCGCCAATCACTACCAGCAATTTTTTAGGATGTGTTTGCATAATGTTTGTTGTGCAGTTTTTTGTCGTTTTGTTTACGTTTTTGTGTGCGTAGGTGAGGATTTTAAGCGTGTAGGCGCTTGGCAATTTCAAAATAGAGCGGGATGCCAAACGTAAGATTAAACGGGAAGGTAATCCCCAAGGCCACGCCAATCGATAGCGATGGATTGGCTTCTGGTAGCGCGATGCGTAATGCCGCTGGTGCCGCAATATAAGACGCGCTGGCGGCCAAAATGGCAAGCAGCGTTGTGCCGCCCAACGACAAGCCAACGGCATAACCGACCGTGGCGCCAATGACTGAAAACGCCATTGGCGCTGCGACACCAAAGACAATCAAAAACGGGCCGGCCCGTTTTAAATCAGCCACCCGCCCCGCCGCAACCAGCCCCATTTCGAGCAAAAACAGCGCGAGCACACCTTTAAACAAATCAAAAAATAAGCCGCGCATCGGATCAATCCCCTGCGGCCCAGCGAACCAGCCAATCAACAGCCCGCCCACTAACAAGACGACTGATTTCCCCAAGAAAATCTCGTGTGCCAACATCCGCCAACGCGTTCCGTTCGAGGCGCCCATGCGGGTCTCAGTCGAACCGCCCAAGCGGACGTCCCCCGGCGAGTCAGACGAATCGGGCAGCTCGCGCTTCGCCAGCATTCGCGCTAGCACGATGCCGACTACAATCCCCGGCACTTCCATCAGTGCCACAAACAATGGCATATATTCTTCGTATGCAACACCCCGCTTCAACACAAATGCCAACCCAACCGCGAATGTCACCACACTCACCGAACCGTAATGCGCGGCGATCGCTGCTGAATCGACATTGCTCAATTTACCGACAAACCGTAGCACCGGGTAGGCTAGCAACGGCAGCGTTGCGCCCATTGCAATCGCGGCAAATGCCTGCGGCGCAATGGTTAGAATCGGATGCTTCGCCAACTCAACACCACCCTTGAGGCCAATAGCCAGCAGCAAATAAATCGAGAGTGTTTCATACAGCGCCTCGGGTAGCTTTAAGTCGCTCTTGGCGAGCTTCGCGACGACGCCGAGGAGAAAAAAGAGGACTACTGGATCCATAAATTTAGGAGGAGGGCGGGGTTTTGTCAAAAGATCGCCTGATGTTACACGTTACACGCAAATCATAGGGCACTAGATTTGCGGTTGCCATTTCATTAACAATGTGGAAAGCCAGCAAAGATGAAACGTTTAAGCGGGTTTATCCTTTCAGGCTTGTCGAGCTGCATCCCATTGCGGGCTAGCCATTTATTGGGCGACCGGATTCAATCATCGCGCTTGCGAAATGCCCACCAGCCGATCCCTAGCGTTAGGCTGGCGACAAGGCTGACGACGATCCAAAAGCCGCTTTGATCTTGCGCCAGCGGGATACCGCCGACGTTCATGCCAAATAGTCCGGCAATCATGTTCACCGGTAGTGCGAGCACTGTGAAAATCGACAACACGAATAGGCTGCGATTGTTCTGTTCTTGCACGCGAGCAGAAATTTCTTCTTGCAGTAATTTAATGCGTTCTTGCAGCGAGTCGATGTCGCTCAGCGAAACTGAGAACTCCTCAGTCGATTGCCGCAGTTCTGCCACGTCGTCTTCTGACATCCATGAGGGGGGCGGTTGAGCAGCCGGAACAGTGCGGCGGGTTCAGGGGCCAACAACCGTTTGAGCCTGACCAACACGCGGCGCAACTGGCCAAGATTAGCGCGCTTCGTTCGCTGCGACTCGGCCGCGTCCGCGAGCAAATCATCTTCAATCGTATCGACGCGGCCAATCGAATTTCGCACAATGGTAACGAGTACGTCAGCTTGATCGCGCAACAAATGAATGAGCAACGATGTGGTAGACGGGAAGCGCTCGCCCGTTTTCACCGCCACTCGCAAACGATCAATCGAACGCAGCGATTTGCTGCGTGCTGTCACCAAGAATCGTGGTCCCACGCTTAACACCAAAGTTGAAATATGCGATGCATCAAATGAAAAATCAAACAGAACATCATTCAACACCGCGATCAATTGATCATCTGCAAACTCAACCCGCGTCGAGCGCGACCCTTCTCGCAAGGTTTCATAAAACAGCGGTGACAGCGTCATATGACGCTCCAGCCAAAGAATGGCGGCGGCATTGGCCAGATTAAAATGGAGCCAGGCAAAACCATTCGCAGAAGCGTCGGAAGGTGTCAAGCCAGCTACTGATTGCTCGGCTGCCGCCGTAGATAGCCACGCCAGCGCTTGCTCGGCGGTGATAGGCAAGCCGCCTAATTCAGCGGTATTGGCGGGATCATTTTCTAAGTCTCGCGCGCCGTACGAAAACAAGAAACCACAGACCAATCCGTTTGGGTCAGAGCCATATGTATTTGACGCGGTTGAAATTGCGGTTGAACGCGCTGCAGTGCTCATGGGGCCCCAAAAGAAATGCCGCCTAAGAAAAAATGGCAACAACATGGCAACCATGCCATAAATTTATGACACGCGCGTTTCGTCCGGGCAGTCAAGTGGCTCATTTTGCGCCGATTTAGGGAAGCGCAACCAGCGACCGCAAATGCGATAATGTAAGCCGCTTATCAAACTTCATTAACGGACTTGTGCTGCCATGATCGCTCTAAAAAACGATACCTTCCTCCGCGCCTTAATGCGCGAGCCGACCGAATACACACCCATTTGGATCATGCGCCAAGCGGGGCGCTATTTGCCCGAGTACAAGGCTACCCGCGCCCGCGCGGGCAGTTTCCTCGGACTGGCAAAAAGTCCGGATTACTGTACAGAAGTTACACTGCAGCCGTTGGATCGCTTCCCGCTTGATGCTGCCATTCTATTTTCGGATATTTTAACGGTGCCGGACGCGATGGGTCTGGGGCTCTATTTTGCTGAAGGAGAAGGACCGAAGTTTGAACGCCCAATTCGCACCGAAGCGGATGTGAAAAAACTGCCCTTGGCAGATATGGGTTCGCTCCAGTACGTGACCGATGCGGTCCGCCAAATTCGCGGCGCGCTGGATCGGCGCGTACCGCTTATTGGCTTCTCCGGCAGCCCGTTTACGCTGGCCTGTTACATGATCGAGGGCGGCGGCTCTGACGATTTTGCCCGGGTTAAAACAATGATGTTCCAGCGACCGGATTTACTCCACGCGATATTGGAAAAAAATACGGAGAGTGTGATTGCGTATTTGAATGCGCAGATTGATGCGGGCGCGGAAGCGGTGCAATTATTTGACACCTGGGGCGGCGCGTTGTCGCACCATGCCTATCAGGAATTCTCTCTTCAGTACGCAAAACGTGTCATGGCTGGCCTTAAACGTGAAAACGAAGGCCGCGTGGTGCCGCGTATTTTCTTTACCAAGGGCGGCGGCCTGTGGCTGGAATCGATGGCAGAATCAGGCGCGGACGCGCTGGGTTTGGATTGGACAATTCATATCGGCGAGGCCAAAAAACGGGTCGGAGACAAGGTCGCGTTGCAGGGAAACCTCGATCCACTGACGCTATTTGCACCGGTGGATGTCATTGCTCGCGAAGCGGAACGGGTGTTAAGCGATTTTGCCTATGACCAAAACGCAACAGGGCATGTGTTCAACCTAGGACACGGGATTTCGCAATTTACGGATCCCGCCCATGTGGAAGCACTTGTTCACGCCGTACACCGCGCCCGCACTGGGATGTAGCGTTTTTCGAGCCTGTCAAGGAAACTTTTTTGGCAATACGCCAAAAAAATGCTTGCTTATGCACAGAAGCCTCGTTCTCACACTATAGCGATGATTTTTATGAAGTCGGTATAAGTATTTGCTCTAACTCCATCATTTTATTAAGCTTTATTATTAATTTTGCTTTTTTTAGGCGCATTGTGATGAGGCTATTCTGTCGCTGATCGATATCAAATCGTGAGCTATGCACAAAGTTATCCACAGCCCGCTTTTGCAACGTCGAACCGTGTAAATGCGATTCTCTAAAGTCCGCGCCAGTACTGGGTTTCCCGATATTGAGTCGGTTTGCCAACTTCTTGGCCAATTAGTTTTCATCGCGAAAAGTCACCGTGGCAAACTCCTCTTTCCGAAAAACAGCGCAATTCACCCGAAATATTGATGCCGAAGAACGCGCCCGCCCGCTGATCGTGGCACGGGTGGCGCTCGATTTGCCGATTGCGGCGCTGTTCGATTTTGCGTTATCTCCGGCAGACATGTCCTTGGCGATTGGGCGGCAAGACGAGCTGATTGGTCATCTGGTGGTTGTCCCATTCGGCCCGAAAAAACTGGTGGGCGTAATTGTTGATGTTGCCAACCACAGCGAAGTACCACTCGAGAAGCTAAAAACGGTTTCGCATATTCAGCGCGATTTGCAGCCGTTCTCGGCAAGTGATATTGCACTGTTCCGGTTTTGCGAAGGGTATTATCACCAACCGTTCGGGCAAATTGCCCTTAACGCGATCCCCCCGGGCATGCGCGTGGCCAAGCCGGTTGTCCGTGTCCGGTCGCACACCATTGCCATCACCAAGGCTGGACGCGACGCGCTGCCGAATCTGCCGACGCGCTCGGCGGTTCAACGGGCAATACTACAGTCGCTTATCAGCCACGGCGCGCAGGATGAATCAACGCTGAGGGCGCGACTTGAAGGGTGCGGCGCATCGCTGGGCGCATTGGAACGTAAAGGGTTTTTGACAAACCTTGACGAGGTTTTACCGCCCAAAAAAGCCGCAAAGACTTTCCCCGCCGTTGCCAAACAGGATATTGAATTCGCGGACCCCAAACCCCTGAATGCCCAGCAAACACGGGCACTTTCAGCCATCGTCGGTGCGGAAAATAAAATCGGCAAGTTCGCTGCGTTTCTACTCCAAGGTGTTACCGGCTCCGGCAAAACAGAGGTCTATTTGCACGCGATCCGGCACGCTTTAGCGCTGGACCATCAGGCGCTGATTTTAGTACCCGAAATCAATCTATCGCCCGCCTTTGTGCGTGCGGTGGCACAGCGATTTCCCGGCGCTCGTGTGGCACAACTGCACAGTGGCATGGCCGAAACACCGCGAATGACAGGCTATTTGGACGCACAATCCGGTGCCGCTGATATCGTAATCGGCACGCGTTTGGCGGTGTTTACGCCGATGCCCCGCTTGGGGTTAATCATCGTCGATGAAGAGCACGATGCTTCATTCAAGCAACAAGAGGGCGTGCGTTACTCGGCACGCGATGTTGCAGTGTTCCGCGCACACGCTGCCGAATGCACAGTAGTGCTGGGCTCCGCCACGCCGTCGCTGGAAACCTTGAGCAACGTCGAGCGCAGGCGCTTTGTGGGGTTGACGTTAACAGAGCGTGCCACGCCGGATGCCAAGCTGCCATGCGTCGATTTTATTGACATGAATGTTGAGCACGCCACTGACGGCCTCAGCCCAACACTAATTCGGGCGATTGATGAAACGGTGAAACGCGGCGAGCAAGCGCTCGTATTCATCAACCGTCGCGGCTTCGCGCCGGCGCTGGTTTGCGGTCAATGCGGCGCGATGCCCGACTGCAAACGCTGTACAGCGCGTCTCGTTTTCCACAAGGCTGACAACAAGCTAAAATGCCACCACTGCGGCTTCCAGAGCCGTGTGCCAGCCAGCTGTAGCCGTTGCGGCAGTCATGAATTGATTGCCGCGGGGCAAGGTACTGAGCGCGTCGAAGCATCACTCATTGCCGCCCTCAGCGCCACTTCGCCGAACGTGCGCATCGCGCGCGTTGATCGTGACACAACCCGCAAGCGCGGCGCGGCAGAGAAAATTTTTGACGCCGCGGCTAAGGGCGAACTCGATGTGTTGGTCGGTACGCAGATGCTCTCCAAAGGCCATAATTTTCCGCGGCTCACGTTCGTCGGCGTCGTCAATGCGGATGGGGCAATGTTTTCGGCTGATTTTCGCGCATCGGAGCGATTGGCAGCGCAGCTCATGCAAGTCGCAGGCCGCGCGGGGCGGGCTGCCTTGCCCGGGCGCGTATTGATCCAGACACGCTTTCCGAATCACCCGCTATATGTGGCCGTGGCCGAACAAAATTACCCGCGCTTTGCCGAGATTGCGATGGCTGAGCGTAAACACGCGAGGCTACCGCCGTTTTCGTTTTTAGCGTTGCTGCGCGCTGAATCGCGCAAGCCGGAAACATTGAATACTTTCATGTCGAATGCCGCAAGCGCCGCGCATAAACTTGTGCGCGAGCATGGTGTCATTGTCTGGGATCCAGTTCCGCCGACGCTCGCAAGGAAGGCTGGATACGAGCGCAGCCAACTGATGGTTCAGGCTGAAACTCGTGCTGCACTGCAACGGTTTTTAAACGTCTGGCTCGCGGTGGTTCGCACCAAGCCGGCAAGTACGGTTAAGTGGATCATTGATGTCGATCCGATCGAAGTCTAGGCTACCCCTTCCCAGGCAAAGCAAAGAAATCTAGAAAATAGGGTCCTCTGTCGAGCCAAGATTAGGCCGCCAATCCGCTAACCGTTATAATTGTTATCCAACATTTAAAACAACTATGACTACATTTATTGATAACAAAAGCGCTGTCGCGGCGCTCTTTCAAGCGGCGCTCGCTAAAGCTTATCCAAGCTTGACTGATTTCGTCATCGAGGTCGAAAAGCCTAAGAACCCCGATCATGGCCATTTTGCCGTGAATTCCGCGCTTCATCTGGCTAAAAAGCTCGGCGTTAAACCGCGCGATATCGCGGAAGCCATTGTTGCTGCACTTCCTGAATCCGATTTGCTGGCGAACACGCCCGATATCGCGGGACCCGGTTTTATCAATACTCGCCTCTCGTTGGCTGCCGAAACGCGAGTGATCGGCAGCATTTTTGCCCGTGGCGATACGTTTGGGAAAAGCACAGTTGGCAACAACCGGGAGGTCATGGTCGAATTTGTTTCAGCCAATCCAACCGGCCCACTGCACGTCGGCCACGGCCGTGCCGCTGCGATCGGTGACACGTTGGCACGGTTGTTATCTTGGCAAGGCTATAAAGTTTCCCGCGAATTTTATTACAACGACGCGGGTGTGCAGATCAACAATTTGATGCTCTCTGTGCAAGCGCGTTTGCGCCAGCGGGCCGACGCCAGTTTGGTATTCCCGGAAACCGGTTATCACGGTGAATACATTCGTGAAATCGCCGAGCGCTACGCGGAAAAATTCCCGGCCGATGCATTGGGTAATAACGAAGATCATGTGCGCGAGTTCGCCGTTGCTTATTTGCGCAACGAACAAGATTTAGATTTAAAAGCCTTCGATGTGCAGTTTGAAAACTACTTCCTAGAATCGTCACTTTACAGCGACGGCCTAGTGGAAAAAACGGTTGACCAGCTCATCAAAAACGGCAAAACCTACGAGCTAGACGGCGCGTTATGGCTAAAATCCACGGATTATGGCGACGACAAAGATCGCGTAATGCGCAAATCGGACGGCACCTTCACTTATTTCGTGCCAGACGTGGCCTACCACGTCAACAAATGGCAGCGTGGATTTGGCCGCGCAATTGTTGAACTCGGCGCTGATCACCATGGCTCGCTCGCCCGCGTCCATGCCGGATTGCAAGCGATGGAGATGGGCGTGCCGGTTGGCTATCCAGACTACGTGCTGCATCAGATGATTACGGTGATGCGCGGTGGCGAAGAAGTGAAAATTTCTAAACGCGCCGGCAGCTACGTAACACTCCGCGAGCTAATTGATGAAGTCGGCCGCGACGCCACACGCTACTTTTTTGTTATGCGTAAATCGGATTCGCAGCTGACCTTTGACATCGACTTGGCGCGCTCGAAATCGGAAGAAAATCCGGTTTATTATGTGCAGTACGCTCATGCACGAATTTGCTCGGTCTTAGCGCAATGGACCCAAACCGGCGGCGATGAATCGGCATTGAGAGCGGTCGACCACGCACCGCTCGTAAGCAAATATGAATCCGACTTGATGCGGGCATTGGCCGATTGGCCGTCATTGCTCGCTCACGCAGCCACCGAACTTGCGCCGCATCTGATCGCCGTTTATCTGGGTGAGTTGGCAGCAAAATTGCACACCTATTACAATGCTGAACGGTTCTTAATTGACGATGAACCCCTAAAGCTGGCGCGGTTGTCGCTGATTTTGGCAACCAAACAGGTGTTGAAAAACGGCTTGGCCGTGTTGGGCGTCAGCGCCCCGGAGAAAATGTAGTATGCCTAACGATTACCGAGCAGCAACCCCAAAATCGAGCACTGGTGCGGCCTCCAGAGGAGCTAGCACAGGCGGACGCAACATGAACCCGATGTTCTTAGGAATTATTATTGGCTTGCTGCTGGGTATCATGCTGGCACTGGGTATTGCCGTTTGGCTCAACCGCAGCGCTAGCCCGTTTCAAGAAAAAGCCAGGCCCGTCGATGCGCTGCCGACAATTGCGGCCAAGCCTGCGTCCGCCACCAAGCTGGAACAAACTGCCGGGGCCGGCACGGTTGGCGCCCCGACCGCGAGGGATGGTGCGGAAAAACCGCGCTTTGAGTTCTACGATATTTTGCCTGGCGAAAAAAATAGTAGCGCTAAGAACGCGGTAAAACAACCAGAAATCGCTGCCAAATCTAATTCCGCAACACCGGTTCTTGCCGAAACAAAGCGCGACACAGCGATGTCGTCCACGACAAGCGCCACCGCTAAAACTGCGTCAACCGCAACGCCCACCGTCAGTAAAGAGAGCTATCTCCTGCAAGCGGGCGCTTTCCAAAACGAGAGCGACGCCGAAAACTTGAAGGCGCAAATCGCGTTTGCAGGAATGGAAGCATCGATCAAGAGTGTCAACTTGCCGGACAAAGGCACGTTATTCCGGGTACGGCTCGGCCCTTATAAAACGCTGGAAGAAGTCAACAGAGTAAAAACAGCGTTGTCTCAAAATGGGATTAATGCTGCCGTTGTAAAAACTGAGTAGCAGGCTCACTGGCAAAAGCGCAATCCAAACCGTTTCCCGAAAACTTTTCCATCGAATCTTCCATCAAAATACGCTCCATTCATCAAGCACTGTTCTAGAGGATTGTAAATGTTCAACCTGAAATCTGTTTTTTCGCTCTCCTCATTGGCCGCCATGCTCGCCGCTGGTGCATTTGCACTCTCCGCCCTCGCTCAGCCAACTAACGCTATCCCGTTGAATCCGCCACAACCGGTGGAAAACGATGGGAAAATCGAGGTACTTGAGTTCTTTGCTTATGGCTGCATTCACTGCGCCCAAGTTGAGCCAAAACTCGAAGAATGGATCAAGCGGCTGCCCACCGATGTCAAAGTAAAACGCGTCCCTGCGGGTCGCGGTTTTGAGATCCGCGGTATCGATAGTGTGCCCATTTTTTATACGCTCGAAGCGATGGGGTTGCTCGACAAATTGACTTCCAAAATTTTTACGGCGGCAAATGTTGAAAACGTCATCTTGGGAAATCCAGCCACTCTCAACAAATGGCTGGAGAAGCAGGGCGTGGACGTAAAAGCTTACGAAAACATTCAAAAATCGTTCTCGGTACAAAATAAAATTGCCCGCGCTTATAAAATGACGGTCGATTACAAACCCACCGGCACACCAACATTTGTCGTGAATGGCCGGCATGCAGTCGCACTATCGCAGGACGGCGCAGAGCAACTGTTCGCGACCGTAGACAAGCTGATTGCAGATGCGCGAGCGGGCAACAAAAGCGCCGCGCTACCCGTAACGCCCACGAAACCAGCTATCGCAGCAAAAGCAAAAGTTAAATCCGGTAAAGAACCACAATCATAGTCAGTAACCAACTTCATGACAACGATGAATGCCACCCGACTGCGAAGCCCATTGCTAAACTTAGGCTGGATTAGCGGCATTGCCGCGCTATTTTGGTTGTCTTCAACGTCACTGTTAGCCGCGCCTGCAGGACCGCAAACGACGTCAGAAGCGGTCGCTATCGCTGCGCAACCGGTGGAAAATAACGGCAAAATTGAAGTGTTGGAATTTTTTGCCTACGGTTGTGTGCATTGCGCTGACCTTGAGCCGCACTTAAAGGCGTGGCGCAAGCGCCAGCCAAAAGACGTAAATTTTAAGCGCGTGCCCGTTGGCTTTGAGATACGCGGCATCGATAGCGTGACGATGTTCTATACGTTTGAGGCGATGGGCTTGATGAACAACGGGGACAAAGCCGAAAAATTGCACGCCAAAATTTTTGACGCTGTAAACAAACAAAATTTGATTTTGGGTAGCCCGCCCATATTCAAAAAATGGCTTGAAGCGCAAGGCATCAATCCCGCCAGATATGAAGAGATGAAAAACTCGTTTGCGGTCAAAAACAAAATTTCCCGCGCACGACAAATGTTGACTGACTATAAAATAGAGGCGACCCCGACCTTGGTGGTGGATGGTCGCTATTTAGTTTCACAATTGAATGGCCCCGATCGCTTGTTCGAACACATTGATCGGCTCATCAAAGAAAGCCGTTCAGACGTGAAGACTCGCGCGATTAAATCAGTGCCGAAAAAGATAGAAAAGAAAAACGAGAAATTAGCCCTGGTTATCAAAACCGCCGATTTAACAACAGCTGCACCGCATTAGTCGATTCGATGACGACGTGAGATCAAGCGCGCGCGTTATAATTCGGGATGCATAACACATCCCCTTCGTCTGCTGCCCAGCCTTCATCCTCGCCATTCTCGCATCCCAGCGCGGCGCTAAACGCTGCTAATAAAGTCCCACTCAAAGTGTTTATCACCGGTGCATCGAGCGGCATTGGCGAATCCCTTGCCCGGCACTACGCCAATACCTGCGGCGCACAAATGGGACTAGTGGCGCGGCGCGAAGATTTTTTGCTTAAGCTACAACGGGCGTTAACGGAAAATTTTCAGGGCAATCGCCATATCAAACCGGAAATCTATCCCTGCGACGTTCGTGATGCTGCCTCACTAAAAGCCGCCGCGCAAGATTTCATCACCAAGCACGGCGTGCCCGACATAGTCATCGCCAATGCCGGTGTTTCTCGTGGCACGTTGACCGAGATGGACGACGATCTACAAATTTTTCAGGAAGTTTTTGACATCAACGTCATGGGTATGGTCAACACATTCCACGCCTTCGCGCAATCGATGCTCGATGCCAAGAGCGGCACATTGGTGGGCATTGCCAGCGTGGCCGGATTTCGCGGCATCCCCGGCGGCGGCGCATATTCGGCCTCGAAAGCGGCGTGCATTAAATATTGCGAGAGCTTAAGGGTGGAGATGCGTGCTAGCGGTGTGTCGGTCGTCACGATTTGCCCCGGTTATATCCGCACGCCTATGACAGCTGTAAACAAATTTAAAATGCCATTTTTAATCGATGCTGATCAGGCAGCCAGTCGCTTCGCACGCGCGATTGATGCGAAGAAAAGTTTTACGGTGATTCCATGGACAATGGGCGTTGCCGCACGGGTGCTGAGGATGGTACCGAACTGGCTTTACGACCGCGTGTTTTCCCATATGCCGCGTAAGCCACGATCGTGACGAAAGCCACGAACGCCGCCTGCTTATAATTCCCCCCCGGTCACGAACGATAAGACGAGCCTTAAGTCGCGTCGTTAATCGAGCGTTTAATCAAGCTTTAAAGCAAACTTTAAAACCAACCTTAAAAACATGACAGCCCATTACAGTATCCACGACAATATCGCCGTGATCACGCTCGACAATCCACCTGTCAACAGCATGGGCATCGTCACCCGAACTGCCATTGGTGAAGGTGTGGCCAAGGCAATTGCGGATGCATCGGTCGCAGCCATTGTCATTACCGGCGCGAATGGTATTTTCACCGGTGGCGCAGATATCCGGGAATTTGGCTTGCCGGTCGGCATGCAGTCGCCGAACCTGCATGATTTGATTCGTACTTTCGAGGCCAGCCCCAAACCTGTAATTTCAGCGATCAATGCTGTTTCAATGGGTGGCGGAACTGAGATTTCACTGAGCGTACATTATCGCGTAGCAGCTCCAAACGTAAAAATCGGCTTGCCGGAAGTAAAGATTGGCTTGCTGCCGGGCGCTGGCGGAACGCAGCGTTTGTCGCGCGTGGCGGGCCCTGAATTGGCGTTACAAATGATTGTGAGTGGCGACGCCGTGACGGCGGAAGTGTTGCGCGATGCCGGGGCGATTGATCGCATTATCGAAGGTGATTTTTTAACGGGCGCAGTTGCGTTTGCGCGAGAGGTGGCGACGCAAAGGCCATTGCCGCTTGCGCGTGATCGTGTAATCGATTTTCCAAACGCCGCCGCTTTTTTCGCCGAGGCGAAAGCAAGTGTCAAGGCCGCCAACCCGCACTACCCAGCCCCGCTAGCCTGCGTAGAGGCTATCGAAGCATCGGTATTGCGCAATTTCGATGATGGTTTAGCGTATGAATTTACGCGATTTACGGAACTCCTTGATACGCCCGAATCGGCTGAATTACGTGCTGCATTTTTTGCAACGCGAGCGGCCAAGAAGCCACCGAAGACAGGTGAATGATGAGCGCATTTTTATGAGCACCGCCAGTAAAATCCTCAGCCGCCGCGATCTTAATTTTTTAATCTACGAGTGGCTTGACGCGACATCGCTTACCGCCCTCGAACGCTATGCCGATCACACTCGTGAAACATTTGATGCCGCACTGGACCTATCGGAAAAAATAGCTGAGCAATATTTCGCGCCGCACAATAAAAAAAGCGATGCCAATGAACCTACGTTTGATGGCGAGCGCGTGCATCTCATCCCTGAAATTAAAACCGCGGTTGACGAATTTGCTCGTGCCGGTTTGCTGGCGGCGCAACACGATTATGCGCTTGACGGAATGCAGCTCCCTACTACGATTACCAACGCTTGCATGGCGTATTTTATGGGTGCCAATGTGGCGACGGCAGGTTATCCGTTTTTGACCATCGGCAATGCAAATCTCATCCTCGCCCATGGCACGCCGCTACAGATCGAGACCTATGTAAAGCCGCTGCTGACGGGGCGTTTTATGGGAACAATGTGTTTGTCCGAGCCGCAGGCCGGCTCATCGCTTTCGGACATCAAAACGCGGGCAGTGTTGCAACCAGACGGCACTTACAGACTCACTGGTAACAAAATGTGGATCTCCGGTGGCGAGCATGATTTAACCGAAAATATTATTCATCTGGTGCTGGCTAAAATTGCAGACTCCGATGGCAAAACTGTTCCCGGCGTAAAGGGAATTTCGCTATTTATCGTGCCGAAAAAATTGGTCGGCGCCGATGGCACATTGGGTGAGCGCAATGATATTGCGCTTGCAGGCTTAAACCATAAAATGGGTTACCGCGGCACGACCAATTGTTTGCTCAATTTTGGCGAGGGCAAATTCAAGCCTGGCGGCGAATTCGCCAAGAGCGGTGCGGTCGGTTATTTGGTCGGCGAGCCGCACCAAGGCTTGCGTTGCATGTTCACGATGATGAACGAAGCGCGGATCGGTGTTGGCTTAGGTGCAACTATGCTTGGCTATACGGGTTATCTGCACGCGCTTGACTATGCACGGAATCGTCCCCAAGGCCGCCACCCGATGGCCAAAGATCCGGCGTCGCCGCAAATCCCAATCATTGAGCATACCGATGTGCGTCGCATGTTGTTGGCGCAAAAATGCTATGTGGAAGGCGCGTTGGCGTTGAATTTGTATTGCGCCAAATGTATTGATATCGAAAAAACAACCGCAGATTCGAACGAACGAAGAGCCACGACTTTGCTTTTGGACATACTCACACCCATCGCTAAAAGCTGGCCATCACAATGGTGCGTCGAGGCCAACAGCTTGGCGATTCAGGTCCATGGTGGCTATGGTTATACGCGAGACTACAATGTCGAGCAGTTCTACCGCGACAATCGCTTAAACCCGATCCACGAAGGCACCCACGGCATTCAGGGTTTGGATCTGCTGGGCCGCAAAGTCATCATGCAAGATGGCGCAGCCTTTAAATTGCTGGGCGGCTTGATGGGGAAAACGGCTCTTGCCGCGGCGGCTTCAAACAACGCCGCGTTAATTCAATTTGCCGAAACGCTGCGGGATTTTATGGGCCGCATCAAGATGGTGACGCAAACGCTTCACCGCGCGGACGACCTCAACAAAACGCTGGCGAACGCAACGATTTACCTTGAGGCATTCGGGCATATTGTGATGGCGTGGATTTGGCTTGAGCAAGCCTTGGTGGCGGATAGAAATATGAACGGTCAGGAACTCGATTTTTATCAAGGAAAATTACAAGCCTGTAAATATTTTTACGCTTACGAATTGCCTAAAGTGGCGGCGATGATTCAACTACTCGACGCGCTGGACACGACAACGCTGGACATGCAGGACAACTGGTTTTAATTATTAGGTTTCAACCGTTATTATGCCCACCGCCAACGCGCCAAACCCTTTGAACCCCACCACCCGATTCTCAACTCGCGTTGCCGATTACTTGCAATATCGTCCGCACTATCCGGTTGAAATCATCGATCTTCTTGCCGAAACATGCGGCCTCACCCCCGATAGCATCATTGCCGATATCGGCTCGGGCACCGGCATATTGGCGAAGTTGTTTTTAGAAAATGGCAACCCCGTGATCGGCGTAGAGCCCAATCCGGAAATGCGTGAAGCGGGCAAGGACTATTTATCAGAGTTTGGCCGCTTCACCGGCATGGACGGCACCGCAGAATCATCACTCGTGCCAACCCACTCGGTGGATTTTGTCGTCGCAGGCCAGGCGTTTCACTGGTTTGATCGCAAAAAATCGCGCGTCGAATTAAAACGCATTTTGAAACCGGAAGGCGTGGCCGTGCTGGTGTGGAATGATCGTCGGATAGATTCATCGCACTTCTTGCGTGAGTACGAAGCACTGCTGAAACAATACGCCATCGACTACGACAAAATTAATCATAAAAATATTCAAGACAAAGCGGTGTTTGAGGCATTTTTTGGTGGGGAATTTTTTGAAGCCAGCTTTGACAATCTGCAACATTTCAATGTTGATGGCCTCATGGGGCGGTTAAATTCATCGAGCTATGCACCGCCGGCTGACCATCCAAATTACGCGCCCATGGCAAAACGTGCGAAGGAAATTTTCCTGACGCATCAACAAACTGGAAGGGTAACCTTTGAATATGACACGCGGGTTTATTATGGATTGGTGAAATAAACTGGCGAAGCTTAATCATTTCAGTATTGACCCGTGCGACATCTTCTCCCCGTTGGACTTGTGAGCGACGGTCGCGGCACCAACCCGCTTACATCGACATGACCCGCAATATCAATTTGACCTCGCCGCTCTTCAATGCAGTAAATTTTGCCGCCGATTTTAACTTGCGCATACCGAGCACCATCATTGGCTGGCGTTTCTGTTACATGATCTTTGCGTTCGGCGGCACCCTTATCCAACGTATCGCGCAGTTTTTGGATAGGCGATTTTTCTTGTGCGCGAGGCTCAGATGTGCCGAACACTTGGATTTCTTCAAGACTCGTTAAAGGCAACTTTTTGTCGCCCGGCGCAATCACGCCATTCGCCTTTGCACGCTCGTTCCGTACTGTTGCTTGAACAATTTTTTGCTCACTATCGTCAATAAGAACGAGCTTGGACGATTCGTTGCGCGCGACGATATTCATCGCGTTGTCACCTGCGGCAGCCTCGCCCGCGGCAGCCTCGCCCGCGGCAGGCATAACCGACGAGGCGATCGAAATCAACATCACGCAAATAATTTTTGGGCCCATGCGATGGCACTGCGACGAAATTTTAAGCAGGCTGATATTAATACCGTCCCGTTAGCCCCAATCCCACAAACGGCGGCTCACGACCGGTCAGTTTCTCCAGCATAATCAATTCTTCATCCGTATGGCTGCCGAAGTTGGTTCCTTCGATTTTCATATGGCCGCCAGATTCGTCGAGCCAAACCGGGCTATCGTGATGGGTGGTTTTGATGATTTTGCTTTTTTCCATGCCACTTCCGTCGACCGTGGCTTCGCCATAGCAAAGGCAGAAATAGGTGCGTTTGTCATGGATTTCGATATAGCAGCCAGTGCCGCGAATACCGATGGTGGCACTTTGGGCGCTAATGTTGAGGCGTGATTCGGCGGGACGTTTTGCGAAGACCGATAATATCTTGCCCGTCGCGATCAGAACTTTACTAATGGTGCCCGCCTGTTCTCTGTTGCCTTCAAACGTCACGCTGGTGCCTTCACGCAACAGATAAGCATCGCGACCGATGACGACAACGGCGTAGCTGCCTTTGGCACTGCCAGTGGCAACCGTGTCGCCCGGCTTCACGAGCATCCCAATCTTAGCCGCCACGCCGTTGATGGTAGCGCTGCCTTGCAGGCTATTGATGCCGACCGCGATCGGTTTATCGCCGTTGGCCAATGCTTCCTGAATCAAACCCATGATGCCAGCCGGGCCCATTGCACCCGTGACGCCCAGCGCTGCGAGCCGAACTAAGGTTTTGCGCCGCGGTGGTTGAATGCTTGGTTTCATTTTCTTCCCCCCTGATTTCATGCCGAAGTTGATATCTATTCATAATCATACTCAATGGGCCAACGCTTGGATTCATTTTCTAGCATTTTGTAAATACCAAATCCCAGACACCGTGCCCCTTGGCGAGACCTTTGCGTTCGAAATTGGATTCCGTTCGATAGTCAGGACGGGGGGCGTAATCTGCGGCAGTATTGCGTAACGCTGGCTCAGCCTGCAAGACATGCAGCATATGCTCGGCATATTGCTGCCAATCGGTTGCCAAATGAATCACGCCACCTTGCTTCAGTTTTTTTACGAGCAGTCCCACAAACTCCTGCTGAATCAATCTGCGTTTATGATGCCGCTTTTTGGGCCATGGATCGGGGAAAAAAATATGGAATCCAGCGAGCGAATCGTCCGCCACCATATCCCGCAAAACTTCTACCGCATCGTGCTGAATAATGCGTAGGTTGGTGAGCTGTCGCACGGCAATCATCTTCAGCAAACTGCCCACGCCGGGCGTATGCACTTCAATACCGATGAAATTTTTATCGGGCGTGGCGCTGGCAATATCAGCGGTTGTGTTGCCCATGCCAAAGCCGATTTCGATGATGGTGGGCGCTGCGTTACCAAAAATTTGGACGGCATTGAGTTTGGTGTCCACCAAAAACGGCAATGCAAATTCAGGACTTAATGCATCAACAGCGCGTGCTTGCCCCGGCGACAAGCGCCCTTGGCGCAGCACGAAGCTGCGGATAGGGCGGTGATGCTTTTCGTCACTTTGTGGAGACGACGGCGATTCGGGTAGAAGGTTGGGCGTATTCATATTTCAATTATACGGCGCTCTACAATCCGACTCCTGTTGTTGACGCTACAATAGCTGATGAATAGAAATTTGAAGAAAATCGTCATCAACGCAGGCCGTGAAAAATCATTGCTGCGCAAACACCCGTGGATATTCTCCGGCGCCATTAAAGACGGCGCCGGCTCAAACCCTAGTACTGGCGCGGTCTCTGGCGATATTGTGTCGGCAGTCGCAGAGGACGGACGGTTCCTAGCCTACGCCACTTTTAGCGAGCATTCGCAGATTGCGGCGCGTGCATTGTCGTTTGTCGAAAGCGATGTGATTGATGCTGCTTTTTTTCGGCATCGCATCAAGGCCGCTATTGAGCGTCGCGCGTCGCTGCTCAACACCACTAACGCAATGCGCTTGCTGCACGCGGAATCAGACGGTTTGCCCGGCGTGATTGCCGATCGTTATGGCAATGTGGTGGTGTTGCAAATTCTCACGGCGGGGATGGAACCGCAACGTGATTTATTGGCTCAGATACTGTTGGATGAATCGGGTACCAAAACCATTTACGAGCGATCAGATGCCGATGTGCGGGCGCTGGAAGGTTTGCTGCCGCGCAATGGTTTGGTCTTGGGTGAACCTTTAGCTGGCGAAGTAGAGATCATTGAAAGCGGTTTGAAGATTTTCGTTGATGTTGTGAACGGTCACAAAACGGGCTTCTATCTCGACCAGCGTGAAAACCGAGCGCTCACGCGATCGCTATCGAATAGCGCCGACGTACTGAATTGCTTTTGTTACACGGGCACGATGAGTGTGGCAGCCCTTGCGGGCGGTGCGAATTCAGTGCTGTCAATAGACAGTTCCGGACCCGCGCTGGCGGCGGCCGAGCGCAATGTGGCGCTCCACGGGTTTAATGCAGAAAGGTCAGAGTTTTGGGAAGCCGATGTTTTTGCAGCGCTGCGCAAACTGCGCGATATGGGCAAGAGTTTTGATCTCGTTATTCTCGATCCACCAAAATTTGCGCCGACGGCGCGTCATGCCGAAAAAGCAACCCGCGCGTACAAAGATATCAACTTATTGGGCTTTAAACTGTTGCGTCCGGGCGGCCGCTTGATGACGTTCTCTTGTTCCGGCGGCATCTCGGCAGAATTGTTTCAAAAAATTATTGCCGGTGCGGCACTTGATGCCAATGTGGATGCGCAAATCATTGGACATTTAAGTGGTGGCATTGACCACCCGGTTGCGTTGAACTTTCCGGAAGGCGATTATTTGAAAGGTTTGCTGCTGCGGCGGTTGTAGGCGGGCGCACTACGGCAGCCCTTGTCTACTTGTGGCGACATTTTTGCTGAATTTGACACCCAAGCAATAAAGTTTTATCGTTGTTTAGGTCGTTATATTCTGGTACAAAAATCGTTACTGTGCGGTCCATCAATACCGAAACCAATATTGGCGAACTAATCGTCAATATCACGCTCCAAGCAGGTCATTTACGTGAAGCGCTCTAGGTTTATCTAGACAGTCCGCAGCAGCTTCAAATACAGCAGCATTTTTAGAACCGGCGCAATCCTAGAGCAACACAAAGAGAAAGCAAAGGATTCAACATGAAAAATGTCCCTATTCGATTCAATCTCATTTTCGCTGCGTTTGCGCTGCTTGCGACCGCGGCGCCCATGTCCTCGTTCGCGCAAAACATCAGTAGCGCAACGCTGGCGCCAGCCGGCCAATTTAAGCCAAGCCCGAACGCGGATTATGTGACGTCGTGGGACTTCAAAATCGCCTCCCCCAGCGTTCTGTTGACTGACCGCAACTTGCGTTATGGTTTGAAGCTGCATTATCAGGCCTCACCGCTGTTTGGTGTTGAAGCCAGCGTCAATAATTTACGGGCAGCCAATGCCGTTACCGGTGTTGCCGATCCCTTCAATATTTATGCTTCTGCCGTCAAAGCGACTGCGCGCGGATATGGGTTGGATTTGGTTAGTACATTGCCGGTCATGGATCGGCTTTCCATCACGGCGCGCGCTGGCGTACAAGCGGTGCGAAGTGATGCCAATTTTAGTGGGTCCGCTAGTCTGGCCTCGGCGGGCGCCGATTTCAATGCGTATGGTGCGCCGCGATTATTTTCACAATCGCGACTAGGGTTGGGCGTGCAGTATTCACTAACAAAGAGTGTGGGCTTGCGGCTGGAGTTGGAACGTTACTACCGTTTAAGCGGCAACACTGGCAACACTTTCGGCAGTCCGTTTAGCGCAGACAACGTGTCAATCGGTTTGCAGTTTAAGTTTTAGCAGGGGTTTTTAGGCGCTCGATTTAGGTGCTCGACTGACGTACTTGCCGCAGCTGCTTGTTTTAGCCGTTCGTTTCAGCCATCCTGTTTAGCCCCGCTTCCAAATCGCGGATCAAATCGTCGGGATCTTCGAGCCCAATGCTAAAACGCAACAGGGCCCCACCCTGCCATCGATGCTGTCTACCATCGCGTAAATCGGCAGGCATCGCCAAGCTTTCAAACCCACCCCACGAATAGCCCAAACCGAATAGTTCGTAACCGTCAATCATCGCCGCCAATTGCTGGTCGGAACAGGGCTTTAATTCAACGCTAAATAGGCCCGTCGCCCCTATGAAATCGCGCTTCCAGATTCGATGCCCCGGGTCTGTCTCCAGCGCCGGATATAGCACCCGCCCCACTTCCGGGCGGGTTTGCAACCATTTCGCCACATGCAACGCCGAGCTTTGATGTTGGCGCAACCTTACCCCCATCGTGCGCATGCCGCGCAGCGTGAGGAAGCAGTCGTCGGGCGATGCCCGTTGGCCCAATTGGTAGGCTGAATGTTTGAGTTGCGGCCAAGTTTTTTCATTCGCAATCACCAAGCCGATCAACACATCGGAATGGCCTGCGTAGTATTTGGTGGCAGGTTGAATCACCAAATCCGCACCATGTTCAAACGCGTTAAAAAACAATCCCGTTGCCCATGCGTTATCCATCATGACGACCGCACCTTTGGCATGCGCCGCTTTAGCCATTGCAGGAATATCCTGAATTTCGAACGTATGCGAGCCGGGGCTTTCGGCATAGACAACGGTCGTGTTGGGGCGAATTAACGCCGCAATGCCTGCGCCGAGCAGCGGATCGTAAAACGTGGTCTCAACCCCCATTCGATTCAAAAATGTTTCGCAAAATCGGCGGCTGGGGCCGTAACAGGAATCGGTCATCAACACATGATCGCCTGACTTCACCACTGCCAATAATGCCCCGGCCACAGCGGCCAACCCGCTCGGAAATGTCACCGCACGATAACCGCCTTCGATCTCAGCCACCGCGTTTTCAAGCGCCAAAGCCTGCGGCATGTTGAACACGCCATAAGTAGGAATTTGCTCATCAGCTTCCCAGCGGCGCTGTGTTTCGTGGAGTTGCGCTAACGAATCAAACAATACCGTCGAGGCACGATGCATCGGTACATTGACGGTGTCCGGGGTGTTGACCGGGGTTCGGCCAAGGTGCGAAAGTTTGGTATCTAATTTCATCATTTCTATTTTGAGGTTGGTTGTTCGCTCTCAAGCACTCTCAGCAAATTGCAGGTGTCCATCGTGCCCCAGCCGTTTCCCATCAGTGTTGACAATTGCCGATGCACCAACGCGACAGCAGGTAGTGCTAAGTTTTGTTGCGTTGCCAAGTCCTGCACCAATCCGAAGTCTTTATAGTGCAGGCGCGCTTCGATGTTCGCCTCAAAATCCCGCGCAGCCATTTTGTGCCCCATCAAGTCGAGCATTTTTGAACCGGCCATCCCGGCCATCAAGGCATCAACCACCTTGCTGGGCGCAACACCGTGACTCCGCGCCAGTAACATCGCTTCGGCAATGCCTTGAATATTGATGACCTGAACGGTCTGATTGCACGCTTTGGTGATTTGCCCCGCACCGACATCGCCCATATGGAAAATATTTTTGCCGAGAATTTCCAGCAATGGCGTCACGCGTTCTAGTGCCTCAACGGTACCACCTACAAAAATAGTGAGTAAACCGGCTTCGGCGGCGGCCACACCCCCGGATACCGGGCAGTCACAAAACGCGATATTTTTTGTTGCAAAGGCTGCGGCGATGCGCCTGCTGGCAATCGCATCAATAGTCGAAAAATCGCAGACCGTGGCGCCTGATTTTGCGGCGTGGATAGCGCCCTGTTCGCCCAATAAAACAGCTTCTACATCCGCCGTCGTGGTGACATTGGTAAAAATAACATCGGCCTCAAGGGCCGCATCGAGCGCCGAGTTTGAAGCAGTCGCCCCAGCTACAACAAATGGCTTCATGGCCTCAGCACGGCGTGCAAACACCTTGACAGCGTGGCCTTGGTTTAGCAGCCGCCGAACCATCTGGCCGCCCATGTTTCCCAAACCGATGAAAGCGATTTTTGTTGGCATTTGCGTTGGTGCCTCGAAAATAAGGATTTACGTATTTTTTTGCTTCGTCCTATTCTACCGCGCCACCCCAAACAGCCCGTGCTTCACTTATCGACAGCGGCTAAAAAAAAGCCCGCGGGAAGCGGGCTTTTTGAATTGCGGGTTTAGCCGACTATGCAGCAGCGCGACGTTGCGCAGGACGCGGCGCAAATGTTTTCTTTTCGCCGCGGGCTTCGGCGGGCTTCCCGCTCCATCCGCGCGCTTCACCGCGCTCTTGGCCCCCCTCACGCTTTGCATCGGATTTACCGGCGAATTTCCCAGCAAATGCGCCCGCTGGCTTAGACCAATTCGCAACACCCGTACCGGCTTTTTTGCTGGCGTTGGCATAACCGCCGCTTGGACCACCAGCGCGCGTGCCCACACCCGTGCCAGCACCTGCACCGACACCAGCGCCACCATCACGGCGCGCGCCGAAACCCGGGCTTGATGAGTGCGGGCGCTTAGTGCCGCCGCCATTGCCGCCACCGAACTTCTTCATCGCCGTACCCGGCTTTTTATCGAATACACGCTGCTTCGGCTCCAAACCAGGGATCACCGAAACCGGAATCGCCTGCGAGGTGAAACGTTCAATCGAGCGCACCGTGAATTGCTCGCGCACGTTCGCCAACGAAATTGCGATACCGTTACGCCCGGCACGACCTGTGCGGCCAATACGGTGGACGTAATCTTCCGCTTGGCGCGGCAAATCATAATTGATGACGTGCGAAATACCTTGGACGTCGATACCGCGGGCGGCAACGTCCGTCGCCACCAACACTTGAATGCCACCCTTGCGCAACATCGCCAAGGTACGGGTACGCGCGCTTTGTTTCATATCGCCGTGCAATGCGCCAGCGGCGAAGCCCTGTGCGTGCAAATCATTGGCCAAGTCATCGGCCGCCCGTTTGGTGGACGTGAAGACAATCGCTTGCTGCATATCAACGTCGCGCAAAAGATGATCTAGCAGGCGATTTTTATGGGCCATGTCATCAGCAAAATGCAAACGCTGCTCAATGTTTTCGTGCTTGGCGGCTTGGCCTGAGACATCAATGCGAACCGGGTTTTTCAGCATGCCGGTCGCAAGACGGGCAATGTTGTTATCGATAGTGGCCGAGAACAATAATGTTTGACGTTCTGCCGGTGTTTGCGCAACGATCGCTTCCAAATCATCCTTGAAGCCCATGTCCAACATACGGTCGGCCTCGTCAAGCACCAGCATTTCCAGGCGGGACAAATCAACACGACCCGATTGCATCTGATCGAGTAAGCGACCAGGGGTTGCAACCAAAATATCGGCACCGGCTTTGAGCAAACGGTTTTGCACCGGGTATGGCATGCCACCGACAATCGAGACGGTTTTGATGCGCTTCAAATTGCGTCCGTACGTTTCAGTCGCTTTCGTGACTTGCATCGCGAGCTCACGGGTGGGAGTGAGCACCAACACGCGCACGCCACGGCCTGCAACTTTAGCGGGCTCGCTCAACGCTTGCAAGGCAGGCAACATAAACGCAGCGGTTTTGCCGCTGCCTGTTTGTGAAGAGACCAGCAAATCACGGCCAGCCAAGGCTTCCGGCACAGCTTGCGCTTGCACCTCGGTTGGCGTGGTGTAGCCGGTGATAGCAATGGCTTCGAGAATGGGCTTAATCAAGCCAAGGGTTTCAAATTTTTGAGTCATGTTCATTTCTTCCGGCAACACCATTCCGATGGCTGAGCCTATAGGTGCGGAAAATCCGCGAATCGCAAAGATGCGCCGTCCGCGAACGGAAGCGGAAACAGCAATCAATGACACACTGGTTTGTTTTGGTGGAATTGAATTGGCGGCGCACTAACATCGGCGCCAACCGTTTTGCGATTCAGGGCGATCCGCAGAAAAGCGACGGGATCAAATGAACAGCGAGGGCGGGGACGATGAACGTAAATTACTGCTTAACGACATTACTGCTTAAGTTCTGGCGATGCTTTAAACCTGTATTGCTGCATTGCACAAACAAAGTTTACGCGAACATCGTGGAATTTGCCACTGTTTTGTTGTGTCATAAGGTCACGTTTGTTATTTTTGTTCGGCTAGGCGTCTAAGAATTTGGTGATTTTGCCGAAAATGCGCGTAATCGATCGAAATGTTCTGCAAAACATCGCATTTGCGCACGCTGCAAACCGTGCTTCGTTCTACAATGAAATCTCAATTTGTTGATAATTCCAAAGCCTGTCGGCCACACCATGAAATCGAAAAATCACCTATCTCGACTCACTTTACCGACTGCATTCGCTGAAAATATGCGGCGCCGTTTGACAACGAGCATTGTTGCGGGTGCAGCTACCCACAGTTCGATCGTGCTTGCGGCTTTGTTTCTTGCGTCATGCGTTGCAATGCGCCCGTTGCCCGCGCCCTCGGCATCCGCAGCCCCCACTTCAGCCCGCGACAATAGCACCGATAAATCTGCACCAAAGCCCCCAGCGGCAGCAGGCGCCGCATTGATTGCGGCAGGCGGCTCGATGCCCGGGCCTGGCGAACTGCGCAAATACGAAGATGTGATTACCAAGGACGCCAAAACCTCGCGCGGCATGCTGCTTTATCACAAGGTTAAAGACCGCCATCTGTTTGAGATCCCTGAAAAATTGTTGGGACGCGATTTACTGTGGTCGGTTGAAATTTCACAAGCCAGCGTCGGCGGCGGTTTTAACGGCTTGCCGCTGGGCTATCGTGTGCTGCGCTTTGAGCGCGTCGATAACCGCATTTTGCTGCGCTCGGTGTCATACCAGAATCGCGGGTTAAATGAGTTAAAGGCAGCTGCCGATGTCGTTGATTTGGCGCCGATCGCGATGTCATTTTGGGTCGAAACTGAAGGTAGCGAACGCTCGCTGGAGCTGCGCGCCGACGAAAAAATGGCACTCGAAAAAGAAAAAAATGACAACGCAAAGGGCGCTGAAAAAGACCAGGGGAGTATGCCAAACTCACCGTCTGGCGAGGCTTTCAAGCCAGTTGACCCGGCTGCTGCGCCCATCGTTTCAGAACAAACTAGCGTTATCCAGGACAATAAAAAAATCGCCTCTGTTCAGCCAGAACCGGCGACCTTGTTGTCAGCGTCAAAAGAAATGACCAAGGAAAGCAAGAAAGTAACGAACAAAGAAAAATGGCCGGTGATTGACGTTACTCGCTTGCTGCAAACCACGTCAGGTGATTTGATTGATGCGGGCAACATGGGGCCAATGGGCTTCGGCGGGGTTGACCCTTCACGCAGCCTGATCAATCAGGTCAAGGTCTTTGCAGGTAATGTGGAAGCTCGTGCCACACTCACTTTCGCCGCCTTTGCCCTGCCGCAAATGCCTGCTACGCAGCGTAACCCCTCCAAAACAGCATTGGTTCACTACAGCCTGGCACTACTCCCCGATACACCCATGCAAGGCCGTTTTGCGGATGATCGTGTCGGCTATTTCACGCAACCTTACATCGAATTTGGCGGCGAGCGTACGGGCTCGCGGGTTCGTGAATACATTACGCGATTCCGGCTAGAGAAAAAAAATCCCGACGCCGCCATATCTGAGCCAGTTAAACCAATCACGTTTTACATCGCCGAAGAAGTGCCCGCAAAGTGGCGTAAATATTTTATTGAAGGTGTCGCAGCATGGCAGCCTGTGCTTGAGGCAGCAGGCTTTAAAAAGGCCATCACGGCCAAATTAGCGCCCACCAAGACCGAAGATCCACAATGGGACGCTGAAGATGCGCGCCATTCGGTGATTCGCTGGGTTGCTCTACCGATTGCCAACGCCATGGGGCCCAGTATCCTTGACCCGCGTACGGGTGAGGTATTGTCGGCGCATGTAATTTTCTGGAACGATTTGTTAGCTTTTCTGGGGCGTTCTTATTTTATCCAGGCTGGCTCTTCTGACCAACGCGTAACGCAACTGCCGCTCAGCGATGAAGTGATGGGTGAGTTATTACGCGCAAGCGTTACCCACGAAATCGGCCACACACTTGGCTTGCGGCACAACAACCGCGCCTCTACTGCCTACCGCGTAAAGGATTTGCGCAATCCCAGCTTCATGAACAGCAACGGCACCAATGCGTCGATTATGTCTTATGGTCGCTTTAATTCCGTCGCGCAGCCTAAGGATGGCGTAACCAGTTTTGTGCCCAAGCTGGGGCCTTATGATTTTTTTGCCATTGAGTGGGGTTACAAACCGCTCGGCAAGAAAGACGCAAATGACGAAATTGCCGAGCTCGATAAAATGGCTGCGCGGCAATTAACAGAGCCACTTCTCCTGTTTGGCGGTGAAGACGTCGCCGCGTTTTTAGACCCCGACGTGCTCACCGAAAATATTGGTAAAGAGCGCGTTGAATCTACCAAGCTTTCCCTCAGCTCGCTCGAACGTGCCGCCGCACGTTTGATCCCTGCCACCACCAGATTGGGCGAAGATTACGATGTGCTGCAAGAAACGTACTATCAACTCATTACGCAACGTGCACAATATATTGGCTCCGTGGTAAAAATCATCGGCGGTGTGCGCGAGACACGCTATCTAGGCGGCCGCGGTGGCGACACGTTCGTCCGCACGACGCCGAAAGAACAGCAAGCTGCGATCAAATTTTTGCTTGACGATGCCTTGACCACGCCTAAATGGCTCACGGATCCACGCGTGTTGAACCGCATTTCGATCATTAACGCAACCGGCCCTGTCGTTGACGCTCAGAAATATATTCTGAGCGAGATGCTGCAACCGATCCGCTTTAAAGTGATGGAAGACGCCGAATCACTGGCACCGGGCAGCGGCATGACGGCCAATCATTATTTAAACCGCGTGCAAAAAAGCGTATTCCGCGAAGCGGCGCAACATCATCCAAAAGTTGATATTTATCGGCGCGAGTTACAACGTGAATTTATAGAGCACCTAAAAACGTTCTCGGGCGATGTACAAAAATTTAAAAGTCTCAATATGCTGATCTCATCAATGCTGACCGAGCTGACGATGGACCTACGGCCTGCCGCTATTCAAGGCATGAAGGATCTGAGAGCGGAATTGACCGCCGCAGAGCTGCGAACGAGCGACAAACCCACGCGCTTACACTTCGCCCAATTAGCGCGTGAACTCGATAAAATTTTGAAGATTCGGGGAAGTTGATTTTTTGTCAATCAAGTCTTGATGACACCGGGTTGTCCAGCCCGTGAAATGTGAAAATCCCCTGACCAAGTCAGGGGATTTTTCATTAGCACGCTCGCGCTGATATCCGGCGCATGTTAGGCCTGCAAGTTACTCACGCACATAATAAGTTTTTGGTATTTGTCCTGATGTATCTCTACGCAAAGCTGGTCGTGGTGAAATGACCTGTTCGCCAGGCTGCCCATTGACTCCATTATTCATCGCATAGTCGGCGATACCCGCCATCAAGCTCGCTGCAGAAGTTTGAATATAGTCACCTTTATCTGGAAAAGTTCTAAGCAGGAGCAACTCCGTATAAATTTTTCTCTCATGGGCAGTATCATGCAAGCTCAGCATCGCGCCCGCATCCTCGTATACTGTTGCCAACTTGCTCGCAATAGCAACACGCTCAGCTGTGCGCACCTCAGGTGCATAAGATAGAGCATTAAACTGCTTAAGCAAGGCTTCCGCTTCAATCACAACCTTATACGCCATATAGGGATTGTTGACCAAGTATTGTCCGGTAAACAACGGCAAATCAGTGCCCGGATTGTCATATGCTTTTTGCATCTGGCGAATATGCAGATGGACATATGCATTACGATCCCCTTCGCGATTGGCGCTTATCAGTTCCTCGTCACTCATTTTTTCTAGCCTCGTCTCATCTATTGATGTCGGGAAGCCGTACTTGTCTAGCCACGCCGCATCTTCCGGTGAACGCGCCAGTAAAAATGTTTTTCGAGGGTCGGCGCTTGGCAAGTTCAACTGTTCTTTGAGCACGCGCGGGGTGTGAGGCCAATAAGTCAGGTGGCCGTCGCCAATGGCTTTTAATGCATTGAACGACGAAGGGGCAGCGGTAGCGACAGCACTGCGCGGCTTGTCTCGCGTTGTAGCGAGCCCGTTTGCGGCAGGGTGTTCATGATCTTTCCATAAGATGGCACTGACGGCGATGAGCCCTACAATAACGCCAACAATGATGATGAACCGCTTTTTCATGGCTGAGTGCGGTGTGGACGTAGAAGAAGGATGCATGTTATCAATTCCTTAAGTAAATTTAGCAATGATTTTCAGCAGCTTCTTGTGCCAGCACTTGACAGACATCACCGTTTTGAAATTTTGACAATGCCAGCAAAGCGGGTGTGCCGTATTGACTCAATCCATTAGGCAGATGACAAAATGTATCATCGATCCAATTCGCTTGCCCATCGAGTGATATACCAAAACCTTTAATTTTTAGCGAGAATACATTCCAGCTAAATGAGGTCATGCCGTAGAAAACCCTCACATCACATATGCAGTCCTCATCTTTATCACAAACGCGCAAAGCTGCAGAAGCAGCCATTCGCCGTATTGGGCCGGTGGCGTTTGATCCCGGAAACACCGCCTGCGAGTTCCCGGATGCGCTGCTTTAAATCGCGAAGATCTGGGCTCGGAAAAAGGGCTGATCAAACGCGAGTTTCGACGAGGCGTTCAGGTCAGAAGTGTGTAGGACGCCGCACCAATCCTAGACTTGCGGCAGCGAAATCCCTCGCACCGCGATTTTCTCGGTTTCCATCGTATGCGCGAGCAATTTCGACGCTTGATAGATCGCGCGGATCGTTGGTGTTGGCGTGTTGGTAAGTTCGCCCAACTCGATCACTGCGCCGACCAGTGCATCAATCTCGATGGCGCGCCCGGCTTCGACATCTTGCAACATCGAGGTTTTGTGTTTGCCAACTTTCTCAGCACCATCAATTCGCTTGTCAAGGCTCACGCGAAACGTCACGCCGAGTGTTTCGGCAACGGTTTGGGCCTCGCGCATCATGTTGGTGGCCAACGAGCGGCCGTGTTCATTCTGGCAAATATCTTGCAACGTCGCATGGGTTAACGCGGAAATTGGATTGAACGTCAAATTGCCCCACAACTTGAGCCAAATCTCATTGCGGACGTTTTCCAGCACGGGCGCTTTTAAACCAGCCTTGGCGAATACATCGGATAAATCCTTCACCCGATTGCTGGCGCTACCGTCCAACTCGCCCAACGGGAAACGCTCGCCTTCGATATGCCGCACCACACCGGGCGCGACCAATTCCGTCGCGGGGTAGACGACGCAGCCAATGATGCGCTCGGCAGCGATACCATCCTTGCAAACGCCGCGCGGATCAACCGTCTTCACGGTGTTGCCGGCAAGTGTGCCACCGTGATTGTGGAAATACCAAAACGGAATCCCGTTCTGCATCGTAATGACGGTGGTCTTCGGGCCGAACAACGGCTCAAGCTGATGAACGATTGATTCAACCTGATGCGATTTGAGCGCCAAGATGACGCAATCGACGTGACCGACGGCGGCGAAGCTGTCGGTGGCTTTAACAGTATCGGCATGGAGTGATGTGCCGTCTTGCAACTTGACGGCCATGCCGTTCGCGCGAATGGCGTCGAGGTTTTTCCAGCGCGCGATGAAGGTGACGTCTTCGCCAGCCAACGCTAATTTCGCGCCAACAAATCCGCCGATTGCGCCAGCGCCCACGATACAAAATTTCATCGTAACACCCCCATGAGACCGCCCTCTTCCAACGCTAAAGTCTGAAAACCCTTGAATAGCAACAAGTTAAACTAAATTCAAACAAATTGTGCCACGCAACAAATCAGCTGGCCGTTAACATGCGTCAAGCGGCCTTTTTGACGGGAGGCGTACTTCGGGGTGGTGGTTTTCGGACTGAAATAACAAACAGCACGACGCCCGCAACAATCATCGGCAACGATAGCCATTGGCCCATCGAAAAGCCCAACGCCAAAAAGCCCAAAAAGCTATCCGGCTCGCGCGCAAATTCGGTAATGAATCTCCCAGCACCATACCCCATCAGAAACAGTGCTGACACCGCGCCAACGGGTCGCGGCTTTTTGCTGTAAAGCCACAAGATGACAAACAGCAGCAAGCCTTCCAGCGCCAATTGATAGAGTTGCGAAGGATGGCGTGCGACCGGGCCAGCAGGATCAGTGAGCGGAAACCACATCGCCCAAGGCCAGACATTCGCATCGGTAATCCGTCCCGGTAATTCACCGTTAATAAAATTACCCAGCCGCCCTGCCGCATAGCCGGTCGGCACCAGCGGCGCAATGAAATCGGTAACTTGAAAAAACGTGCGCTTGGTGCGCCGTCCATAAAGCCACATCGCCACCAGCACGCCGAGAAACCCGCCATGAAACGACATGCCGCCCTGCCACACATAAAAAATTTCAATCGGATTCGCGAGGTAGTAGCTGGCTTTGTAAAAAACAATATAGCCCAAACGCCCGCCCAAAATCACACCAAGAATGCCGTAAAACAGCAGATCATCTAGGTCGTTTGCGGTAAAACCCATATCCGGCCGCCGCTTCAAGTGCATCCGCCCCAACACCACAAACAACACAAACGCCAGCACATACATGAGGCCGTACCAGCGCACCGCGAGCGGGCCGAAGGAAAAAATAATGGGATCAAACTGAGGATGGATTAGCATGGGTTTCTACCGGTAAAATTTAACATGATAATTAACTGCAAGGCTGTTTTTATCATTACCTAACAAATCGACAACAGCAAAACAGCAACTTGCAGAAATGAAAAAATGTATATACAGTCAGTATATCTTAATGAAGACTGTAGTGACTAAGGAGGTTGCCATGAAAACGAATGCACTTAAAGCTACCACCCGAACTTTCAAAAGCGGCAACTCCATTGCGGTGCGTATTCCGCATGAGTTTAACCTTGAGGCGGGAAAAACGTTTGAGATCAAGCGGCGGGGTCGAGAGCTGGTGTTGGTGGAGCGTGCGGAAAATCTTGGTGCCATCGTTGAAATACTCCAATCGATGCCGTCGGATTTTTTTGCAGAAGGGCGCGTCGATTTACCACCGCAAGAGCGTGATTTTTCGGCGATGTTTGACGAGCCAGTAATAAAAACGAAAACGAAACCGGCTGGCAAAGTGCTGTCAAAAGTGGCGGCCAAGAAAAAATGATGCGTTACATGCTCGATACAAATATCTGCATATACATTTGTCACCGAAAAATGCCTGATGTCGTTGCCACCTTTGAAAAACTTGACCGTGGGGATGCAGGCATTTCAGTCATCACACACGCTGAGATGCTTTGGGGTGCGGAAAGAAGCCATGCTCCGCAGACGGCACGCAACGTAATAAGTGAATTTATCGACCACATTCCTGTCTTGCCAATCCATGAAGATGTTTCGCCCTGCTATGCTGAATTGCGTACCTACTTGCAACGCAAAGGCACACCGATAGGCGCAAATGATCTCTGGATCGCAGCCCATGCATTGGCTGAAAATTTGACCCTGATAACGAATAACGAGCGCGAGTTCAAGCGTGTTCCTAAACTAAAAATCGAAAACTGGACGAAAAAATCATGACGGTTCCCCTTAAACCCAACAACCCAATATACCGCTCCTTCGCCATCACCCAAGGTAACGAGCGTGCACCGAATCGCTCGATGTTGCGCGGCATCGGCTATCAGGATGATGATTTCAAAAAACCATTCGTCGGTTTGGCTAGTGGACATTCCACACTCAACCCGTGCAACGCGGGCATTCGCCCGTTAGCCGATGCAGCGGATATCGCGATTCGCGCGGCAGGCGGCATGCCGCAAATGTTTGGCACCATCACCGTCACCGACGGTATTTCGATGGGCACAGAAGGCATGAAATATTCGCTGGTCTCGCGCGAGGTGATTGCCGATTCGATTGAGACCGTTTGCCAATCGCAGTTTATGGATGGCTTATTAGCCATCGGCGGCTGCGACAAAAATATGCCAGGCGCGATGATTGGCATTTGCCGTATCAATATCCCGGCGATTTTTGTCTATGGCGGCACGATCAAACCCGGCCATCACAAGGGCCAAGATTTACAAGTGGTGAGCGTGTTTGAAGCCGTGGGTGCATTTAACGCGGGCAAGATGAGCGAGGAAGATTTCGGCTGCATCGAGCGCTGCGCAATTCCCGGCGTGGGTGCGTGCGGCGGCATGTACACCGCGAACACGATGTCATCCGCGTTTGAAGCGCTCGGCATGTCGCTACCGTTTTCGTCCACCATGGCGGCGGAAGATTACGAAAAAATTGAGAGCACTGAAGAAAGTGCGCGGGTGTTGTTGAATGCCATTAAAAATAATATTCGCCCGCGCGATATTGTTACCCGCAAATCATTGGAGAACGCGGTCGCGGTCATCATGGCGGTAGGCGGATCGACCAACGCGGTGCTGCATTTCCTGGCGATCGCGCATGCCGCCGATGTGGAATGGACAATCGATGATTTCGAGCGCATGCGCCGCAAGGTGGGCGTGTTCTGTGATTTGAAACCCTCCGGCAAATATGTCGCGGTCGATTTGCACAAAGCGGGCGGCATTCCGCAAGTGATGAAGATGTTGTTGAACGCGGGCCTCTTGCACGGCGATTGCATGACCATCACCGGCAAGACCATTGCCGAAACATTGAAGGATATTCCCGACTCACCAAGAGCCGACCAAGATGTGATCCGCCCGTATAACAATCCGATGTACAAAGAAGGCCACTTAGCCATCCTCAAAGGCAATCTCGCCACCGAAGGCTGCGTCGCCAAAATCACCGGCCTCAAAAATCCCGTCATCACCGGCCCGGCCCGCGTGTTCGATTCCGAGCCCGAATTGATGGAGGCGATCATGGCCGACAAAATCACCCACGGCGACGTCGTCGTGCTGCGCTACGAGGGCCCCAAAGGCGGCCCCGGCATGCGCGAAATGCTGGCACCCACCAGTGCGCTGATCGGCAAAGGCATGGGCGAAACAGTAGGCCTCATCACCGATGGCAGGTTCTCTGGCGGCACCTGGGGCATGGTGGTCGGCCACGTCGCACCCGAGGCGTATGTGGGCGGCACGATTGCGCTCGTGCATGAGGGCGACAGCGTGACGATTGATGCGAAGCAGTTGCTGATTCAGTTGAACGTGGATGCGGCGGAGATTGAGAAGCGCCGCGCCGCGTGGACAGCACCCGCGCCACGATATACGCGGGGCGTGTTGGGGAAATATTTTAAGTTGGTGGGGACGGCTTCTAAGGGGGCGGTGACGGATTGATTGCATAACGCTTGACGTTATATAACGTTCAGCGGTATGGCTATATATGATCTTAAACTTCGCGGACAAAGAGGCGGAACGAGTCTGGCAAGGTGAGGTTTCACGCCGCCTGCCGATTGAAATTCAATCCATCCCACGGCGCAAGCTTCGTATGATGAATAACGCAAGGCGACTCGATGATTTGCGCATACCGCCTGCAAATCGACTGGAAGCACTTAAGGGCAACATGAAGGGTCAGTACAGCATCCGTATTAACGACCAGTGGCGCATATGTTTTCGCTGGAGCGAAGCTGGCGTTGTCGATGTTGGAATCGTGGATTACCACTGAGGATTCAGCAAATGAAAACGAAAACATTACCCAATATTCATCCCGGCGAAATTCTACTTGAAGAATTTCTTCTGCCGATGAACGTCAGCCAAAACGCGCTAGCGCGCGCCACCGGCGTGCCGCCGCGCCGCATCAATGAAATCGTGCTCGGCAAGCGTGGTGTTACTGCCGATACCGCACTGCGCCTCGCGGTTGCTTTTGGAACCAGTGAAGGATTCTGGTTGGGGCTGCAAGCAGATTACGATCTTGAGGAAGTGCGCGAGGCGATCAAGGGGCAGTTGAAGGATATTGAGCGGATTGCAGCTTGAGCAGGTTCGCGCATAGGTGCTTCAGATGAATATCAATGTGAAACAGTTGCTGATTCACATTGAATGTGGATGTGAACGTGGATGCGGCGGAGATTGAGAAGCGGCGGGCGGCGTGGACAGCACCCGCGCCACGATATACGCGCGGGGTGTTAGGGAAGTATTTTAAGTTGGTGGGGACGGCCTCGAAGGGAGCGGTGACGGATTAACTTTGGTGGTCACAATTTGTGATCGCCATCCCAATGCCATAGCCCATGCAGTGCGCAAAATGCTATGCTC